>NZ_JBIBHM010000016.1:182422-201651 GCF_042957025.1 Streptomyces sp. NPDC008139
GTCGCGCAGGGGCTCGGCTCCCACCCACCGCCTTCTGCTTGCTCGGTCGGAGGGCCGGGTGGCGGAGGGCTCGGATCCAGCCCACCCGTTTTGGCCCACCCGGTTGGACGGCCGCTGGCGGGGACGCCCGGGCCCCCACCCACCCCCTTTCGCCACCCCCGCTGGACGTCGGGCGTGCAGTGGCCGGGCTCCCACTCACCCCCCTCCGCCACCCCCGCCGGACCGTCGGACGCCGACGTACCCGAGCCCCCCACCCCGGCAACCCCCACCGGCAGGCGGACGCCGACGGGCGAGGAGGGGACGGGCCGGGGTGCCCCCGCAGAAATACGTCGACAGGAACGGCACCGGATGCGCGGGACCAGGTGGTACGGATTTCGAGGAGGTGCCCCGGACCGGCACCGACCAGGCACAGGCGGCACCCGCAAACGACAACACACCCGCACGGGTGGGCGGGCGGGAAAGACAACCCCCCCGGAGGGGGCTCAGCGAACGGCGATGAAGGCGGCGGGGTCGCGAGCCGGCCGAACGGCCGGCGCGGCGGCCGGCCACCCAATGGCCACGGCCCCCATGGGGTCCCAGTCGGCGGGAAGCCGAAGGACGTCACGGACGACGTCACGGCAGAACATCGTGGAGGAAACCCAGGCGGAGCCAAGCCTCTCCCCGGCAAGCGCCACAAGAAAGTTCTCGACGGCCGCCCCCACAGCCACCACGAACATCTCCCGCTCCGCGGCCCCCCGCCGCGCATCCGGATAGGCGTGAGCCCCGTCGGCGACAAGGCACGGCACGACGAGATAAGGAGCGCGCCGCAGCACGTCCCCCCGCCGAAGCCGCCGTGCCACGGACTCCTCGGAGAAACCGTCGCGCCGCAGGTCCGCCGCCCAGGCGTCCCGCATGGCGTCGAGCAACCGCTCCCGTGTCTCGGCCGACTCCAGGAGGACGAACCGCCACGGAGTGGTGTGGTGGGGAGCGGGCGCGGTGACGGCGAGCGCGACGGCACGTCGAACCGCGGCGGGGTCGACCGCGTCGTCGGTGAACTCCCGTACCGTCCGCCGCAGCGAGACGGCCTCGCGTACGGCCTCGGAGGTGCCGAGCCGGAACATGTCGTTGGCGGCGGCCCGCACAAGAGGCCGCGCGCCGGAATCGTCGTCGTCGGCGAGAGCGCCGTCGGCGACGACGACTTCGCCGAGCCCCCGTACGACGGCCACCGGCAACCCCCCGACCTTCCCCTTGACCAGGTCCCCGGCGGCGGCCAACTCGTCCGCGGTGGCGGTCACCGTCGCGGACATGAGGTTGCCGTGGCTGTCGAGGCCGCCGCGCAGGTCGTCCAGGACGCGGACCCCGGCGGCGCCGATGGCGACGTCGGTGAGACCTTCGCGCCAGGGCCGCCCGAAGGTGTCGGTGACGATGACGCCGACGCGTACGCCGAGGATCTCGCGGAGGCCGTCCCGGACGCGCCGGGCGGAGGCGTCGGGGTCCTCGGGGAGCAGAAGGATGGTTCCCGCCGCGGTGTTGGAGGCGTCGACGCCCGCCGCGGCCATGACGAAGCCGTGCCGGGTCTCGACGATGCGGGTCGGTCCGCGGCGGGCGACGAGGCGTACGGCCTCGGCGTCGATGGCGGCCTCGCGGTCGTCCGCCTTGACGATCCGGCCCTCGGCCTTGCTGACGATCTTGGAGGTGACCAGCAGGACGTCACCGTCGGCGAGTTCGGTCCCGGTGGCGGCGATGAGCTTGGCGATGTCGGCGCCCGGCTGCACCTCGGCGATGCCGGGGACGGCGAACACCTCGTAGCGGGGCGCGTTCATGCCCGTACCTCCTCGGCGAGCGTCAGCGCCTCCCTGGCCATCTGGGCCGTGGCCTCGGGGCCGTCCATGAGCAGCGGGATGGCCCGGCAGCGGATTCCGGCGGCCTCGACCTCGGGGACGGCGGCGGCGTCGACGGTGTCGACCAGCCAGCCGTCCAGCAGCCCGGAGCCGTAGTGCGCGGCGACGGCCGCGGCCGTCGACTCGACCCCGACGGCGGCCAGCACCTTGTCGGCCATGCCGCGCACGGGGGCGTCGCCGATGAGCGGGGAGAGGCCGACGACCGGTACCCCGGCCTCGGCGATGGCCTCGCGGATGCCGGGCACGGCGAGGATGGTGCCGATGCTGACGACGGGGTTGGACGGCGGGAAGACGATGACGTCCGCCTCGCCGATCGCCTCCAGGACGCCGGGCGCGGGCTTGGCGCCCTCCGCGCCGACCGGCACGACGGCGTGGGCGGGGACGGAGGCGCGCAGCCGTACCCAGTACTCCTGGAAGTGAACGGCCTTGCGCTCGCCGTCGATCTCGACCAGCACGTGGGTCTCGATCCGGTCGTCGGACATCGGGATGAGCCGCACGCCGGGCTTCCAGCGGGCGCACAGCGCTTCGGTGACGGCGCTGAGCGGGTAGCCCGCGCCGACCATCTGTGTGCGCACGATGTGGGTGGCGAAGTCCCGGTCGCCGAGACCGAACCACTCGGGGCCCACGCCGTACGCGGCGAGTTCCTCCTTGACCGCGAAGGTCTCCTCGGCCCGCCCCCAGCCCTGCTCCTCGTGGATGCCGCCGCCGAGGGTGTACATCACGGTGTCGAGGTCGGGGCAGACCTTCAAACCGAACAGATGGATGTCGTCTCCGGTGTTGCCGATGACGGTGATCTCCGCCTCCGGCGCCGCTGCCTTCAGGCCGCGCAGAAAGCGCGCCCCTCCAATACCTCCGGCCAGAACCACGATTCGCATGGTTCCCAGTCTGTCAGCCCGCCGCGGCGGCCCGTGAGGTATCGGCCCGCGGGGCGGCGGACGTGCAGGCGTACGGGGTCATCTTGGTGAGGCCGGGGAAGTAGACGTGCAGGCTCACCGCGGGTTCCAGCGCGTCGTTGACGACCTCGTGGACGTAACCGGGCGCGAAGGCGCGCTGCGCGCCCGCCGACAGCACCCGGTTGACCTCGCGACCGACGCCGCCCACGCTCGCGCCCGGCAGCGCCCGCTCGCGCAGCGCCCCTTGGAGCACGGTGAGCACACCGGACGACAGGCCGTGGTCGTGCAGCCCGCTGGTCTGACCGGGCAGCCAGCTCAGCAGCCACACCTCGTAGCCGGGGCCGCGGCGCAGCCGCGCGTACCAGCGGGTGGTGGCGTCGTAGCGCACCTGGGAGGCCCATCGCTCGCGGTCGGCGGCGATGGAGCGGGCGAGCCCGGCGAACTCCGCGACGGTGCGTGGGTGTTGCGGCACCGGGGGGAGCAGGTGGGGAAGGGCGAGCGGGTCACCGGCGATCGAGACATCGCTGTACATGAAGGTGTGTTCCTCGTGATGCGCGAGTGGCTAGGCGGTGCCAGGTCCGTGACAGGTCCTGGGCAGGGGGCTCAGCGGCAACAACAGGAACGACAACAGCTCTGGGCGAGCGCGACGCAGCGGGACTCGCGACGGCGAGTCCGGGTAGGCGCGTGGTGCTCAGCAGGCATGCCGTCAAGGAGACCGGTCCCGCCCGCACCTTGTCAACCGGATGACCGGAATGTCGCGAATCTTTCACCTGATCCGGCTGGAAGGGTTGGTGAAAGGTTTGTGCGCAGAAGTGTGCGGATATGTGGTGCCCAACCGCACGAGGAGCACGTTGTGCTGTTGTGCTTCTGTGATCGGAATGTGATCCACAACGCTTCACCCGAATGGCGGAACGTGGCGCGTCGCCAAGGCGTCTGACGAGGTGTGAACGGTGGATCGGCGGGACCATGGTTGACGGATACCGGATTTTAGGCCGATATCAACACTTTCTGTCACCTCTTGGTTCAGCGGAGTGAATAACGGGCCCAATAGCAGATCTCGGCTTGACTGGCCCGGATCGGCACACTTGTAATTTCACTCGTGTCGTTAGGCCGCTCATGGTGACGGCAACATCACGGGGAAGCACGACAGACGAGGGGCGCGCATGACCGAGCAGTTCCAGTTGCTGCTGGCCGAAGAGGCCGACGAGGAACTCGGCTGGCAGGAGCGCGCGCTGTGTGCGCAGACCGACCCCGAGTCGTTCTTCCCGGAAAAGGGCGGTTCCACGCGTGAGGCGAAGAAAGTCTGCCTCGCCTGTGAAGTCCGTTCCGACTGCCTGGAGTACGCCCTGGCCAACGACGAACGCTTCGGCATCTGGGGCGGCCTGTCCGAGCGGGAGCGCCGCCGCCTGAAGAAGGGCGTCGTCTGACCCACGAGACCGGTCCGACGACCGGGTCCGCGGCAGGGCGCCGACCGAGCCCTGACCGCGCCCCCGGCCCCTCGCGCGGCACCGCGCACCGGCCCGATCGCAGCTCACGCACAGCCTGCTTCCAGCCCGCGTACAGCCCGCTTTCCGCGCCCACCGGCACGGGAGGCGGGCTGCCGTTGTTCTCACACTCGGACGGAGCTCCCGGTGTAAGCCGTTAGTGTGGGGGCCCGTCCGAGACGTTCCCCGCCGCCGGCGGCCGATGCGTCAACCGCAGTCCAGCGAACCGGGGCCCGAACCTCGATGTCCGTGAACAGCCCAGCACCGGCCTTCTTCCCGGCCGGCATCCCTGAGTTCCCGCGCCACGTCGTCACCGCCGTGCTCGTCGCGCACGACGGCGCGCGCTGGCTGCCCAAAGCCCTCGCCGGCCTGCTCTCCCAGGACCGCCCTGTCCAGGACGTGATCGCCGCCGACACCGGCAGCGCGGACGACTCCGCGCGGCTGCTCGCCGACTCCCTCGGCGACCAGCGCGTCCTGCACCTGGCCCGCCGTACCGGCTTCGGCGCCGCCGTCGAGGAGGCCGCCAGGGTCGCCGCGCCGCTCAGCGCCGAGCAGTTGCCGTACCTGGGACGCCGCAGCGGCTGGGACCCGGTCAGCCGCAGTTGGAACGACGACGCGTACGACGAGCCCGAGCAACCGCACGGCGACCCCGTCCAGTGGCTGTGGCTGCTGCACGACGACTGCGAGCCCGACCCCGGAGCGCTCGCCGCCCTGCTGCGCACCGCGGACGCCTCGCCGTCCGCCTCGATCATCGGCCCCAAGCTGCGGAGCTGGTTCGACCGCAGGCAGCTCCTCGAAGTCGGCGTCAGCATCGCCCGCAGCGGTCGCCGTTGGACCGCGCTCGAACGCCGCGAGCAGGACCAGGGCCAGCACGACCAGACCCGCCCGGTGCTCGCCGTGTCGTCCGCGGGCATGCTCGTGCGCCGCGACGTATGGGAGGAGCTGGGCGGATTCGACCGCAGGCTGCCCCTGATGCGCGACGACGTCGACTTCTGCTGGCGCGCCCAAGCGGCGGGCCACACCGTGCTGGTCGCCCCCGACGCCGTCATGTGGCACGCCGAGGCCGCCTCCCGCGAGCGCCGCCCGGTCGACTGCGCGGGCCGCTCCTCGGTCAACCCGCACCGCGTCGACAAGGCCGGCGCCGTCTACACCCTGCTGGCCAACACCCGCGGCCCGCTGCTGCCCTACGTGATGCTGCGGATCGCCGTCGGCACCATATTGCGCACGCTCGCCTATCTCGTCGGCAAGGTGCCGGGACAGGCCGTCGACGAGATCGTCGGACTGCTCGGCGTCCTGCTGCGCCCCGGACGGGTGCTGGCCGCCAGACGCAGAAGAGGCCGCGGCGCCGTACCGCCCTCCGAACTGCGACCGCTCTTCCCGCCGCCCGGCGCGACCGTACGCGCCACCGTCGACCAGGTCGTCAGCAACATCGCGGGCCGCGCGGACGCCGCGTCCGCCGCCGCGGGACGGCACGGCGGCTCCGTCGAGTCGGGACCGGGCGACGAGGACGGCGACTTCCTGGAAGTCGAGCAATTCGCGCGGCTCAAGCGCGTCGCCCGCAAGCCGGGCCCCGTGCTCTTCGCCGTCCTGCTCGTCGTCTCGCTCGCCGCCTGCCGCTCGCTGCTCGGCGGGGGAGCCCTCTTCGGCGGCGCCCTGCTGCCCGCCGACCCCGGCGCCTCCGACCTGTGGGGCACCTACACGGGTTCCTGGCACGCGCTGGGCACCGGCGGCACCCAGGCCGCGCCCCCGTACCTCGCGGTCCTCGCGCTCTTCGCGACCGTGCTCTTCGGCTCCACGGGACTCACCCTCACCCTGCTGCTGGTGGCCTCCGTGCCGCTGGCCGGGATCACCGCCTACTTCGCCTCCCGCCCGCTCGTCGAGTCGCGCCTGCTGCGCGCCTGGGCGTCGGTCGCGTACGCCTTCCTGCCCGCCGCCACTGGGGCACTGGCCACCGGACGGCTCGGCACCGCCGTACTGGCCATCCTGCTGCCGCTGATGGCGCGCGCCGCCGTCGGCACCGCGGGCCTTCAGCTCGGCGACGGCGCGATCGAGCGCGGCGCACGGCCCGGCTGGCGCTCCACCTGGGCGCTGGCGCTGATGCTCACCTTCACCACCGCCTTCACCCCGGTCACCTGGCCGATCGCCCTGACACTGGCCGCCGCCACCCTCGGCTGGCGGATGGCCCGCGGCCAGCAGCAGCTCCTGGTCCCGCAGCTCCTGCGCTTCGCGGCCCTGCTGATCACCCCGATCGTGCTGCTCGCCCCCTGGTCGCTGACGCTGCTCGCGCACCCCGGACGCCTGCTGCACGAGGCGGGACTGCCGTACGGCGACAAGGGCGTCTCCGGCATCGACCTGCTGATGCTCAGCCCCGGCGGCCCCAAGGCGGGCGCCGCCTTCCTGCTGATCGGCGTCGTCCTGGCCGCGCTCGCCGCCCTGATGCGCGACACCCGCCGCCCGGCGATCGTCGCCGCCTGGGCCGCCGCCGCGACCGGTCTGCTCTTCGCCGTCATCGAGAACACCAAGGCGTGGGCGGGCCCCGCCACCCTCGTCTACGGCCTCGCGCTGCTGGCCGCCGCCGCGATCGGCGCGGAAGGCGCCAAGGAGCGGATCGCCGCCAGCGGCTTCGGCTGGCGCCAGCCCGTCGCGGGCCTGATCGCGCTGGCCGCGGCCCTCGCGCCGCTGCTGGCCGCTTTCACCTGGGTCGCCGACGGCGCGAACGGCCCCATCAAGCGCCAGGACCCGCAGCAGGTGCCCGCCTTCGTCGCCGAGGAGAGCACCTCCCGCGACCAGGCCCGCACCCTGGTGCTCAACGGCACCGCGGGCCGTATCTCGTACTCCCTGGTGCGCGGCGCGGGCGCGCGGATCGGCGACGCGGAACTGGCCGCGGAGGCGTCCCGCGACAGCGAACTGGACACCGTCGTCGCCAACCTGGTGGCGGGTTCCGGCGCCGACCAGGGCAGCCGCCTCACCGGATACGCCATCCGCTACGTACTGGCGCAGAAGGGCGCGCCGCGCTCGGTGGGCCGCGTCCTGGACAGCACCCCGGGCCTGTCCCGGGTGAGCCAGGCGGACGGCAGCGAATTGTGGCGCGTCAACGACGCGGTCTCCAGGATCGCGATCACCAGCAAGGGCGCGCAGCCCGTCGCCGTCGCGGCCGGCAAGATCGAGGCGCACACCACGGTGCCCGCGGGTCCCGAAGGCCGCGTATTGCGCCTGGCGGACTCCGCCGCGCCCGGCTGGCACGCGACCCTGAACGGATCCGCGCTGCCCAGAACGACCGTCGACGGCTGGGCGCAGGGCTTCCAGCTGCCCGCCACCGGCGGCCGTCTGGACGTCACCTATGAGGAGCCGTTCACCCACACCGTGTGGCTGGGCGCGCAGGGACTGCTGCTGCTCGTGGTCATCGTGCTGGCCCTGCCGGGCCGCCGCCGCGAGATCGACGACGACCTGCCGGAGGCCGACGCGCCCAGCGCCGTCCAGATTCCCGCACAAGGTGCGGGCGAGGGCCGTCGCGCCCGCCGCCTCCAGGCGGCGGCCGACGCCGAGGCCGCCGCGGCCGATCCCGACGCCGCGGAGGCCGAGGGCCAGGGGCAGGCGGCCTACGCGGCCCAGCAGGCCCACCCCGGTCGGCAGGGCCAGGACGGGCCCGCGGGCCCCGACGCACCGCCGCAGACCCCGTACGACCCCTCTGAGGGCGGTTACGACCCGTACGCGGTGCCTGCCCCCGACACCGGCGAGCAGTTCTACGGCTACCCGCAGCAGGACCCCGGCTACGGCACCGACCCCGCCCAGCAGCAGTGGGACGGGCAGCAGCAGTACGCGGCGGAGCCGGGCACGTACGAGCAGCAGCAGGTCGGCTACACCGACCAGTACGGCTACCCGCAGCAGCCCCCGCCGCCCTACGACCCGTACGCGACGACCGGCCACGAAGAGGCGGCCGGTTACGACGAGACGGCGGGTTACGACCAGCAGCAGCCGCAGCAGCAGTACGACGGGCAGGCGCCGTACGGCGGACAGCAGCCCTACGACCCGGCCGCGTACCCCGACCCGGCCACCCCGTACTACGCCGAAGACGACCAGCGCCGCGACGGGAGCGACCACCAGTGAACCGCAGCACGATCTCCCTGGCGGGCGCCGTCGCCGCCCTGGCCGTACTGACCGGCGCCGCCGTGGTGTCCGGCGGCGGCGACCGGGACACCGCGCCGGTGGCCTCTGCGGCCCGGCTGCCCGTACAGCGCAGCAATCTGCTGTGCCCGGCGCCGTCCTCGTCGGAATTCGCCAACACCACCTACACCTCGTTCACCCCGCAGGGGACGGCGGGCGCGACCGGCTCCGGCAGCGCGCAACTGGTCCCCGCGACGCCCAAGGGCAAGGCGCTCACCCCGCTGAAGGCCGCGGGCAAGCCCGCCACCAGCTCCACCGACAAGCCCGACGCGCCCGCGCTGATCGGTACGGCCGACGGGCCGCTCGCGCCCGGCTGGACCGTGCAGCAGACCACCGTCGTGGACACCGGGGCGGGCCGCGGCCTGCTCGGCGCGTCCTGTGTGGCGCCGGACAGCGAATTCTGGTTCGCGGGCGCCAGCACGGGACCCGACCGGCAGGACTTCCTGCACCTGGTGAACCCCGACGACACCCCGGCGGTCGTCGACATCGAGCTGTACGGCAAGGACGGCCTGCTGAAGGCGTCCACCGGCGACGGCATCACCGTGGCGGGCAAGTCCGCCAAGCCGGTGCTGCTGTCCACCCTGGTCGCGGACAAGGCGCAGGACCTCACCGTGCACGTCGTGGCGCGCAGCGGCCGGGTCGGCGCGGCCGTCCAGGCCGTCGACAACAAGCTCGGCAGCGACTGGCTGACCCCGGCCGCCGAACCCGCCACCAGCCTGGTGCTGCCCGGCATCCCCGCCGACGCCGCGACCGTGCGCCTGGTGGTGTACGCGGCCGGTTCCGACGACGCCGACCTCACGCTGAAGCTGGCGACGCCGACCGGCTCGATCACTCCGGCGGGACACGAGACGCTGCACGTCAAGAGCGGTATGACCAGCGCGGTCGACCTCGGCGACCTCACCAAGGGCGAGGCGGGTTCGCTGCTCATCACCTCCAGCCAGGTCCACGCGGCGGTCCCCGTCGTGGCGGGTCTGCGGGTGACGCGTGGCAAGGGCGCCAAGCAGGAGATGGCGTTCCTGCCCGCCACCCCGGCGATCGAGACCCGCTCCACCGTCGCCGACAACCGCACCAAGGGCTCCACCTTGTCGCTGGTCGCCGTCGGCCAGGACGCCAGTGTGAAGATCACCGCGTCGGCCGGATCCTCCGGCGGCGAGCCGGTGTCGAAGACGGTCAGCGTCAAGGCGGGGACGACCGTCGCCGTCCCGCCGCCGCTGCCCGCGTCCGGCAAGGGCACGTTCGCCGTGACCGTCGAGCGCGTCTCCGGCGGAAGCGTCTACGCCTCACGGACGCTGGCGCTCCCGCTGGACGGGGTGCCGATGTTCACGATCCAGCCGATGTCCGACGATCACGGCATGGTGGATGTTCCCGCAGCCCGCGCCGACCTGGGGATTCTCAACCACTAGGGCGTTTTCCCGCACCTGGTGCGGTCCGCGCGGGCCGCACCATATGCGGGCGGTCCGCGTCGGGGCCGCGCCGGGCCGTGTCAGTCCTCGCCGTACTTCGGGTCGACGTTCTCGGGGGACAGGCCGAGCAGCTCCGCGACCTGCTCCACGACGATCTCGTGCACCAGGAGTGCCCGCTCGTCGCGGGTCTTGGCGCGGATCTCCACCGGGCGTCGGTAGACCACGATGCGGCTCGGCCGGTCCTTGCCCGCGCCGATGAGACGGCCCAGCGGCACCGTGTCGTCGTCCGCCGGCGGGGTGTCCTGCGGCCAGGGCACCTCCTGGACGGCGAATTCGACGTCGGCGAGCTGCGGCCAGCGCCTTTCCAGCCGGTCGGCGGCGTCGCGCACCAGGTCGTCGAAGGCGTCGGCGCGGCTGAGCGCCAGCGGCACCTGCGGGGGCGCGATGGGCCCGCGCATCCCACGTCCGTGGCGGTCGCGGTGGCGCGGACGGGGTGCGGAAGGAGGAGGTGCCGAGCTTTCCATCAGCGATGAGCCTAGCCCTCCCGCCGGGTGCGCACAGGACGGACACCACGCAGTCAGCATCTGGCCATAGATCAGACGCATATGCGCCAGCCGCCGACTGTCACGGCCGTGACCTCGTGTCGTACTTCTTCCGTACCGCCGCCCCGCGCCTGCCAGGTGTTCTCCGTCCGCGCAGGTCAGCGCGGCGGCCTTCCCACGGCACGATTCCGGGGGCACGTGACGACACGACCGGGTGAGCTGGCGGAGGGTCGTCGCGGCCCGCTCAAGAGTGCGGTACCGTCCAACCTCGTGAGCCTTGTACGTCGCTGTTCGCGCACCGCATGCGGCCGTCCCGCCGTCGCGACGCTGACGTACGTCTACGCGGACTCCACCGCCGTTCTCGGACCGCTCGCCACGTACGCGGAACCGCACTGCTACGACCTGTGCTCCGAGCACTCCGAGCGGCTGACCGCGCCCCGTGGCTGGGAAGTCGTGCGCCTGGCGACGGACACCGGTCCCGTCGGGCCCAGCGGCGACGACCTCGAAGCGCTCGCCAACGCGGTGCGCGAGGCGGCCCGCCCCCAGGAGCGCCGCCAGCAGGGCCCCGGCCCGCGCGACATCGACCCGCTCGAAGTGGCCCGCCGCGGCCATCTGCGCGTGCTCCGCTCGCCCGAGCAGTAGCCAGCCGCCCCCACCCGCGCAAGCCGCCCCTCGCGCCGTCCCGTTGACCCTTTCGGGGCTCCCGTGACGCCACCCCTCGCGTCGCGGCGGCGACGAAAAACTCCGCTCACCCCATCGGGGTAGGTTGTGGTGGAAACTCCACCGCGCCGCCCACCGGCGCCGTTCCGACCCTTCACCAGAGTTCACCAGAGGTGTGCAGTGGCCGATTTGTCGCAGCTCGTCAAGGCCTACGACGTACGCGGAGTCGTACCCGACCAGTGGGACGAGCCGCTCGCCGAGATCTTCGGCGCCGCCTTCGCCACGGTCACCGACGCCACGGCGATCGTCGTCGGACACGACATGCGGCCCTCGTCCCCCGGCCTGTCCGCCGCCTTCGCGCGCGGCGCCGCCTCCCGCGGCGCGGATGTCACCGAGATCGGCCTCTGCTCCACCGACGAGTTGTACTTCGCCAGCGGGCAACTCGACCTGCCCGGCGCCATGTTCACGGCCAGCCACAACCCGGCGCGGTACAACGGCATCAAGATGTGCCGCGCGGGCGCCGCCCCGATCGGCCAGGACACCGGCCTCGCCGACATCCGCGCGCTCGCGGAGAAGTGGCTGGAGAACGGCGTCCCCGCCGTCGACGTGGAAACCGGCACCCTGGTGCGGCGCGACGTGCTCGGCGACTACGCCGCCTATCTGCGCTCGCTGGTCGACCTTTCCGGAATCCGGCCGCTCAAGGTGGTCGTGGACGCGGGCAACGGCATGGGCGGCCACACCGTGCCCACCGTCCTCGACGGGCTGCCCGTCGACCTGGTGCCGATGTACTTCGAACTGGACGGCACCTTCCCCAACCACGAGGCCAACCCGCTCGACCCGAAGAATCTGGTCGACCTCCAGGCGCGGGTCCGCGAGACCGGCGCCGACATCGGCCTGGCCTTCGACGGCGACGCCGACCGCTGCTTCGCGGTGGACGAGCGCGGCGAACCCGTCTCACCGTCCGCTGTGACCGCGCTGGTCGCCGCCCGCGAGTTGGCCAAGCACCCCGGCGCCACGATCATCCACAATCTGATCACGTCCTGGTCGGTGCCCGAGGTGGTCAGGGAACACGGCGGCGTCCCGGTGCGCACCCGTGTCGGCCACTCCTTCATCAAGCAGGAAATGGCCGACTCCGGCGCCGTCTTCGGCGGCGAGCACTCCGCGCACTACTACTTCCGCGAGTTCTGGAACGCCGACACCGGCATGCTCGCCGCCCTCCACCTGCTGGCCGCCCTCGGCGCCCAGGACGGCCCGCTGTCCGCCCTCGTCGCCGCCTACGACCGCTACGCGGGCTCCGGCGAGATCAACAGCACCGTCGCCGACCAGGCCGCGAGCACCGCGGCCGTCCGCGCCGCCTTCGTCGGCCAGGACGGCGTCACCTTCGACGAACTGGACGGGCTCACCGTCACCTCCGCCGACTGGTGGTTCAACCTCCGCGCCTCCAACACCGAGCCGCTGCTGCGGCTCAACGTCGAGGCGCGCGACGCGGAGGGCGTGGCCCGCATCAGGGACCAGGTACTGGCGATCGTCAGGGCCTGAGCCGGCGTGGCCTCGCGGGCCGACGCGGGGTGGGCCCTATGCGGTACGGGGGCCGGTCGTCGTACGCGCCTGGTCGTCGTACGGGTCCGGTCACCGCATGAGCGCGCCCGGAGTTATCCACAGGCCGCACTCGGGGCCGGGCGCTACGGCTATAGGCTGAGAACGTACGCGGCGGGAGCCGTCGGCCCGGCCCGGGACCGTACCGCTCGGAGCACGCGCCCGCCGTATCCCGACCGCAGTCCCGCGCGCGGTGGCACCTCGCCGCTCGCCGCACCCAGCACGGAGGACCCCACCATGCCGCTCGTCGAACCCCGCCTCCTGGAAATCCTCGCCTGCCCGGCGTGCCACGCCCCGCTCCGCGAGGACGCCGACGCGAACGAGCTGGTCTGCACCTCCGACACGTGCGGCCTCGCCTACCCCGTACGCGACGACATCCCCGTACTCCTCGTCGACGAGGCCCGCCGCCCCCGCTGACACCCCCGCACGACCGCCGGACCGCCCGCCCCATCCATCCGCCGACCCTGACCAGGCCGCTTCCGACCGGGAGGTCGCGTTGTTCGACGAGTCGCTGCTTGAGGACCCCGAAGCGCTGGCCCGCGCGGACAGCCGCGGACTGCTGCTGGGCGTCGCCGCCGCCGGCGCCCGCGTACGCACCGCGCTGCGCCTGGCCGAAGAGGCTGGAGTCACCGCGCTGCGGCCCGACGGCCGCCCCCGGACCGTCCTGCTCGCGGCCAGCGGACCCGACGCCGCCGCGGTCGCCGACCTGCTGGTCGCCCTCGGCTCCGGGACCTGCCCCGTCGAGGTGCTGCCGCCCACAGGACCCACCCCGCAACAGTCCCGCTGGACACTGCCCGGCTGGGCGGGACCGCTCGACCTGCTGCTGCTCATCACCCCGCAGGGCAGCGAGCAGGGCCTGACCGACCTCGTGGAGCAGGCTTACCGCCGCGGCTGCACCGCCGCCGCCGTCACCCCGGTCAAGGCACCGCTCGCCGAAGCCGTGGAACAGGTGCACGGCATGGCCCTGCCGTTCGCCGCCCCCTTCGGCAACGGCGCGGACCCCGCGGACGAGGACCCCGCCAACGACGCGGGCGCCTTCTGGGCGCTCCTCGCCCCGCTGCTCGCCCTCGCCGACCGGATCGGCCTGCTGAGCGCACCCACCCAGGCGCTGTACGGCGTCGCCGACCGGCTCGACGAGGTCGCCGCCCGCTGCGGCCCCGCCATCGCCACGTACACCAACCCGGCCAAGACCCTCGCGGCCGAACTGGCCGACGCCCTCCCACTGTTGTGGAGCCAGGGCCGGCTCTCCGCCACCGCCGCCCGCCGCTTCGCGACCGTGCTCGGCACCCGCGCGGGCCAGCCCGCGCTCACCGCGGAACTGCCCGCCGCGCTCACCGTCCACGGCCCCCTCCAGGCCAGCGCCCTCGCCCTGGCCGCCGACCCCGAGGACTTCTTCCGCGACCGCGTCGAGGAACCCGGGGGACTGCGCCTGCGGATCGTGCTCCTCCAGGAGAACTCCGAGCAGCCCGGACCCGCCACCCCCGCCGCCCGCGAGCAGGCGTACGCCCACGACACCCCGCTCAGCGAGATCGCCGCCGCCCCCGGCGGCCCGCTCGACACCGCGGCCGAACTGATCGCCCTCGCGGATTTCGCCACCGTCTACCTGACCGTCGCCTCGGCTGAGAGATCATGACCGCATGAACCGCCTCACCAACACGATCCGCCCCTACGCCTGGGGATCCACCACCGCCATCCCCGAACTGCTCGGCACACCGCCGACCGGCGAACCCCAGGCCGAACTGTGGATGGGCGCCCACCCCGGCGCGCCCTCCCGGATCGACCGCGGCGAAGGCCCCGTCGCACTCGACACGGTGATCGCGGCCGACCCCCGCGCCGAACTCGGCGACACCACCGTCAAGCGCTTCGGCCCCCGGCTGCCCTTCCTGTTCAAGGTGCTGGCCGCGGGCGCACCGCTCTCCGTCCAGGTCCACCCCGACCTCGCGCAGGCCAAGGCCGGATTCGCCGACGAGGAAGCCCGCGGCATCCCGACCGGCGCCCCCGACCGCAACTACAAGGACGCCAACCACAAGCCCGAAATGCTCGTGGCGCTCTCCCCGTTCGACGGACTGTGCGGCTTCCGCCGCCCCACCGACGCCGCCGACCTCATCGACGGTCTCGGCGTCCCCGCCCTCGCCCCCTACGCCGACATCCTCCGCGCCCACCCCGAGGACAAGGCGCTGCGCGAAGTCCTCGCCGCCGTCCTCACCGCGGAACCCGAGGCGATGGCCGAGACCGTCACCGCCGCGGCCGAGGCCGCCGCCCGGCTGTCCACCACCGACAGCCCCTACGCCGCGGACTACGCCGCCTACGCCCAGGCCGCCCACAGCTTCCCCGGCGACCGCGGCGTCATCGCCGCGATGCTGCTCAACTACGTACGCCTGCAACCCGGCGAAGCCCTCTACCTCGGCGCGGGCGTCCCGCACGCCTACCTCGACGGCCTCGGCGTGGAGATCATGGCCAACTCCGACAACGTCCTGCGCTGCGGCCTCACCCCCAAGCACATCGACGTCCCCGAACTCCTGCGCATCGTCCGCTTCGAGGCCGGCGACCCCGGCGTCCTGCGCCCCGAGGCCGCCCCCGACGGCGAAGAGCTGTACGCGGCGCCGATCGACGAATTCCGGCTCTCCCGCTACGTCCTGGCCCCCGGCGCGCAGGCCCGCACCCTCGGCTCCGGCACCCCGCAGATCCTGCTCTGCACCGCGGGCCGGGCCGAACTGCGCGACGGCGACGGCACCACCTTGACGCTGGCCCCCGGCGAGTCGGCGTACGTCCCCGCGAGCGAGCGCACCACGCTGACCGGCGAAGGCACCGTCTTCCGGGCCACCGTGGCCGCCTGACGCACCAAAAGCCCGACGGGCTGCAACAATGTGCGTCCGCAGCGCCCGGTACGACAAGGCACAGGCCCCGGGCCGACGAAAGGGACCCCAGCACCTATGAGCGCGTCAGGCGGAACACGGGCGATCGTCGCGGCGCTGAGCGCCAACCTGGCCATCGCCGTGGCCAAGTTCGTGGCCTTCGCGTTCAGCGGCTCGTCCTCGATGCTCGCCGAAGGCGTGCACTCCATCGCCGACTCCGGCAACCAGGCGCTGCTCCTGATCGGCGGCAAGAAGGCCAAGCGCGCCGCCAACGACGAGCACCCCTTCGGCTACGGCAGGGAACGCTACGTCTACGCCTTCCTCGTCTCGATCGTGCTGTTCTCCGTCGGCGGCATGTTCGCGCTCTACGAGGGCTACGAGAAGATCCGCCACCCGCACGAGATCGAGCACTGGTACTGGCCGGTCGGCGTCCTCATCTTCGCGATCATCGCCGAGGGCTACTCCTTCCGCACCGCCATCAAGGAGTCCAACCACACCCGCGGCAAGCAGTCCTGGGCCGAGTTCATCCGCCGCGCCAAGGCACCCGAACTCCCCGTCGTCCTCCTGGAGGACTTCGGCGCCCTCATCGGCCTCGTCCTCGCCCTGATCGGCGTCGGCATCGCCCTCGCCACCGGCGACGGCGTCTGGGACGGCATCGGCACCCTCTGCATCGGCCTGCTGCTCATCACCATCGCCCTCGTCCTCGCGGCCGAGACCAAGTCGCTGCTGATCGGCGAAGGCGCGGGACCCGACTCGCTGGCCAGGATCCGCGCGGCCGTCGTCGACGGCGACACCGTCACCGGCGTCATCCACATGCGCACCCTGCACCTCGGCCCCGAAGAACTCCTCGTCGCCGCCAAGATCGCCGTGCAGCACGACGACACCGCCGCCGAGGTCGCCCGCGCCATCGACGCCGCCGAGGAACGCATCCGCGCCGCGGAACCCTTCGCCCGCGTCGTCTACCTGGAACCCGACATCTACAGCGAGCAGGCCGCCGCCGCGGGCCCCGACCCGGACCAGACTCCGGGCGGCCGGTGACCGGAAGCGCACTGGGGCGGACCGCCCGTCCGGTGTAGCTTTGTCGTAGCCAGACGTCGCTGCTGATGGCGGTCGGGCGGGTCATCTCGCGATGCCCGGCCGAGGGAGAGAGGGCCTCCGACGGATTGCGCTGCCGCAAGGGGACGGGTGTGTCCGCACGATGGCACCCCCGTACACGCCCCGTGGCCGCGCCGTATCCACGTCCGCCTCGACCGCAGCACCGAGGAGCACTTCATATGACCACCACCGCCACCGACTTCAAGGTCGCGGACCTCTCGCTTGCCGCCTACGGCCGCAAGGAGATCACCCTCGCCGAGCACGAGATGCCCGGCCTGATGTCCATCCGCAACGAGTACGCCGCCGCGCAGCCGCTGGCCGGCTCGCGGATCACCGGCTCGCTGCACATGACCGTGCAGACCGCCGTCCTGATCGAGACCCTCGTCGCCCTCGGCGCCGAGGTCCGCTGGGCGTCCTGCAACATCTTCTCCACCCAGGACCACGCGGCCGCGGCCATCGCCGTCGGCCCGAACGGCACCGAGGAGAACCCGCAGGGCATCCCCGTCTTCGCCTGGAAGGGCGAGACGCTCGAAGAGTACTGGTGGTGCACGGAGCAGGCCCTGACCTGGCCGAACACCGCCACCGGCGGCCCCAACATGATCCTGGACGACGGCGGCGACGCCACGCTCCTGGTCCACAAGGGCGTCGAGTTCGAGAAGGCCGGCGCCGCCCCCGACCCGGCCACCGCGGAGAGCGAGGAGGAGCAGTTCGTCCTGCGCCTCCTCAACCGCACTCTCGGCGAGAACCCGCAGAAGTGGACGCAGCTCGCGTCCGAGATCCGCGGCGTCACCGAGGAGACCACCACCGGCGTCCACCGCCTCTACGAGATGCAGCAGGACGGCTCGCTGCTCTTCCCGGCGATCAACGTCAACGACGCGGTCACCAAGTCGAAGTTCGACAACAAGTACGGCTGCCGCCACTCCCTGATCGACGGCATCAACCGCGCCACCGACGTCCTCATCGGCGGCAAGGTCGCCGTGGTCTGCGGCTACGGCGACGTCGGCAAGGGCTGCGCGGAGTCGCTGCGCGGCCAGGGCGCCCGCGTCGTCATCACCGAGATCGACCCGATCTGCGCGCTCCAGGCGGCGATGGACGGCTACCAGGTCGCCACCCTCGACGACGTCATCGGCATCGCCGACATCTTTGTCACCACGACCGGCAACAAGGACATCATCATGGCCTCCGACATGGCCAAGATGAAGCACCAGGCCATCGTCGGGAACATCGGCCACTTCGACAACGAGATCGACATGGCCGGCCTCGCGAAGATCCCCGGCATCGTCAAGGACGAGGTCAAGCCGCAGGTCCACACCTGGACCTTCCCCGACGGCAAGACGCTGATCGTGCTGTCCGAGGGCCGCCTGCTCAACCTGGGCAACGCGACCGGCCACCCCTCCTTCGTGATGTCCAACTCCTTCGCGGACCAGACCCTGGCCCAGATCGAGCTGTTCACCAAGCCGGAGGAGTACCCGATCGGCGTCTACGTGCTCCCCAAGCACCTGGACGAGAAGGTCGCCCGTCTCCACCTGGACGCGCTGGGCGTCAAGCTCACCACGCTCCGCCCGGAGCAGGCCGCCTACATCGGCGTGAAGGTCGAAGGCCCCTACAAGTCCGACCACTACCGCTACTGATCCACCGCGCGCTGGCCCCCGCCTCCCGTCCGAGGCGGGGGCCTCGCACGTCACCGGCACACCGAAAGACACCGAGACCCCACCATGCCCCGAGGCCGTTACTCGTTCCACGACACACACGACCACACCCCCCTCGGTGCAGAACACTTCCACTGCGCCACCGGCCCCTCCGGCTGGCGCTACACCGCGCAGACCACCACCCCCGGCGGCGATCACGCGGGCTCGGTCGACCTCACCCTCGACCAGCTCGGCCGCCCCATCCGCCTCGAACTCCACGCGTCCGCCTGGCAGGTACGCGGAGCCGCACTCGACGGCGTCACCTGGGTCCGTACCGACCCCACCGGCGAACACGCCCAGGAGGGCAACACCGCCGCCCACGCCTTCACCGGTGCCTCGCCCGCGTTCCTGATCGCCACCGCGCGACTGCTCCGCCTGGAACCCGGCGGCCCCGCCACCCGCGTACGTCTCGTGTCATTCCGGCCCCCCGTGCTCGCGCCCCTCACCGTGGACCAGTCCTGGTCCTTGATCACCAGGACAGCACACCCCACTGACAACGGGCCGCTGGCTGTGGACGAGTACCAGGTCAACGACCTCGCGACCGGCGACCAGCACGACGTCCACATCGCCGGGGACGTGGTCCTCGCGGCCCCCGGCATCGAGCTGGAAGACCTGGAGACCCCTCCGTCGACCTTCGCGTGAGGCTGCCTGAAAGTTCCTCACGGTGAACCGTTGACTCAAGGTTGGCAGGGAGGTAGGTTTGAACGGTTGTCACGAGCTGGACAGGTCCGCTGGTGACCGACTACGATCCATATCGCTTCGCTCGACGAAGACACACCACCCAAGCCGAGAGAAATCTCAGTTCGGGCATCCGTGTCTCCGAAACGCGAGTGGTAATTCCGACCAGTGAACTTCTGCTAAAGTCGGAGACACGACGAAGGGAAAGCCCGGAGGGCCGGTGAAACGGTCTGAAGGAAGCTTCCGTTCCTTGAGAACTCAACAGCGTGCCAAAAGTCAACGCCAGATATG
>NZ_JBIBHM010000017.1:0-193482 GCF_042957025.1 Streptomyces sp. NPDC008139
ATTCAAAGGCCGCCGGCAGCGCGGGGCGGCACGCCGGCGGAGCGGTGCTGTTCGACGTCGACGGCACCCTGATGGACACCGTCTATCTGCACACCGTCGCCTGGTGGGAGGCCCTGAGCCAGCAGGGCCACCGGGTCGGCACGGCCCGGATCCACCGGCTGATCGGGATGGGCAGTGACCATCTGCTGGACGCGCTGCTCGGCGAGGACCGCGACCGCGGCCAGGACGACACGATCAGCGCCGCTCACGACACCCTCTACGCCCAGTACTGGTCCCGCCTGGTGCCGCTTCCCGGGGCTTCTGACCTGCTCAGGGCCTGCGCGGCGCGCGGCTGGCAGGTCGTGCTCGCCTCGTCCGCGAAGGGCGAGGAGGCCGACGTGATGCTCCGCGCCCTCGACGCCGAGGAAGCGATCACCGCCGTGACCACCTCCGACGACGTCTCCTCCAGCAAACCCGCCCCCGACCTCGTACGGCAGGCGCTGGAGAAGGCGGGCGTCCCGGCCCGGCGCGCGGTCTTCGTCGGCGACGCCGCCTGGGACGCGCAAGCCGCCCGCACCGCGGGCGTACGCTGCCTCGGCGTGCTCACCGGCGGCTGGACGCGCCAGGAACTGAGCGAAGTCGGAGCCGAAAGCGTCTACGAATCCGTCGCGGACCTGCTCACCCACCTGGACGACAGCGCCCTCGCCACACCACCCCGATGACGGGCGACCGGGACACGGTTTCAGAATCAGAGAGGAACAGCTCATGACCCGCTACGGCTACTTTCTGTCCTCCGAGGAATTCAGCCCGCCCGAACTGCTGGATCAGGCCCGAATGGCCGAAGAGGCCGGCTTTGAGGCGCTCGCCGTCTCGGACCACTTCCACCCGTGGAACGACGAGCAGGGCGAAAGTTCCTTCGTGTGGTCGGTGATCGGCGCCCTCTCACAGGTCACGGCGCTGCCGGTCACCACGCTGGTGACCTGCCCGACGATCCGGATGCATCCGGCGATCAACGCTCAGGCCGCGGCTACCGCGGCCGTACTGACCCGCGGTGGATTCCGCCTGGGGCTGGGCAGCGGAGAAGCGTTGAACGAGCACGTCCTCGGCGACGCGTGGCCCGCCGCGGACGAACGCCTCGACATGCTGGAAGAGGCGGTGGAGGTGATCAGGAAGCTGTTCACCGGCAAGCGGATCACTCACCGTGGCCCGCATTACACGGTGGAGAACGCCCGCCTGTACACGCTCCCCGCCGAGCCCGCGCCACTGTACATCTCCGGTTTCGGGCCTAAGGCCGCCCAGCGGGCGGGGCGCATCGGCGATGGCTTCGTGACGATGCAGCCCGACGCCGAACTGGTGGATGCGTTCCGCCGGGCCGGCGGCGGTGACAAGCCGGTCATCGGCGGCTTCAAAGTGTGCTGGGACACCGACCGACAGCGTGCTGTCAAGACGGTCCACCGGCTCTGGCCGAACGAGCAGCTCCCCGGCGAACTGGCCCAGATCCTGCCGACCCCCGAGCACTTCGAACAGGCGAGCAGCCTGGTCACCGAGGACATGGTGGCGCAGGCGACCGTCTGCGGCGACGACGCCGACGAGCACGTGAAGGCCGTCGCCGCCTACGCACAGGCCGGTTTCGACGAGGTGTACGTGAACCAGATCGGCCCCGACCAGGCGCAGTTCTTCGACTTCTACCGCACCGAGGTCCTGCCCCGGCTCACCGGCGATGAATAGGGTCCCGCCCGGCAGCAGCGCCGAGCGGGGGCGCACCGGCGGACACGATCCGTCCGATGAGAGCAGCCGAAACGGGTACTCGGTTCCTATGACCGCTCATACTCCCCCGCGCCTGACACCTGACCTTCCTCCCGTCGTGGAGGTCCCCGACCTGCCCGGTGCGCATGCGACACCAGGCGAGACATCGCGTCCGGACGGCGACGGTCCCGGGCGGACGCGGCCCCGGCCGGACGCGCCGGCCCGTGCGGGAGCTCGTGACGAGCCGACCGAGCCCACCGACTGAGCCCTACGCGGTGCCACGAGGATGTGTCAATTCCGTCACGCGGGTACACGTATAGCATGGAATCATCGCATATGCGGGCTGTTGCCCTTGTTTGTACGCTCAATCCCTCGCCGGCCGCGTCCAGCTCCCAGCTCCTCGCCGAGCAGACGCTGGAAGCGTTCGGGGAGCACGGTGTCACCGGTGAGGTGATCCGGGTCGCGGACCACGATGTGCGGCCGGGCGTCGCGGTCGACGCGGGGGAGGGCGACGCGTGGCCGTCCATCCGGGAGAAGATCCTGGCGGCGGACATTCTGGTGCTGTCGACGCCGATCTGGCTGGGCCACCCGTCGAGCGTCGCGCAGCGGGTCATGGAACGGCTGGACGGCGAGCTGTCGGAGAGCGACGACGAGGGCAGGCTGCTGACCTACGGCAAGGTCGCGGCGGTGTGCGTGGTCGGGAACGAGGACGGCGCCCACAAGGTGAGCGCCGACCTCTTCCAAGGGCTCAACGACGTTGGTTTCTCCCTCGCGGCGGGTGCTGTCACCTACTGGGTGGGGGAGGCCATGCAGGGCACCGACTACCAGGATCTCGACACGACGCCCGACTCGGTTGCTTCCACGACCAAGACCTTGGCCGCCAATACCGCCCACCTGGCGCGCCAACTGCGCGCCGCCCCCTACCCGGCGAGCTGACCCGTACGGGTCAGCCCCTCCCGAAACCGCTCCCGAGAGGAACGGCGAGATGAAGGCGCTGGTCTACAACGGCCCTTACGAGGGCCGCACGACCGTCGAGCGGGGCAAGATCCTCGGTCACGAGAACATGGGCATCGTCGAGGACAGCGGGCCCGCAGTGACCCGGATCAAGCCCGGCGACCGGGTGTCGGTGCCGTTCAACATCGCCTGCGGAAGCTGTCGCAACGACCCCTCCGGCCAGGAGCACCCCGAACCCGTCCTGGACCACCTGGTCAAGGCCGTCCGCACCACTGGCGGCATCGGCGTGGTCGGCGTCTACATCTCGGGCATCGTCTGAACGTCACACAAGGCGTCATGCAGGGCGAACAAGGCGGCGACATCAGCCTCCACTGAGAACAGGCCGAGCAGAACCTGGATCCGCTCGTCGCTCCCGGTGGCCACTGCGGCCACGATTTCCTTGATCAACCCAGTGCAGGACTCGGTTGGCGAGAGTCCACTCAACTCGGTTGTCATACTGGCCCAACGAGCAAGTGCCCCAAAGGTCAGCCTGCGGCAGTCGTCAGCCGCATCTGCGTCCCCGCCCGCAGGGAAGGCGGTCAGTCCAGGTGGCCACGTGGTCGTCTTGGGCGCCCCGCTCGTCGTGCCGAGCGCGGGAACTCCGCCGGTGCGCCGGTAGCGGGTCACCGGCGCGGAGCGGCCAGGAGGAGAACGCTGTTGAGCCAGGTCGTGTAGTTCCAGCGGACACCTGCGGGCGGGAATCTTCGCGTCAGCGCGAGGTCTGCGGCGTAGGCCTCCGCTTGACCCGGTCTTCGCTGCCGAGCCGCGGCGGCGCACCGTAGGTGTTCGTCGACCAGAGCCTTTTGTGAGCCAAGGCGGCTATGGAAGGGAAGTGGCGCTGGACGTGTCAGGGCTTGTGGTGACACCACTGGGACGACAAGGGCCGGACCGCGAGTCCGCTTCGTCCGAGCCGAAGGCCTCGCCGCCGCCCTCGGTCATGCGAACGCCGGCCGCTGCGGGCGGCTCGTACACGAAGCGGCCTTTCGCGGGCGGAACGGATCGCTTCCGGCGGGCGGTCCAGATCCGGGGGCGGCGGCCCGTCGTTCTCGGCGTAGTCGAAGAGCCGGTCGGTCCCGGTCAGGCCCAGCACCCGCCGGACGGCCGGGCTGACGGCGGTCAGCCGGAGTGCCGCTCCGGTGCGCTCGGCCACGCGCCGGGCCCGGAGCAGCGCGTTGAGCCCGCCGCAGTCGAAGAAGGCGACGCCGCTCAGCTCCAGGCTCAGGCTGTCGCTCTCGCGCAGCAGATGGTCGATGAGGACGCGTGCGAAGGTGTCCGCGCCGGTGAAGTCGATCTCGCCGCTGACCGTGATGACCGTGTGGCCGGCGCGCTGGCTCACCCGTACGGCCAGGGCGTCGGCCGGATCGGTGATCACCCGGGGGGTGTACACCGCCGCGCCGACGTCGTCGTGTGCGGAGAGTCCGCGATCCAATTCGGACATGTCGAGGGCCCTCGCCTTCCCGATCCGGTGGCCACACCAAGTTTGTGCGCGGCCAGTAGAAGCGTCAAGTAAAACGTGAATCTATGTTCGTGGTTTGCAAGACGCGAATCGTAGCTCCTACGATATGCGGATGGACGATTCTGAGCCGCGCACCGCCACCGGATGGACGTTCCTGACCAATCACGCACGTGTCCTGGCCGTCATCGCCCGCGACCCCGGGAGTCGGGTGCGGGACATAGCCGCGCGCTGTCTGCTCACCGAGCGCGCGGTCCAGAAGATCATCGCCGACCTGGAGAGCGAGGGGTACCTCACGCACACCCGGGTCGGACGCTCCAACCTCTACGAGATCCCGGCCGGCACCGCACTGCGCCACCCCGCCGACGTGGGCCCCACCGTCGCCGACCTGCTGGCGATCCTCACCGTCCACCGGAACACCTCAGGGCCCGGATCCGAGCCCGAGTCCGCGAAGGACTGACCTGTTCAATGCCGAGGTGGTAAGCGCACGGTCCAACCGACGGCTCCTCAGGTCGGCCTGGTTCGCGCCCGTGTCCCTCTGGCGGCTTGCGGGGACGCGGCCTTCGACGAGACGTGGGGGCCGTCAACTGTGCGGAGGCGCTGGCCTGTGGATCAGGGGTGCCAGTCGTCCCGCCAGTCGGGATGCAGTTCGAACGGCGACGCAAGCGCCTCCATCGTCTGGAAGGCGAGGACCGACGCCGGAGGCCAACACGGCCTCTCGTCCCGTTCGCGCCGGATCCGCTGCTCGTGGTGGCGGAGTGTCTGCCGCTGGGTGGCGATTCCGTCGATGATCCGGGCGGGGCCGGGGCAGCCGCAGGTGCCGAGCGTCGTCTCGTAAGGGACCGGGCAATGGAGTTGGTGGAAGAGGGCGGCGCTGCCTTCCTCCTCGTCCCACCGGTCGTGGAGGAACGATGCCAGGTCGGTGAGGGTGCCCATGAATCAGCGCGCCGCGCGTTCGGTTGGTGCCCACGTCTGGGCGAAGCCATGGGAGTCGGTGCTCGTTTCGGCGGCGGGTCGCTCAAAGGTGACGCCGTCGGCGACCGGGACGCACGTCACCGCGTAGCACATCATCGAGGCATCCGTGCCCCGCCGGGGGGGGTAGCAGGCGGGCCTTGCTCCCCATCGAATCGCCGATCAGACAGAACACGCCCCTTGCGAGTCCATTCGCAGATGGCGAGCGTGTTGGTGGTGGCCGCCTCGCCGTTGGGTCACCCGTCGTAGAGGAATGTCCGCAGCGACTTCTTGCGGGGGAAGTCCACCGCTGTGGTGCGTCGCTCGGAACGGCCGCCACCGGAGGTTCCGACGCGGCCGGTCGGGCCGTACCCGTCGTGCTGGCAGGTGTCCGCGCGGTGTTCTGCTGCGCGGGGCGGTCCGCTCAGTCCTCTACTGCGACGCGGATGGTCCTGAGGCTGTTGTCCGCCGCGTCGGGGATGACCATCCCGGCAGCCACGCCGGTGCGAAGGTAGTCGACCACCGCGCGGTTGAGGCGTTCGCCGGGAAGCGCGGCGGGAATGCCGGGCGGATACGGGGTGAGCATCTCCGCGACGATCCGGCCGGCGGCCCGCTCGCTCGGGATTGTCTCAACGGGCCCGAAGAAGGCGTCGCGCGGCAGTACGACCAGATCCAGCAGAAGTTGGGCGGGGGAGGGGATCTCGATGGCCGGTGCCGGTGCGAGTTGTTCGGCACGGCCGGCGAGGTCGCGCAGAGCCTCCAGCAGGCGGTTGACGGTCCCGTCGTCATCGGCGTAGGTCAGCTGTGCACTGATCCGGCGGTGGTCGCAGACGTGCAGATTGATGCGGTGGTGCTCGCGGAGCCAGTCCCCGGCCCGGTAGCCCGTCACTCCCAGCCCGGCCAGATCGACGAAGACCTGGAGCGGGTCCATGTCGTACGCGCGGCCTGGCCCGCAGAAGTCCTCGCGGCCGTGTACGTGCAGGCCGTCGATGCCCTCGATGGCGTCCCGGAGGTGTTCGGCGCGCCGGAGCGCACCGTCGAGCAATTCCTTGCCCTGTTCGACCATCTGCCGTCGCCAGCCGTCGAGGCCGGCGTAGAGCAGGACCGACGGGCTGGTGGTCCCCAGCAGGTCCGCCCTCCCCGCGAGGGTCTCCGGGCTGATGCGCGGGCCCTGGAGGTGGAAGACCGAGCCCTGCTCGAAGCCGGAACCCATCTTGTGCACCGACGTCACGCACAAGTCCGCGCCGGCGTCCATCGCCCATTTCGGCAGGCCGGGGTGGAAGGGCAGGTGCGCGCCCCACGCCTCGTCGACGATCACCGGCCGGTCCCGCTCATGGCCGATCCGTACGATCTCCGCGAGATCGGCTGTCGTGCCGTAAGGAGTCGGGCTGGTCACCAGTACGCCGCGGGCGTCAGGGTGTTCCTCGAAAGCCGCCTCGAAGCTCTCGGGCGACGGCGGATGCGCCAGGTGCCGGTCGGGGTCCCACTGGGGCTGCACCCACACCGGCCGGATACCCGCGAGGATCAGCCCGGATACCACCGACTTGTGCGCGTCGCGGCTCACCAGCAGCTTCTCATGGGGACCCGCGACCGACAGCATCGCGGCCTTCACCGACAACGAGCTGCCGCAGGTGGAGAAAAAGGTGTGGTCGGCGTGGACCGCGTCGGCCATCAACGTCTCGGCCTGTTCCAGGATGCCCTGGGAGGACGTACGGTCGTCCAGCCCGGCGGTCGCCAGCACGTCGCAACGGAAGACGTCCTCCCCCAGGACGGCTGTGACGCGCGGGTCCGCCCCTCGTCCCTGCTTGTGCCCCGGCGGAGTGAACGGCAACTGGCCCGGGGCGTGATACGCCGCCAGCGCGTCCAGTACAGGTGCCTTCGAGTGGTCCATGCTCCGCTGCCTGCCCCGGGCGCGCGGTGGGAAACCCGCGTTGAGCCGACCGGACTAGGGTCCTGTTGTGTGGATCTCCGCGGCGTCCCGGTGCCCGGCACGCACATCTGCCGCGTAGTCGTCGGTCGACGACGCTCCGCGTCGCCTCCCTCCTCCGCCTTGCATCCGCACGCACCGGACACCGCCCCTTCCCCACCCAGATCCACACAACAGGACCTAGCCTCCGCCGCGAGGCAGGCCGCCGCTCACCTGGGCGCCTGGCCGTAGCCCCCTGGGGGCAGCGCACGGCGGCGCTCGCTTCGCGCCCAGAGGGCTCAGTGCCGTCGTGTCCGTGCCACGCCCCACGCCAGTGCCGCCCCGGCGAGGAGAGCGCCGGCCGGCCAGGTGACGCCGGGGTGCTCGGCCAGCGCGGCCTGCGGTGAGCGCTTGTGCGCCCGGTCGTCGAAGGCCCCGTGGGCGCCGAAGTCGTGGCCGTCGGGGCCTTCGCCGTCGAGTGGCTGCCACAGATTGTCCGGACGGTTCTGCGGGGTGCGCTCGTCCGTCTGCTGCGCGTCGTATCCGGTGCGGGCCAGATACCGGTCGAGCAATCCGGCCGCCACCCGGTTGCCGAGCAGGGTCGCGACCGTCGAGGCTCCCACGTAGTACTGCTTGCGGCCCGGATGGTCCGCGGCGTGAAGGACGGCGCGGGCGGCGACTTCCGGCTGGTAGATGGGCGGCACGGGCTGGGGGTGCCGGGGCAGCCGGGACAGGACCCACGAGAACTGCGGAGTGTTGACCGCCGGCATCTGCACCAGCGTGATCCGCACCTTGCTCCCGTTGTGCATCAGCTCCGTCCGCACCGAGGAGGTGAATCCGTTGACCGCGTGCTTGGCGCCGCAGTAGGCGGACTGGAGCGGGATGGACCGCTCGCCGAGCGCGGAGCCGACCTGCACGATCGTGCCTCTGTCCCGGGTGAGCATCCGGGACAGCGCCTCGCGCGTACCGTTGACGTATCCGAGGTACGTCACGTCGGTGACCCGCTGGAATTCGTCCGGACGGATCTCGGTGAACGGCGCGAAGACCGAGGCGAACGCGACGTTGACCCACACGTCGATGGGTCCGAAGCGCTCCTCGACGGCGTCGGCCGCCGCCCGTAGGGCCTTGTGGTCCGCGACATCCGCCTCGGCGACCAGTGCCCCGCCGCCGCGCGCCCGCACCTCACGGGCCGCGGCTTCCAGCCCGGTGCGCCCGCGGGCGATCAGACCGATACGGTCGCCCCTCGCGGCGAAGGCGCGGGCAACCGCCCTGCCGATCCCGCCGCTCGCTCCCGTGATGACCACTGTTGAGGGCATCGTCCTGCCCACCTTTCCTGCCGTGTCGTTTCCGCCGCTCGCACCAGGCGGACTCATCGCCTTCGGTACCGCTCGGCGTCGGGACGCAGTGCCATCCCGTGGCCGGGCGCCCCGTCGGCCCCGGGCCGGACCGTGCCTCCTGCCGGGTCAAGGGCGCCGGTGAAAAGCAGATTCTCGATCCGTACGTGGTCGTGGAACCACTCCAGATGGCGGAGATTGGGCACCGCGGCGGCCACATGCGCATGCAGGTGGGGAGCGCAGTGGCCGGAGATCTCCAGGCCGTCCGCCTCGGCGAGGGCAGCCGCCCGCAGCCAGACGGTGACGCCGCCGCAGCGGGTGACGTCCGCCTGGAGGCAGTCCACGCTCTCGGCGCCCAGCAGGTGGCGGAAGTACGGCAGCGTGTAGCCGTACTCGCCTGCCGCGACGTCGGGGCCGACCGTCGCCCTGATCTGTGCGAGGCCCGCCGGGTCGTCGGAGGAGACCGGCTCCTCGAACCAGGTGACGCCCTGCGCGTCCAGGTGCCGGGCGACCCGTACCGCCTGCTTGCGCCCGTAACCGCCGTTGGCGTCCACGTAGAGCGCGACCGCTGCGCCGACGCTGCGCCGGGCGGCGCTGATCCGCTTCAGGTCGCGGGCCTCCCGCGCGCCCCACGACTCGCCGATCTTGATCTTCACGCGGGGAATGCCGGATTCCTCTGTCCAGGAGCGCAGTTGACGGTCCTGCCGCCGGTCGTCGTACGTCGTGAAGCCGCCACTGCCGTAGACCGGCACGTCGTCGCGGGCCGCGCCCAGGAGGCGGACCAAGGGCAGGCCGAGCAGGCGGGCCTTGAGATCCCACAGGGCGATGTCCACCGCGGAGATCGCGTGGGCGGTCACGCCCGGCCGGCCGGCGTTGCGCACCGCCCGGCTCATCGCCTCGTTGGCGGCCGGTACGTCCCACGCCGAACGGCCGGTGACGACGGCGGCCAGGTGGGAGCGGACCGCCTCGGCGACGGCAGGGGAGCCGTACGTCCAGCCGAGGCCCGTCGCGCCCGCCGCGGTGACCTGGACCGTCACCAGCGTGGTGGTGTCCCAGGTGAGGGTGCCGTCCGCCTCGGGTGATTCGGTGGGCACGGTATAGCAGGCCGTCTCGACGGCCGACACGGCGGGCGCGCCCGCATGGACGGCGCCGCCCGCCTCCTTTCGGGTGTCATCTTCCGTCGGCGTACCCGCGGTCATCAGCCTTCCGCCTCCTGCGGGTCGCCGCGGTGCCGCTTGCCCGGCAGCATCTCCTGCACCTTTGCCTTGAGGCCCTGTTTGACCATGGCCGCGCGGTCGGTGTCGCCGTGCAGGACCGACGAGGCCGCGGCCTCGATCTGGTCGAGCGTGGCGTGCGGCGGGATCGGCGGTACGGCCGGATCGGTGCGGAAGTCGATGACGTAGGGCCGGTCGGCGGAAAGGGCCTGCTGCCAGGCGCCCAACACCTCGCCGGGCTTCTCGACACGTACGCCGTGAAGCCCGACGGACTGGGCGAATTCGGCGTACCGCACATCGGGGAGGGACTGTGACGGCAGGAACTGCGGCGCGCCCTCCATGGCGCGCATCTCCCATGTGACCTGGTTGAGGTCCTGGTTGTTGAGCACCGCGACGATCAGCCGCGGGTCCTGCCACTGCTGCCAGTACTTGGCGGCGGTGATCAGTTCGGCCATGCCGTTCATCTGCATGGCGCCGTCACCGACCAGGGCGAGCGCGGGCCGGTCCGGGTGGGCGAACTTGGCGCCGATCGCGTACGGTACGCCGGGGCCCATGGTGGCGAGCGTGCCGGACAGCGAGCCGCGCATCGAGCCGCGCATCCGCAGGTGTCGGGCGTACCAGTTGGCGGACGAGCCGGAGTCGGCGGACAGCATCACGTTCTCCGGCAGCAGCGCGTCGAGCGCGTGCACCACGTACTCCGGATTGACCGGGTCCGCGTCGACTGCGGCGCGCCGTTCCATCACCTCCCACCAGCGGGCGGTGTTCTTCTCGACCGTCTCGCGCCACGCGCCGCGCTTCTTCTGCTGGAGCTGCGGCAGCAGTCGCTTCAGGGTGCCCGCGGCGTCGCCGACCAGGTTGACCTCGAAGGGGTAGCGCAGCCCGATCATGAACGGGTCGTTGTCGATCTGCACCGCCCGCGCCTGGCCGAATTCCGGCAGGAACTGCGTGTACGGGAAACTCGATCCGATCACCAACAGGGTGTCGCAGTCGCGCATCAGCTCGTACGACGGACGCGTCCCCAGCAAGCCGATCGAGCCGGTGACATAGGGCAGTTCGTCGGAGAGCACGTCCTTTCCGAGCAAAGCCTTGGCCACCCCGGCGCCCAGCAGGTCGGCGAGCTGTTCCACCTCGTTGCGGGCGCCACGCGCACCCTGCCCGACCAGGACCGCGACCTTCTCGCCCGCATTGAGGATCTCGGCGGCCCGGCGGACGTCGTCGTCGCCGGGGATGGGTGCGTAATCGGCGAGTCCGAGGCTTGAGGGGACCATCTTGAAGGCGTGCGTCGGCGCGGAGTAGTCAAGTTCCTGCACGTCGGCCGGGATGATCACGGCGGTGACCGTGCGCTTGGCGTAGGCGGTGCGGATCGCGCGGTCGAGGACGTTGGGCAGTTGCTCCGGGACGGTGACCATTTCGCAGTAGTCGGCGGCCACGTCCTTGTACAGGCTCAGCAGGTCGACTTCCTGCTGGTAACTGCCGCCCATGGCGCTGCGGTTGGTCTGGCCGACGATCGCGACGACCGGCACGTGATCGAGTTTGGCGTCGTAGAGGCCGTTGAGCAGGTGGATCGCGCCGGGTCCCGAAGTCGCCGCGCAGACCCCGACCTTCCCCGAGAACTTCGCGTAGCCGACCGCTTCGAAGGCGGCCATCTCCTCGTGCCTGGCCTGGATGAATTCCGGCTTGTTGCCGGCTCGTCCCCAGGCGGCGAGCAGCCCGTTGATGCCGTCGCCGGCGTAGGCGAAGACATGGTCGACGCCCCACTCGCGCAGGCGCTGGAGTACATGGTCGGAGACTTTGACGGACACGGGATTTCCTTTCTGTACGGCAATCGCCTTGGGGTGGCCGCGGATTCAGGTCTGCCGCCGGCGGACCAGGACGTACGCTCCGGCGCTCGCGAGCACGGCCCCGGCCGCCGCGGTGACCAGGCGGCTCGCCGTACGGGACGGGGCGGTGTCTCTCGCGACGGCCTTCTCCGGCCGGTCGGCCGGCACGGGGCCGTTCAGTCCGAGTGCGAGGGCTTCCGCGAGGTGCAGCGCCGTTCTGCCCGTGCCGCCCTGTTCGATCTGGGTGCGGCAGCTGAACCCGTCGGCGATCACCAGGGCGTCGGGAGCGGCGTCCCGGACGGCGGGGAGCACGCCCGACTCGCCGATTCGCATGGACAGTTCGTGGTGGCCCGCCTCGAAGCCGAAGTTGCCCGCGAGACCGCAGCAGCCCTCGTCCAGAACGTCCGCGTCGATCCCGGCCCGCCGCATCACCTCGCGGTCGGCGTCGAATTTCGTCACCGCGTGCTGGTGGCAGTGGGTCTGCACGGTCGCCGCGCGGGTCAGCGTGGGCGGCAGCCAGCCCTCCGGTGCGCGCTGGACCAGAAGCTCGGAAAAGGTCAGGAACTGAGACGCGAGCCGCTTGATGTCCTCGTCGTCCGGAAGGAGTTCGGGCGCGTCGGCCCGGAATACCGCGGTGCAGGACGGCTCCAGGCCGACGATCGGCGTGCCCGCCTCGATCCAGGGCCGCAGTACCCCGACCGTGCGTCGCAGCACCCGTTCGGCGATGCCCAGTTGGCCGGTGGAGATCCAGGTCAGCCCGCAGCACACCGCTTCGGTGGGCACGGCGACCCGGAAGCCGGCGTCCTCCAGCACCGCGACGGCCGAGCGCGCCACCGAGGGATGGAAGTACACGCTGAACGTGTCCGGCCACAGCACGACCGTGCGCGGGTCAGCCGGATCGGCCTCGGGCCGGCCCGCGTCGTGCGAACGCCACCAGCGGACAAAGGACTCCGGGGCGAACAGCGGCGCCTCCCGTTCGACGGCCACCCCGGCGAGCCGCTTCCCGACCCGCCCCAGACCGGGCGCCCGCAGTGCCGCGTTGACCAGGCCGGGCGCCGCACGGGACAGCCGGGCCCACAGCGGCAGCCAGCCCAGCGCGTAGTGCGCGGCGGGACGGAGCCGCCCCCGGTAGTGGTGGGACAGGAACTCGGCCTTGTACGTGGCCATGTCGACGCCTGTCGGGCAGTCGGACTTGCATCCCTTGCACGCCAGGCACAAGTCGAGCGCGTCCCGGACCTCGGTGGAGCGCCAGCCGTCGGTGACCGGTGAGTCGTCGTGGCCGCCGATCATCTCGAACAGCAGCCGGGCGCGGCCGCGGGTGGAGTGCTCCTCCTCGCCGGTCGCCCGGTACGACGGGCACATCACGCCGCCTTCGTGGCCGCGGCAGTTGCCGATGCCGACACAGCGCAGCACGGCCTGGTTGAAGGAGCGGCTGTCGTCCGGGTATCCGAACCGGGCGTCGCTGTCATCGCGCGGACGCCACAGCGGACCCAGGCGCAACTGCCCGTCCACCGGCTGCGGGCGAACCACCTTGCCGGGGTTCATCCGGTCATCCGGGTCGAACAGCGCCTTGAGCTCGCCGAAGGCGCCGACGAGCCGCTCGCCGAACATTATCGGCAGCAACTCCCCGCGGGCCTGCCCGTCGCCGTGCTCACCCGACAGCGAGCCGCCGTACGACACGACGAGATCGGCGGCCCGGTGCAGAAAGGCCCGGAAAGCGGCGACGCCGTCGGCGTCGCGCAGACCGAAGGGGATACGGGTGTGCACACACCCCTGCCCGAAGTGGCCGTAGAGCGACGGGTGGTCGTAACCGAACTCGGCGAAGAGGTCCTTCAGTTCGCGCAGGTAATCACCGAGGCGGTCGGGAGGCACAGCCGAGTCCTCCCAGCCTTCCCACGTCTCCCGGTCGTCCGGAGGCCGGGCGGTGACGCCGAGTCCCGCCTCGCGGGCCCGCAACATCCGCCGCTCGCGCTGCGGGTCGTCGGACAGCGCCACGGTCGGGTCGTCCTCGTCCCTGCCGAGCGCGCGCAGCAGGTCGTGCGCCTGCCGGTCCACTGCCTGCCGTCCGTCGCCGGTGAACTGAACCAGCAGCCAGCTGTCGCCGTCGGGGAAGGACCGCAGCGACTCCAGATGGCTTCCCTCCTCGCGCATGAGCTGCGCCATCCGGTCGTCGATCGCCTCCAACTGGCTGGGCGTGCTGTGCTCAAGCAACCGGGGGACGTCGTCGGCGGCGGCACAGATGTCGCGATAGCCGAGGACGAGAATCGCCTCGGCGGCCGGAACGGGCACGAGATCGAGTTCGGCGTGCAGGACGGTGACGAGGGTGCCTTCGCTGCCGGTCAGGGCGCGGGCGACATGGAAGCCGTTCTCCGGCAGCAGGTCGTCCAGGTTGTAGCCCGACACGCGGCGCGGGATCTTCGGGTAACCGCGGCGGATGTCGGCCAGGTAGCCGTCGGCCAGCGCCCGCATACCCGCGTACAGCTCGGCGCGGCGCCCGCCGTCCGCCACGATCGCGTCGTACTCCTCCGGCGAGGTGCGGCCGGTCCACATACGGGTGCCGTCGTAGGTCAGTACCTCCAGGCGGCGCACGCTGTCCACGGTCTTCCCGTATGCCTGGGCGGAGGCGCCGCACGAGTTGTTGCCGATCATTCCGCCGAGCGTGCAGTGGCTGTGCGTGGATGGCTTGGGCCCGAACATCAGGCCGTACGGGGCGAGTTGCCGGTTCAGCTCGTCCAACACGATGCCCGGCTCCACGACGCAGGTGCGGGCCTCGGGATCGACCGAGAGCAACGCGTCGCAGTACTTCGTCCAGTCGATGACCACCGCGGTGTTGGTGCACTGCCCGCCCAGACTCGTGCCGCCGCCCCGGGACAGGACCGGGGCGCCGAACCGGGCGCAGATCCGTACGGCCTCGGCCCCGGCGGAGACCGAGCGCGGCACGACCACGCCGATCGGCACCTGCCGGTAGTTCGAGCCGTCCGTGACGTACGCTCCCCGGCTGCCGGCATCGAAGCGCACCTCCGCGTCGGCCTCCTCGCGCAGCGCCGCCTCCAGCGCGGCGACGTCCAGGGACGGAACGCGCGCCGAGTGGGCGGGCCGGGGTTCCTCGGTGGCGGTCATACGTGTCCTCCCGTGACTCGGCTGCCGCAACGCCGGTGGCCCGCCCGAACATCTGCCTCTGGTCGCCGGCCGGGAGATCGGCGGAACGGACGGATTACCCGGTGCGCCTTACCGCTCGGCGAGCATTCCGGAGCGGAGCTCGCTCAAGGTCCTGGCCAGCAGCCGGGAGATGTGCATCTGTGAGAGACCGAGCTCGGCGCCGATGTCGGCCTGGGTCATGTCCTGGCCGAAGCGCATCCGCAGGATGCTGCGCTCCCGGTCGTCCAGCTTCGCCAGCAGCGGGGCGAGCGTATGCAGGTCCTCGAACAATTCCATGGCGGGATCGGGGGAGCCGACGCTCTCCGCCCTGGGGTGTCCCTGCTCCTCGCCGTCGTCACCGGCGGGCAGGTCGATGGAGCCGGCGGTGTAGCCGTTGGCGGCGACCAGGCCCTCGACGACCTCGTCCTCGGTGATCTCCAGGTAGGCGGCCAGCTCGGCGAGGGTCGGCGGGGCGTCCAGGACGGCGGTCAGGTGGTCGCGGGCCTTGGCCAGCTCGACCCGCAGCTCCTGGAGGCGGCGGGGTACGTGGACGGCCCAGGAGGTGTCGCGGAAGAACCGCTTCATCTCGCCGACGATGTAGGGGATGGCGAAGGTGGTGAACTCCGTCTCGCGCGACAGGTCGAACCGGTCTATCGCCTTGATCAGGCCGATCGTGCCGACCTGGACGATGTCCTCCCACTCCTGCGGGCCGCGGCTGCGGAACCGCCGGGCGGAGAAGCGGACGAGGGACATGTTCATCTCGATCAGCGTGCCGCGCGCGCGGCTGTACTCCTCGGTGCCCTCCTCCAGCGACTGGAGGCGGTCGAAGTACAGCTTCGACAGCTCGCGGGCGTCCTTCGGCGAGACCTTCGCCGGGTCCGCGACCAGCGGCAGCCCGCCCACAGCCAGGCGGCGACCGGCCTGCGCGCCGCCGGAGAGCGTTCCCGTAACGCCTGTAGCTACCGTCATGACATCACCCCACGTCATCGACTGCGTCAGCGCGTCGCCTACCCCTCCTCCCCCCTGTCACACCAGCATCTCCCCGAATCTCCTGTCCCGCAGTTCATGCCTGCGCGGCCGTCCTAGCGGGGTCGGCCGTCGGCACATCGAGAACCGGGCGGGGGAGAGGCGAGTGATCGGTTTGCGCGTGCCGCTTACGCGCGAGCCCGAGCGGCAGCAACGGCCCGAGTGGCAGAGGCGGCTCCCGGCGGCAGCGGTTCGCCCCGCGCGGCGGACGGCCCGCCGCCCCGTCACCCACTCGGGCCGAACGGGCGGCGGGCCGCTGCCGCGCATGTCCACGGCCGGGGGGCGCTCAGTCCCCGACCCAGACCGCGGCCGGGCGGGCAGCGGGTCGGCCCCGCTCCCCGCCCGCCGCCGCCCCCCGCCGCCCGCTCAGCGACCGGCGCCGCTTTCCTGCTCGCGCTCCACCTGCTCGTTCCACTCCCGCTTGGACGCCTGCCAGCCGTCCTCGTCGGCGCCGCGGCGCCAGTAGCCGGAGATCGACAGGCGCTCGCGGGGGATCGAGTGGTCGAGGCGGAGGTGGCGGCGGAGGTCCTTGACGAAACCGGCCTCGCCGTGGACGAAGACCTGGACGTCACCCGGCGGGAACTCCAGACCGGTGACGGCCTCGACCAGCGCCTCGCCGACCGGCCGGGCACCGCGGTGCAGCCAGACGATCTCGGCGTCGCCCGAGGTGGCCAGCTTCTGCTCCTCCGCCGGGCCCTCGACCTCCACGAAGACCTTCGCCCGTGCCCCCGGCGGCAGTTGTTCGACCGCTGCGGCGATGGCGGGCAGCGCGCTCTCGTCGCCCGCGAGCAGGTGCCAGTCGGCGGCGGGGTCGGGCGCGTAGGCACCGCCGGGGCCCATGAAGTAGATGCCGTCGCCCGGCCGGACACCGGCCGCCCAGGGCCCGGCCAGCCCTTCGTCGCCGTGGTGGACGAAGTCGACCGTCATCTCGGGCGCGACCGGGTCCCAGGCGCGGACGGTGTACGTACGGGTGGTCGGCCACTGCTCGCGCGGCAGGTCGCGCCGGACGGCCTCCATGTCCAGCGGCTCGGGGTACGTGACCCCGGGAGGCGCGAAGACCAGCTTGACGTAGTGGTCGGTGTAGTCGCCCACGGGGAGCCCGGCGAGCCCGTCGCCGCCGAGCACCACCCGGATCATGTGCGGGGTGACGCGCTCGGAACGGATCACGCGGGCGTGGTTGAGCCGCGGGGCCCGGCGCGCGGGGCGCTCGGCGGCGGCCGGCGCCGCCCGCTCCTCGGCCCCCGGGTCCCGCGTCGCCGCGCCCGTCTGCTGGTCCGTCGCCCGTCCCACCGGTCGGTCTGCCATGGGCGTGCTCCGCTCTCTCGGTGCTGTGCCGTACTGCGTGGGTCGCGCTGCGCCCGGACTGTTCCCCCAGGCTTAGTTAGGTAAGCCTAACTGATTGCGGGCCAGGTGTCGGCGACCCCGCTCGTATGACTCCCTGACCCCGCTCCGACGCCTCTTCAGCGCCGCCCCCGGTCCCGCCGCCCTCCCGCTTCACTACTTGAAGCCTGTGTTTCCTCTTGACGCCGCTCGCGTGTCCTCGCTTCCATACGGTTACGAATGGGAGCGCTCCCACCAGGCTTCCGCCGCCCACCCCCACCACGAACTGAAGCGTTCCGTCCCCCCACCGAGAGGAATCGCCACCGTGGTCCCCTTTACGGGCTCGCTGAGCCCCTTGAGAAAACCGAACAGGTTGCGGGTCTTTCTGGCCGCCGCCGTCGCGGCGGCGCTGCTCGCGCTGCTCTCCCTCGCCGGACAGACGCACGCCACGGCCGCGGGCGCGCCCGCGGCTCCGGCGGCGGCCGAGGCCGCCACCGGCTACTGGCACACCAGCGGACGCCAGATCCTGGACTCCACGGGCAAGTCGGTCCGCATCGCGGGCGTCAACTGGTTCGGCTTCGAGACCAGCAACTACGTGGCCCACGGCATCTGGTCGCGCGACTACAAGAGCATGATCGACCAGATGAAGCAGCTCGGCTACAACACGATCCGGCTGCCGTACAGCGACGACATCTTCAAGGGCACCATGCCCTCCAGCATCAACTACTCCGGCGGCATGAACGCCGATCTCCAGGGCCTCAACTCGCTCGGCGTGATGGACAAGATCGTCAACTACGCCGGTTCCATAGGGCTGCGGGTCATCCTGGACCGGCACCGTCCGGACTCCGGCGGCCAGTCCGCCCTCTGGTACACCGCCGCCGTCCCCGAGTCGACCTGGATCACCAACCTCAAGGCGATGGCGACCCGTTACCTGAACAACCCGGCGGTCGTCGGCATCGACCTGCACAACGAGCCGCACGACCCGGCCTGCTGGGGCTGCGGCGACACCACGATCGACTGGCGTCTGGCGGCCGAGCGCGGTGGCAACGCCGTCCTCGGCGTCAATCCCAATCTGCTGATCTTCGTGGAGGGCGTCCAGACCTTCAACGGGACGTCCGGCTGGTGGGGCGGCAACCTGATGGGCGCGGGGCAGTACCCGGTCGAGCTGAACGTGGCGAACCGGGTGGTCTACTCGGCGCACGACTACGCGACCAGCGTCGCCCAGCAGCCGTGGTTCAGCGACCCGAGCTTCCCGGCGAACATGTCGGCGATCTGGGACAAGTACTGGGGCTATCTGTTCAAGCAGAACATCGCCCCGGTCTGGGTCGGCGAGTTCGGCACCACCCTCCAGTCGACCGTCGACCAGACCTGGCTGCGTACGCTGGTGGACTACCTGCGGCCGACCAGCACCTACGGCGGCGACAGCTTCAGTTGGACCTTCTGGTCGTGGAATCCCAACTCCGGTGACACCGGCGGCATCCTCAACGACGACTGGACGACGGTGAACACCGTCAAGGACGGCTACCTGGCCAGCATCAAGGCGCCCGGCTTCGGCGACTCGGGCGGCGGCACGGCCGGCGGCACCACCAACGGCGGTACGTCGACCGGTACGTCGAGCGGCACGTCCTCCGGCACCTCGTCCGGTACGTCGTCGGGCACCTCCTCCGGTACGACGACCGGCACGTCGACTGGTACGACCTCCGGCTCCACCGGCGGTCCGACCGGCGGCAGTTCCGGCTGCACGGCCACCTGGCACACCGACAACCAGTGGAGCGGCGGCTTCACCGCCACCGTGACCGTGGCCAACTCCGGTACGGCCGCGACCAAGAGCTGGAAGGTCACCTGGACGTGGCCGGGCGGGCAGCAGGAGACCAGTGGCTGGAACGCGGACATCCACCAGACCGGAGCCGCGGTGACCGCGGGCAGCCTCGCCTACAACGGCGCGCTCGCCCCGGCGGCCACGACCACCTTCGGCCTCCAGGGCACGTCCAGCGGCACCCTCGGCGCACCCGCGCTGACCTGCACCGCCACCTGACGCACCAGTGATGTGCCGGCGCTCCCCGCGGGGCGCCACCGACCGGCGGGTCCCGTCCAGGGGCCCGCCGGTTCCCGTTGCGCGCGGGGCCGGAGCGGCCCGCGCCGGCCGCGACGCGACGCGGAATTGACCCCGTGCAGACCCCTAGGCATACCGACCAGTCGGTACTAGCCTCTGGCCACACCTTCGGGGCCGGCCGCACCGCCCCCCGAGGGGTCGCAGCAGTGCCGTCCCCGTGCCACTCCACCCGGTCTCCAAGCATCTCCAGGAGGAGCCGTATGTCCGCCACCCCGACGCCGCTCGACGCCGACAGACCCGGGCCCGACGCCCGGTCCGCAGGCGCCCGTACCGCGCTCAGTCGGCTCTACCGCCGTGACCTGGCCGAATATCCGGCCACCGGGCGTCGTATGGCGTATCTGGCGATCGTGGTGATCACCACGGTCGTGCTGTACTACATGCTCTACATCCAGTACGCGGTCGCCACGTCGATCATCACGCACTTCGACATGACCTACCGCTACTTCGTGTGGGTCTCGGTGATCGGCAACGCGGTGGGCGCGTTCGCCTCGCTGGTGGCCGGGCTCGCCGACCGCTGGGGGCGGGCGAATCTGGTGGTCTACGGGCTGCTCGTCGCGTCGCTGCTGGTCTTCCTCGGACTGCCGAACGCGGGCGGCAAGACCACGTATCTGGTGCTGTTCGCGCTGGTCAGCTTTATCGAGGGCATCGTGCTCGTGGCCACGCCCGCGCTGATCCGCGACTTCTCGCCGCAGGTCGGACGGGCCACCGCGATGGGCGCCTGGACGATGGGGCCGGTGATCGGCAGCCTCGTCGTCACCACCGTCACCAGCAACACCCTGGACACGTCGAGCTGGCAGGACGAGCTGCGCTACTCCGGCATCTGCGGTCTGGTGGTCTTCGTGATCGCGATCTTCGCGCTGCGCGAGCTGTCCCCCGGACTGCGCGACCAGATCATGGTGACGCTGCGGGACCGGGCGCTGGTCGAGGCGCGCGCCAAGGGCATCGACCCGCAGGCCGCAAGGCGCGGCGAGTGGCGGCAGATGCTCCGGCTCGACGTGGCGGGCTCCGCGCTGGCGATCTCGCTCTTCCTGCTGCTGTACTTCGCGGCCGTCGGCAACTTCGTCGTGTACTTCGCGACCACCTACGGCTACACCGAGCAGCGGGCCAACGCGGTCGCGAACTGGTACTGGGCGGCGAACGCCATCGCCCTGGTGGTGATCGGCGTGATCTCCGACCGGCTCAAGGTGCGCAAGCCGTTCATGATCGTGGGCGCGGTCGGTTCCATCGTGGTGACCGCGATCTTCGCCTCCCTCGCCACCCACCCCACCACCGGCTACTACACCTTCGCGTGGCTGTTCATCGGGATCGGCGTCTTCAGCGGCATCGCCTACGGGCCGTGGATGGCGAGCTTCACCGAGACCGTCGAGAAGCACAATCCGGCGGCTACCGCGACGGGCCTGGCGGTGTGGGGCTGGACGATCAGGATCGTGGTCGCGGTCTCGGCCGCCTTCATCCCGGTGCTGGTCACCTCCGTCACCCCGCTGGTCGACCACGGCACCGAGGTCACCGTCGCGCAGCAGCAGGCGGCGCCCGCGCTCGCCGTCGTCAACGCCCATCCGCAACTCTTCGCGGAACTGGGCAAGTACCCGCCGGGCAAGGCGCCCGCGGCCCTCACCCAGCAGGCGGTCCAGGAGGTCGGCCCCGCCGACCTCGCCGTGGTCCAGAAGGCGCAGCCGCAGTTGGCGGTGCTCACCAAGTACGGCGCCAAGGTGCAGAAGGCCGCGCACGACGGTCCCGGCCAGTGGCGTACCTGGTGGTGGATCTGTGTCGGCGGCCAAGTCCTCTTCCTGCCGTTCGTGTTCGTGATGGCCGGGCGCTGGAGTCCCAAGCGGGCCAAGCAGGACGCCGATGAGCACCAGGCGGCGGTGGACCGCGAAATGGCGGCGCTCGCGGCGGAACCCGCCTGAGACAACACGGCACACCCGCGAAATCGCCCGCCGTGCTCAAGGAATGACACAGCGTCAGTCATGCGAGGGTAACGGCCCGGTCATGGGCCCGTCAGGTGCCTCGGCGCCCGACGGGCCCATGAATGATGTGCGACGGCCATGGCGCGCCTGTGTGAATCGCCGGTCTCGGCGGTCCGGGAGGGCTACAGTCCCGATCATGAGCGAACGTCCGTTTGAGGCTCTGGGGTTGAGTGCCGACGCGGACCGGGCCTACCCGTTGCTGGTGGCCACGCGGGGAGTGGCCGATGCGGAACTGGCTCGGCAGATGGGGGTGTCGAGGGCGCGGGCGGAGGAAGCCTGCGGGGAGTTGGCCGGGCGCGGCCTGGCGAAGCTCGGGCGCGACGGGCGCTGGTATCCGGTGCCGCCGCAGAGCACGCTGCTGCCGCTGGTGTCCCGCGCCCAGGAGCAGTTGCGGCGCGGCCGGGAACTGCTCGACCGGCTGGGCGTGGAGTACCAGCGGGTGCACGAGGGCCACCGGGCGGAGGAGATCGTCCGGGTGGTCGAGGGCCAGGCCGCCATCGGCCGCTGGGCGGAACAGCTCCACGCCTCGGCCGTCTCGGAGTTGATGGCCTTCGTCCGTACCGACAAGGACACCGCGGACGACGCCGTCCCCGACCCGCTGGCCTGCGGCTCGGCCGCAGTGTCGGGGATACGCCGCCGGGTGGTCTTCGAGCGGGCCGGCCTGGAGTCGATGGGCCTGGACCCGCTGGCCGCGCTCGACCCGCCGGGCACCCGGCAGCAGGCGTTCGTACGGGTCACCGACCGGCTGCCGGTGCGGCTGTGCGTCGCCGACCACTCGCTGGCGCTGCTGCCGCTGCCCGCCGACGCGCGGCCACCGGACCCGGTGATGCTGGTGATCCGGCCGAGCGGACTGCTCGACGCGCTGGTCACGCTCTTCGAGTCGGTGTGGGCGGACGCGGTGCCGCTCGGCCGCCCCGACGCCGGACCCTCGCCGGCCCGCGCCGACGCGGGACCGGCCCGCAGCGCCGTCCAACTGCGCATCCTGGCCATGCTGGTGAGCGGCAGCACGGACGCGGCGATGGCCCGCGCCCTGGGCGTCGCGGTGCGGACCGTGCAGCGGCACATCGCGGCGATGCAGCGGGACGCCGGAGTCGACAACCGTATACGGCTGGTCTGGCACGCGGCCCGGCACGGCTGGCTGGACGACGGATACGGACGCGGTGAGGTTGTGCCGTCTGGTTGACGTGAACGCGACGTGGAGTTCCGGTGTGGGTGATGTCAGGTATCCGACAATCACTTCGGGTTCCAGTGGTGCGTGTGAGGCACAGGTATACGCCAGCGGTTCGATCGGACCGCAACCGGCCACGACCTCGTCATGGCACGGTCCCCTCCGGCATCACGGAGTCCCGCCTTGCGCATATTTCCCAGACGGAGCGGAGGTCGGCGCGCCGCTACCGCGGTAGCCGCCCTCGCGTCGGCCACCATCGCCCTGCTCGGCCTTCAACTGCCCGCCGCGGCAACGGCGTCCGCCGCACCCTCCTCCCGGCCCGACGTCGTACGGCAGTGCGGCGACGCCCAGCCGGGTCAATTCCGCTGCTTCGCGCTGCGCCGCACCGACGTGGCCGCGCACAAGGGCATCCAGCCGCTCGCCGCCACCCCGGCCGGCTTCGGTGCCACTGACCTCCAGGACGCGTACAACCTGCCCGCCGACGGCGGCGCCGGCCAGACCATCGCCATCGTCGACGCCTACGACGACCCCACCGCCGAGGCGGACCTGGCGATCTACCGGGCGCAGTACGGCCTGCCCGAGTGCACCACCGCCAACGGCTGCTTCAAGAAGGTCAGCCAGCGCGGCGGCACCGACTACCCGTCACCCGACCCCGACTGGGCGGGCGAGATCTCGCTCGACGTCGACATGGTCTCGGCAGCCGCCCCCAACGCCCACATCCTGCTCGTCGAGGCCGACTCGGCGAACTTCGCGGACCTGGGCGCCGCGGTGGACGAGGCGGTCGCGCTCGGCGCGAAGTACGTCTCCAACTCCTACGGGACCGGCTACAGCAGCACGCCGGGCAGCGGCGAGGACCCGTCCGAGACCACGGACATGGACCCGTACTACAACCACCCGGGTGTCGCGGTGGTCGCCTCCTCCGGCGACGACGGCTTCGGCGTCAGCTACCCGGCGGCCTCGCAGTACGTGACCTCCGTCGGCGGCACCGCGCTCGCCAAGGACACCGGCACCAGCCGCGGTTGGACCGAGTCCGTGTGGAACAACACCTACGGCGGCCCCGGTTCGGGATGCTCGCTCTACGAGCCCAAGCCGGCCTTCCAGACCAACGGCTTCTGTGACAAGCGGTCCGTCGCCGACGTCTCCGCGGTCGCCGACCCGGTCACCGGCGTCTCCGTCTACCAGGGCTACGGCGGCAACGGCTGGGCGGTCTACGGCGGAACCAGCGCCTCCTCGCCCCTGATCGCGGGCGTGTACGCGTCGGCCGGCACCCCGGCCGCGGGCACGTACCCGAACTCCTACCCGTACGCGCAGGCCGGCGCCCTCAACGACGTCACCGTGGGCAACAACGGCACCTGCTCGCCCACCCAGCAGTGCACCGCGGGCCCCGGCTACGACGGCCCGACCGGCCTCGGCACCCCGAACGGCCTGGCGGCCTTCCGCAGCGGCCCGCACGGCGTGCTCACCGGCAAGGTCACCGACCACGCCACCGGGGCGGCCATCGCGGGCGCCAAGGTGACCGCGGGCGACTACAGCGCCACCTCCGACGCGACCGGCGGCTACAAGCTGGACGTCCCGCCGGGCAGTTACGACCTGACCGCCGCCGCCTACGGCTACGCGAGCAAGACCGCGTCCGCCGTCGAACTGGCCGACGGCGCCACCGTCACCACCTCCTTCGCCCTGGACGCGGTGGCCAAGCAGACCGTCGCGGGCAAGGTCACCGACGGCTCGGGCCACGGCTGGCCGCTGTACGCGAAGATCACCGTCGACGGTGTCCCCGGCGCGCCGGTCTACACCGACCCCGTCACCGGTGACTACTCGCTGACGCTCCCTCAGGGCAGTGCGTACACCCTGCACGTCAGCGCCAACTACCCCGGCTACAAGACGGTCGACAAGAGCCTCCAGATCGGCACCGCCGACCAGACGCTCAACGTCCCCGTGCCCGTCGACCCGTCGTCCGACCAGGCGCCCGGCTACGCGGTGCACCTGACCGGCAGCAGCGAGGCGTTCACCTCCACCACCGGCCCCCCGGCGGGCTGGTCGGTGACCAACGCGGACAGCACCAACGGCGGTTGGGTCTTCAACGACCCGGGCGCCCGCGGCAACAGGACCGGCGGCAGCGGCGGTTTCGCCAACATCGACAGTGACAACATCGGCCAGGGTCTCAGCCAGGACAGCTCGCTGCTGTCCCCGTCCTACGACCTCACCGACGTCGCCGCCCCGGTGCTCGGCTTCGACACCGACTACAAGGCGTTCAGCAACTCCACCGCCGACGTGGACGTCTCGACCGACGGCGGCACCACCTGGACCACCGTCTGGCACAAGACGACCACCTCGGTGGCCGGTCCCACGCACGTCGAACTCCCGCTGGCCGACTACGCGGGCAAGAGCGACGTACGGCTGCGCTTCCACTACAAGGGCAACTGGGCCTACTGGTGGCAGCTCGACAACGTTTTCGTCGGCAAGCGGACCTATGACCCGGTCAGCGGCGGCCTGATCGTCGGCAACGTGACCGACAGCAACACCAAGGCGGGCGTCAACGGCGCCACCGTCACCAGCACCGACGCGCCCGACGACCACACCACCACCAACGCCACGCCCGACGACCCGAACCTGGGCGACGGCTTCTTCTGGACGTTCTCGCACCTCACCGGCAAGCACCCGATCACGGCCACCGCGTCGAAGTACACCTCGGCGACCGCGACCGTGAACATCCCCAGGGACGGCGTCGGTTCACACAACCTCGCCCTCAAGGCGGGCCAGATCAAGGTCACCCCGGCGAGCATCAGCAAGACCGTCGCCTGGGGCAAGAGCGCGAGCCAGGTCGTGACGGTGAAGAACACCGGTAACGCCCCGGCCACCGTCAACCTCGGCGAGACGCCGGGCGGAGTCGTCCTCCAGAAGGCCGGCGGCGCCCCGCTCAACCTCGTCAAGGGCCACTACTCGCCGCTGTCGCTCACCACGCACGGCGCGAGCGCCAAGAAGGGCGCGCTGTCGCCCGGCGGCAAGGCCACCACCGACGCCGCCGCCCACGCGCAGGGCGCGGCGGGCGACGCCTGGCAGACCATCCCCGACCTGCCCGTACCCACCGGTGACAACGCGGTGGCCGTGCACAACGGGACTGTCTACTCGGCGTTCGGCTTCACCGGCGTGGCCGACACCAGCGACCTGTACGCGTACAGCGCGGACAGCGGCGCCTGGACCAAGCTCGCCTCCGCCGCCGACACCCGTGAGGCCCCGGTCCACGGCGTGATCGGCGACAAGTTCTACGCGGCCGGCGGCTGGGGCGCCAGCGGCAACCCGGACGCCAAGCTGGAAATCTACGACATCGCCTCCAACACCTGGAGCACCGGCGCCAATTCGCCCAAGCCGTACGCGGGCGCGGGCAGCGCGGTGCTCAACGGCAAGCTGTACTCGGTCGGCGGCTGCACCGCCACCGCGTGCGGCACCGCCGACGTCACCTCCTACGACCCGGCGACCAACACGTGGGCCAGCGCCGCCGCCTACCCGGAGCCCATCTCCTGGGAGTCCTGCGGCGCGATCACCGGCAAGCTCTACTGCTCCGGTGGCACCACGGACGCGGGCAGCACCACTCACGCGTATGTCTACGACCCCGCCGCCGACTCCTGGTCGCCGATCGCGGACCAGCCGACCGACGCGTGGGGCGCCACGTACACCTCGGCCAACGGCGTGCTGCTGGTCAAGGGCGGTGCCATCAACGCGGGCGCCGCGCTGACCAACCAGACGTGGGCCTACCAGCCCACCGACAACACCTGGACGGCGCTGCCCAACGCCAACGCCTCGCTCTACCGCGGCAGCGGCGGCGCCGGCTTCTACTCGGTCGGCGGCCTGGCGGGCCAGACCCCGGCCAAGAACGCGGAAGTGCTCCCCGGCTACGACCAGCCCGACGTCACCGACGTCACCTGGCTGTCGGAGAGCGCCACGTCCGTCACCGTCGCACCCGGCGCCAGCGCCACGCTGACCGTCACCCTGGACGCGTCCGTCCCCGAGATCACCCAGCCGGGGACGTACTCGGCCTCGATCGGCCTGGCCAGTGACACGCCGTACAGCATCTCCCCGATCCCCGTGTCGCTGACCGTCAAGCCGCCCGCCACCTGGGGCAAGATCACCGGCACCGTCAGCGGCGGCGGATCACCGCTGGCCGGGGCCACCGTCCAGATCAACACCTGGGCGACGCACTACACGCTGAAGACCGCCCCCGACGGCACGTACGCCCTGTGGCTGGACGTCCGCAACAACCCGCTCCAGCTCATCGTGGCCAAGGACGGCTGGCAGCCGACCGTGGCCACTGTGAAGATCACGAAGGGAGCGACCGTCACCAGCAACTTCACCCTGCTGAAGGACTGATCGGGACTCCTTCGCAGCAGCGCGCCCCCGTCGCCGGTTCCCACCGGCGGCGGGGGCGCCGCCGTGCGAGGGGCCTCAGTCGGTGAGGCCGGTGACGCGCAGCGTCAGATTGAGGCGTCCGCCGCTCAGCCCGACGGCCGGATCGCCGGTGCCCGGCAGGACTTTGGGTACCCCGTGGAAGGCGTAGCGGGACGGCCCGCCGAAGACGAAGAGGTCACCGGAGGCCAACTCCACGTCGGTGTACGGCTTTCCGCGCGTCTCGGTGTTGCCGAAGCGGAAGACGCAGGTGTCGCCGATGCTCAACGACACCACCGGGGCACCGGACTTCTCGTCCTTGTCCTGATGCATGCCCATCGTGGCGCCCTCGCCGTAGAAGTTCACCAGCACCGTGTCCGGCGCGTACGCCGCCCCCGCGGCCCCGTCCTCGTACGCGTCCGCCACCGCGCGGCGGCCCAACTCGCCCAGCCGCTCGGGGAAGGCGGCGACCCGGGCGCCGTTCACGTCGTGCGCGATCCGCGAGTACGCGTACGGGCTCCAGTGCCAGCCCAGACACATCGTGTGCCCCGACATGACGCCACCGCGCGGCAGCCGGGTGCGCCGCATCGGCACCGGGCCGCGCGCCCACGCGCGGCACGCCGCCACCAACTCGGCCTGTTCCTCGGGGGAGAGCCAGCCGGGCACGTGGACGGCGCCGGGCGCGGGCCGCGAGCGCGGCCGGGGGATGAGCGCGTTCACGCCGCACGCCTCGCCCGCGCCTCGCGCAACAGGCGGGCGATGCCGTCGAGTTCGGCCGAGACCAGGCGCTCGGCCGCGTCCGCGTCGCCGTCGAGCACCGCCGCGACCAGCGCCTCGTGACCGCCAGGACCCGCGGTCCCCAGGGCCAACAGGGCCTCGCGCAGCGCGGGCGCGAACTCGGCGAACAGATCGGTGAGTACGGGATTTCCGGCCGCGGCCACCAGCGCCGCGTGCAGCGCGAGGTCGGCGTCCACGCGGGCCGCCGGATCGGCGGCGGCCTCCGGCCGGGCGGCGCGTGCGGTGGCCGTGAGCGCCGAGGTCAGCGCTGCGTCGAGCGCCGTCGCGTCCTCGTCGGTACGGCGCCGCGCCGCCAGCCGTACGGCCCGCGTCTCCAGCAGTGCGCGCACCTCGTGGACGTCCGTCGCCGCCGCCCTGCCGAGCTTGGCCGACCACTCCTCGACCGGTTCGGTGGCGATGACGAACACCCCGGCGCCCTGCCGGGTCCGCAGCTGCCCGGCACCGGCCAGGGCGCGTACCGCCTCGCGGACCGTGGACCGGCCGACACCGAGCGACGCGGCGAGCGCCGTCTCGCCCGGCAGCCTGGCGCCCACCGGCCAGCGACCCTCGGCGATCTGCTCCCGCAGGCGCTGCGCGGCCTGCTCGACGAGCGGACTGGGGCGTAGTGATCCGACGGTCATCGGCGTCTCACCTCGCAGATCTCAGGTTCTCTGAGGAGTCGTCCCAAGATCAGTTTACTCGGGGCCACCGGGACGGCGACCCGAGCGGGGCGGCGGCCGAAAGCGGGGCCCGATGCACGGGTACGGTGCACGGGCCGGGTGCAGGGGCCGGGTGCGCGGGCGGGGTGCACGGGCCGGGTGCGCGGGCGGGGCCTCAGGGCTTGTAGATCTTCCCCGGCTCCGGCTTCGCGGGGGCCATCAGCTCCGGCACGGTCACCAAGGTGTAGCCCTCGGCGCGCAGCGAGTCGATGATCCCCGGCACCGCGGGCACCGTCCCCTTGTAGAGGTCGTGCAGCAGGATGATCCCGTCCCGGTGCGCGTCCTTGAGGATGCGCTTGTGGATCAGCGTGGAGTCGGTGGTCGCGTAGTCGCTCGCCGTGTCGTTCCACAGCACCAGCGCCAGGCCCAACTCCTTGGAGATCTTGGCGACTTCCTTGTTGGTACGGCCCTGCGGCGGGCGCATCAGCGTCGGCCGCTTGCCGGTCAGCTTCTCGACCGCCGTATTGAGCCGGTCCAACTCGGTGCGGATCTCGGCCGGTTTGAGGTCGGTCAGCCTGCGATGGGTCCAGGTGTGGTTGCCCAGCACATTCCCGTTCCGCCCCATCTGCGCGACCAGGTCCGGGTACTTGTCCACGTGGTTGTGGCCCAGCAGGAAGAAGGTGACCCGCACCTTCTTCTCGTCGAGGACCTTCAGCAGCGCGGGGGTGTGCTCGCTGGGACCGGCGTCGAAGGTCAGCGCGATGCACTTGGCCTTGCGGCAGTCGACGGCTCCGGCGGGCAGCGCCGCGTCGGCCCCGGCCTTCTTCGCCGCCGCGTTCCGCGCGCTGCGCGGGGACTGCGTGTCGTAGGTGGTGCACCCGCTCAGCGCCGTCGCCAGCGCCACCGCCGCCACCGCGGCTCCGGCGCACCGGCGGCGTATGGCTGAGGGCGTTCCTGGCATGGCGGGTCCTCCGGGTCTGTGCGTGGGCGCGCCGCGCGGTGGCTCGGAACGGCACCGCGCGGCTGCGTACGGCTGCTCGGCACGGGGCTTCGCCCGGCCCGCCGCGCGGGCTCGCCGGGCGAAATCCGTGCGAAGTCTGTTTGTCCGCTCTGTGTCTGCTGAGCGGACGGAAACTCACCCTACACACCCGCTATGTACGGCATGTATAGCGGGGTGTTTCGGCCACGCCGCAGGTGGGACAGGGGTGCCCCGGTGCATGAATGTCCGTCGTGTCGACACTTCGGGCAGAACCGGTCGCCCTCGGGCCATATCGAAAAGGATCTTCGCGCAAAACAGCGCGCGACCGATCGGTTCCAGTGTGTACTGGGCACGGCCCGCCCCCGGGCGGCCCGCCGTCCCGCCGTTCCCTGATCCTCCGAGGCCGATTCGATGATCGAGATACCGGACCTGGCCGTCGCCGGCCTGGCCGCCGGGACCGTGTCCGCCTTAGTGCTCGGCGGCGGCCTGCTGCGCTCCTTACGGCACAGGACTCGGCAGCGCGCGGAGATCGCCGGACTGCGGTCCCGGCTCGACGAGGCGCGGCAGGAGACCGAGCGGGTCACCACGGCCGTCGCCGCCGAGATCGCCCACCTGGCCGCCGCGCGCATCCCCGCCGAGGCCACTCGCGCCGCCCACCCGCACGTCCGGGTGCCGGGACCGCTGTACCCCGGAACCCTCGGCGGCCGGGCCACGGCGGACGGCGAATCCCCGGACGGCCGACCGCCGCACGCCGGACCCCCGCACCCCGAACCCCCGGCCGCTGAACGCCCGGACCCCGAACCCCCGCCCGCCGACATCGAATCCGCCCTGGGGGACGTCCTCACCGCCGTCCTCGCCGCGACCGCCCAGGAGCGCAAGCGGGTCGACGCCGCCGCCCGCGCGGGCATGCGCGGTGCCACCCGCGACATCCAGGCCGGGCTCTACCGCCTCCAGGACGTCTTGCGCGGACTCCAACAGCGCTACGACGAGCCCGAGTTGGCCCAGACGCTGTTCGCCCTCGACCACGAGAACGAGCAGTCGCTGCGCCGCGCCCAGGTGACGGCCGTGGTGTGCGGGGCCTGGGTGGGCCTGGCCCGCGAGGAGTCGCACCTGGTCGAGGCGGTGACCGGCGGCCAGTCCCGGCTCGTCGGCTACCACCGCGTCCGGGTCAACAACCACCTCGAACCCGGTACGGCGCTGGTCTCGCACGCCGTCGAGCCCGTCGCCATCATCGTGGCCGAGCTTTTGGACAACGCGCTGCGGCACTCCGCGCCCGACACCGCCGTGGTGGTCAACCTCGAAGCCGTCCACCACGGTGTCTCCGTCACCGTGGACGACTCCGGCGTCGGCATGGCCGCCGACGAGCGGGCGTACGCGCAGAAGATGGTCGCGGGCACCGACCCGATCCTGCTCTCCGACCTCGGCGACCCGCCGCGCATGGGCCTGGCCGCGATCGGCCAGCTCACCCGGCGCTTCGACCTGTCCGTCGACCTCTCCTCGCCCTCGCCCTACGGCGGCGTCCGGGCCGTCCTGCTGGTCAGGAAGCACCTGCTCAGCCATATCGACCCGGTCGAGCAGCCGCCCGCCGCCAGCACGCCGCGCTCCACCCGCCCGGCCGTCGCGGACGACGGCGCGCCCGACACGGCCCACGCCCGCGCCGGGTCCCCGGCGGACACCGAGCCCGGAGCCGTATCCGTAGCCGTACGCGAGACGGCGGCCGGGCGCCAGTGGGCGGCCGAACCAGACGCCGGACCCGAACCAGACGCCGGAATGGAAACGGGACCCGGACGCGAAACCGGACCCGGGGCCGACAACGGTGCGGGGGCCGACGACACCGCCGCGGAGGTGCTGCCGCAACGGCGACGCAAGGCCCGCGCCGCCCGCGGGAGGGCGGCGGAGAACGGGACCGCCGCGCCCGCGGCACCCGCCCGCACACCGGAGGAGGCCGCCGCGGCCCTCGGCGCCCTCCAAGCCGGAACCGCTGCGGCCAGAAACGCCGTCGACACCGAAGGGAACGACCCGCGATGACCAGCCGCGACACCGGCGACACCGCGTGGGTGCTGGATCCGATCCTGGAGATCCCGCATGTCACCGCCGCCGTCCTGCTCACCAGGGACGGTCTCGTCTCCGGGTACTCGGAGGCGCTGTCCCAGGCCACCGCCGAGCGCACCGCAGCGATCACCAGCACCGTCCAGGGCGCCTGCCGTACGGCCGCCGCCGCCTTCGCGGACCGGACCGACGCGCGGATCCGGCAGGTGGTGATCGAGTCCGACCACGGCTACATCCTGGTCGCGCCCACCGAACACGGCACGTGCGTGGCCGCGTTCGGCGGTCCCGAGGTCCGTCTCGACCTGCTCGCCCACCGGGTCCACTCGCAGGTGGCCAGGCTCGGCGAGAAGGCCATGACCGCCGCGCCCCGCGCGGGCGATGGCGGCACCGCGGAATGACCGGCCGCCGGACCGGCCGCCCGCTGGTCCCCGCCTATCTCTCCACCGGCGGGGTGGCGCGGCCGAGCCGGGACAGCCTGGAGCGGCTGTCGGTGCTGACCAGCACCGACGCCGACGGCACGATTCCCGCCGAACTCCCCGCCGCCCAGCACGCGTTGCTGGAACTGCTGGACGGCGGATCCCTCACCGTGGTGGAGACGGCGGCCCTGCTGGGGCTGCCCGTCTCCGCCGTCCGGGTACTCGCGGCAGAGCTGACCGACCGGGGGCTGGTCAGCGTCCGTCCGCCCGTACCCGTAGCCGACCTACCGGAACCCGACCTGCTGAAGAGAGTGGCCGATGGCCTCCGCGCCCTCAAGCACTGACCCCCACCGAGGCGATGTGCATCTGCCGGACAGCGCCCGCGAGTTGGTGAAGATCCTGGTGGCGGGTCCGTTCGGGGTGGGCAAGACCACGCTGATCGACTCGGTCTCCGAGATCCGCCCGCTGCACACCGAGGAACACCTCAGCGAGGCGTCCGCCGCCGTCGACGACCTCGACGGCGTCCGTGACAAGACCACCACCACCGTCGCCATCGACTTCGGCCGGATCAGCATGGCGGGCGGCGTCGTCCTGTACCTGTTCGGGACCCCAGGGCAGGAACGGTTCCGCTCGCTGTGGGCCGACATCGCGTACGGGGCGCTGGGCGCGCTGGTGCTGGTCGACACCCGCAGGATCAACGACTCCTTCGACGTACTCGGCCTGGTGGAGGAGACCGGCCTGCCGTACGCCGTCGCGCTCAACACCTTCCCCGACACGCGGATGTACAGCGAGGCGCAGTTGCGGCAGGCGCTCGATCTGGAGCCCGGCACGCCGATGGTGGCGTGCGACGCGCGCGACACCAACTCCTCCGTCGACGCGCTGCTCGCGCTGGTGCAGCACCTGATCGACCGCAAGGACGCCGACCCAACGCCCGGAGCCCTCTGATGAATACCCCTCCCGCAGCGCCCTCTCCCGCGCCCGCCGCGCCGTCTTCCTCCCCATCGTCTTCCTCCGCGCCCGCCACCCCCGCCGACACCTTCGCCCGGTCGGCGCCGGTCCGGCTCTGGGAGGACGGCTTCGCCGCCGACCCGCACCGCTACTACGCGGCGCTCAAGGCGCAGGGCCCGCTCGGCTGGGCCGAACTCGCGCCGGGCGTACCGGCGTACGTCGTCACCGACCGGCGCGCCGCGCTCGACCTGCTGCGTGACGCGGAGACCTGGTCGCACGACCCGCGCCCGTGGGAGTCCACGGTCGCCGAGGACGCGCCGATCCTCGGCATGATGCGCTGGCGGCCCAACACCCTGTTCTCCGACGGCGACGCGCACGTCCGCTACCGCCGCGCCTTCGCCGACGCGGTCGACCTGGTGGAACCCGCCGATCTGCGCGAGCGGGTGCACCGCGCGGTGGACATCCTGATCGGCCGCTTCGGACCGGTCGGCCACGCCGACCTGGTCGCGGACTTCGCCCGCCCGCTGATGTCGCTGATCTTCAACAACCTCTTCGGGCTGCCGGACAGCGAGAGCGGCCGACTGGAGGTCGCGCTCGGCAAGATGATGGAGGGCGGCGTCCAAGCGGCCGAGGGCGAGGCCGAGTTCGGGGCATATGTGCTCGGACTGATCGCCGCCAAGAGCGAGACCCGCGGCCCCGACCTGACGAGCTGGCTGCTGGACCACCCGGAGGACCTGACCGCCGAAGAGGTCACCTGGCAGGTCTTCCTCACCCTCGGCGCGGGCCACGAGCCGACCGCGAACCTGGTCTCCAACGCGCTGTCGCGCATCCTCGGCAACCCCGACTTCTACACCACGCTGACCAGCGGCTCCCGCCCGGTCATGGACGCCGTCGTCGAGGTGCTGCGGTACGAGACGCCGCTGTCCAACTACGGCATCCACTTCGCGCGCGAGCCGCTGAGCTTCCACGGCGTGTGGGTGCGGGCGGCCGTGCCCGTCGTCATCTCCTACGGCGCGCTGGGACACTTCGCCGAGCAGGAGTCGGGGGGCGCCCACCACCCGGGCGACGCCTCCCACCTGTCCTGGTCGGCGGGCGAGCACGCCTGCCCGGTCAAGCAGCACACCCTGCTCATCGCCACCGAGGCCATCGAACGCCTCACCCAGTGGCTGCCCGACCTGGAACCGAGCACCGACCGCGACCGCCTCACCTGGCGGCCGGGCCCGTTCCACCGCTCGCTGACGGCGCTGCCCGTCCGCTTCACCCCGCGCACCCCCGACCAGACCGGAGACCGCGCATGACCGCGCACGCCGCCCGTGTGGCCATCGACCCGTTCGGCACCGACATCCCCCTGGAGAGCGCCGAGTTACGGGCTCTCGGCCCGGTGGTGCCGGTCGAACTGCCGGGCGGCATCCCGGCCTGGGCGCCCACCGGCTACGACACGCTCAAGTCGCTCATCCTCGACCCGCGGGTCAGCCGCGACCCGCGGCAGCACTGGGCGCTGTGGTCCGAGGTCGGCGACCACCCCGCCTGGGGCTGGGTCCTCGGCTGGGTCGGCGTGGTCAACATGCTCTCCACGTACGGCTCCGACCACGCCCGGCTGCGCAAGCTCGTCGCACCCAGCTTCACCGCCCGGCGCACCGAGGCGATGCGGGTCCGCGTCGAGACGATCACTCAGGAGCTGCTGACCGCACCGGAGTTGGCGGCGGCCGACGGCCGGCCGGTCGACCTGCGCGCCGCGTACGCGCATCCGCTGCCGATGCGGATCATCTGCGAACTCTTCGGTGTGCCGGACCACTTGACGGAGGCGACGGGCACGCTGATCGCCGCCATCATGGACACCTCCGACCCGACCCCGGAGCACGGGCGGTTCGTCCAGGAGCAGATCGGTGTCGTGCTTCCCGCGCTGATCGGCCACAGGACCGAGCACCCCGGCGACGACATGACCACGGAGCTGATCCGGATGCGCGCCGAGGACGGCGACCGGCTCAGCGACGAGGAGTTGCTCTACACCCTGCTGCTGGTGATCGGCGCCGGGTTCGAGACCACGGTCAACCTCATCGGCAACGCGGTGGTCGCGCTGCTCACACACCCCGGCCAACTCGCCGCCGTACGGGCGGGGGAGATCGGCTGGGACGCGGTCATCGACGAGGTGCTGCGCGTCCACCCGTCGATCGCGGCGCTGCCGCTGCGCTTCGCGGTCAGCGACATCACGGTGGACGGGGTCACCATCCCGGCGGGCGACGCCATCGTCACCACCTACGCCGCCGCCGGCCACGACCCGGCGCACTACGGGCCCACGGCCGCCGAGTTCGACGCGACGCGGGCCGCCGACGACCATCTCGCCTTCGGCATCGGTGTGCACCGCTGCATCGGCGCCCCGCTGGCCCGGATGGAGGCGCGCACCGCCCTCCCGGCCCTCTTCGAGCGCTTCCCCGACCTCCGACTCGCCGTCCCGCAGGACGAGTTGAAGCAGGTGCCCTCCTTCATCGCCTATGGCTGGCAGCGGATCCCGGTCCATCTGCACGGCTGACGCCGCTGCCGTACGGCCGCACGTAAAGGCCCCCAGCACGTAAGGGCCGCGCGTAAAGGCCGCGCGTAAAGACCCGCGCGTAATAACCGCACGTAATGAGGATCAGCGCGCGCCCTTGGCGGCGAGCGTGTCCAGCAGCCGGGTCAGCGAGCCGCCGAGCCCCCAGCGCTCCGCGAGCGACTCCAGCACCTCGGGGTCGGCGGCCTCGCCCGGCAGCGTCGGATCGAAGCCCGGTAGCGGTACATCGGCGGCGACGGCCACGACCTTGGGTGCCACGTCGAGATAGGCGGCGGCCTCCACGATGTTGCGCCGCCTGGCCGGAGTCAGCTTGGACATCGGGTCGGTCGCGGCGGCCCGCACACCGGCCAGGTCCCCGTACTCGGTGACGAGTTGGGCCGCAGTCTTCTCGCCGATGCCCTTCACGCCGGGCAGCCCGTCGCTCGGGTCGCCGCGCAGCGCCGCGAAGTCCGCGTACTGCCCGGCGCGCACCCCGTACCGGTCCTGGATGGCCGCCTCGTCGATGACGTCGCAGTCGCCGACGCCCTTGCGGGGGTAGAGCACGCGCACGCCCCGTGCGTCGTCCACGAGCTGGAACAGGTCGCGGTCCCCGGTGACGATCGCGACCGGCGTACGGGAGGCGGTGGCGAGGGTGCCGATGACGTCGTCCGCCTCGTAACCGGTGACGCCGACCCGGGTGATGCCGATCGCGTCGAGCACCGCCTCGATCACCGGCACCTGAGGGGACAGCGTGTCGGGCACCTCCTCGACACCCTCGGTGTCCTCGACCACGCGGTGCGCTTTGTACGACGGGATCAGGTCCACCCGCCACTGCGGGCGCCAGTCCGCGTCCATGCAGGCGACCAGCGCGGTGGGGGAGTGGTCGGCGACCAGCCTGGCGATGAAGTCCAGCAGGCCGCGCACCGCGTTCACCGGTGTGCCGTCCGGCGCCTTCACCGATTCGGGCACCCCGAAGTAGGCGCGGAAGTACAGGCTCGCGGTGTCGAGCAGGAGCAGTTTGCCGCCGGGCGTGTCGTCAGTCACGGCGTCAGCATCGCACGGGGGTCGGACAGTCCGTCGTACGGTGGGCGGGTGAATCAGGGCCGTTACGCCGTACGCCGGGTGGTCTCGCTGGTGCCGTCGCTGACCGAGGCGGTCGCCGCCACCGCGCCGGAACTGCTGGTCGGCGCCACCGACTGGTGCACCCATCCGGCGGACCTCGACGTGGTGCGGATCGGCGGCACCAAGAACCCCGACGTGCCCGCCGTCGTCGCCCTCGCCCCCGACCTGGTGATCGCCAACGAGGAGGAGAACCGCGCCCCCGACCTGGCCGCGCTGCGGGCCGCGGGAGTGCGCGTCCTGGTCACCGACGTACGGACGCTGCCCCAGGCGTTCGGCGAGCTGCACCGGATGCTGGTCGACGGCTGCGGGGTGCCGCGCCCGCGGTGGCTGGACGAGGCGGAGGCGGCCTGGCGGGGGATTCCGGCGGCGCCCGCGGTCACGGCGACGGCGGTCGTACCGATCTGGCGGCGGCCGTGGATGGTGCTCGGCCGCGACACCTTCGCCGGTGACCTGCTGGCCCGGCTCGGCGTGCGCAACGCCTACGCCGGACACGCCGAGCGCTACCCGGCGGTCCCGGTCGAGGAGCTGCGGACCGTGGGCGCCGACCTCGTCGTCCTCCCCGACGAGCCGTACCGCTTCACCGCCGACGACGGCCCCGAGTCCTTCCCCGGCCTGCCCGCCGCCCTGGTCAGCGGTCGCCATCTCACCTGGTACGGGCCCTCGTTGACCGAAGCGCCCGCGGTCGTGGGGGCCGCGCTGAGGGCGGCGCGCACGTACTGAGGCCGGCCAAGCCGGTCACCCCGTGGGCGCCGCCAGCAGCCGGCCGCTCACCGTCCCCCGCAGCGTGCCCGCGCCCGCCGCCAGCCAGGCCACGACCAGCGCCGCGTACAGCCCGACGGCCAGCCAGCCCAGCGCGTGCAGACCCGTGTGCCGGGCCAGGCTCGCGGCGCCGGTCACGCAGGTGCCGACCGGGAAGGTGAAGGCCCACCAGGTCATCGCGAACGGCATCCCGCGCCGGGCCGCCCGTACCACCAGGGCCGCCGCCACCGCGAGCCACAGCAGCGCGAAGCCCATCACCGGGACGCCGTACAGCACCGCGAAGCCGCGCAGCGCCGTCGCGTACGGGGCGGGGACGGCGCCGGAGGCCACGTCGGCGCCCTGGCCGACCGCCGTCGTGGACTGCCCGAGCGGACCGAGCACCAGGAAGAGCGTCGGGGTCAGGGCGAGCGGCAGCGGCCCGCGGCGCACCAGACGCGACCACACCAGCGGCAGCATCGTCAGCGTCGCCAGCAGGCTCAGCCCGAACATCGCGTAACAGCCCAGCAGCAGCGCCTCCCTGGCCTGTACGGCGTCGGCGGGCAGATGCGGTATCAGCGCGGGCCCGGTGGCCGCCGCGACCATCGGCGCCACCACCGGCAGCAGCCACACGGGCGAGGCGTCGTCGAGGCCGATCCGGTGTCTGGCCACCATCAGATACGGCACGGCCGCCGCGACCAGCAGCGACGACGCCGTCCCGACCGCCCACAGCGCCGCGTCGACCGTGACCGCCGTACGCTCCCCGAGCACCGGCGGCCCGAGCAGCAGCGTGCCCGCGCCGACGGCCAGCAGCGCCATCGGCAGACAGCCGTAGAACGGCGCCACGGCCGGGTCGCGCAGATGGCGCCGCGCCTGGTCGGTGTGCCAGGCCCAGTGCGCGCAGCGGGCCGCGAGGACCGCGACGAGCAGGACCGCGGACAGCGCCCACACCCCGGTGCACACGTCCTGCAGCCAGCGCTGCCCGCCCGGCAGCGCCACCCCGGCGTTCGCCACGATCGCCGTCCCCATGACGGTGGCGTACCAGTTGGGACCGACGTGCCGTACCGCGGGGACACGGGTACGGACCTGGGCGAACGGCTGCGCGGCGTGAACAGTGGCCATGCTCCGACCCTCCCCTCCCGCGGGCCGCCCCGGTAGAGCCCGCGAGGCTATGAGGGCATAACGTGGGCTTATGGCTCAGCCGTCCACCGCACCGCCCCCACCAGGCACTCCGCTCGCCCGCCGGGTGCCCGACCTCGCCGCCATGGAGCTGCTGCTGGCCGTCGCACGGCTCGGCAGCCTCGGGCGGGCCGCGCGGGAGCTGGGCATCAGCCAGCCCGCGGCCAGCGGGCGGCTGCGCGGCCTGGAGCGGCAGCTCGGTGTGGCGCTGGTCCGCCGCTCGCCCGGCGGCTCGCGCCTCACCGACGAGGGGGCGCTGGTCAGCGAGTGGGCGCGCAAGGTGCTGGAGGCCGCCGAGGCGTTCGACGCGGGCGCGCGGGCGCTGCGCGGCAGGCGCGACTCCCGGCTCCGGGTCGCGGCCAGCATGACCGTCGCCGAATACCTGCTGCCCGGCTGGCTGATCGCCCTGCACGGCAGCCACCCGGACACGGCCGTCTCGCTCGCCGCGGGCAACTCCGCGGCCGTCGCCCGGCAGATGCTCGCGGGCACCGCCGACCTCGGCTTCGTCGAGGGCGTGGACGTCCCCGCCGGTCTGGACGCCGTCGTGATCGCGCACGACCTGCTGCTGGTCGTGGTCGCGCCCGCCCACCCCTGGGCCCGCCGCCGCAAGGCGCTGACCGCGGCCGAACTCGCCGCGACCCCGCTCGTCCTGCGCGAGGAGGGCTCCGGCACCCGGCAGGTGCTCGACGCGGGCCTGGCGGGACACGGCGGCCCGGCCGTACCGCTGCTCGAACTCGCCTCGACCACCGCCGTGAAGGCCGCCACCGTCAGCGGCGCGGGGCCCGCGGTGCTCAGCGAACTCGCCGTCGTGGAGGAGCTGGCCGCCCGCCGCCTCGTCCGTGTCCCCGTCGCCGGTCTCGACCTCGGCCGGTCGCTGCGCGCGGTGTGGACGGCGGGCCACCGCCCGGCGGGCCCGGCGCGCGACCTGCTGACGCTGACCCGCGGCAAGAGCGGCAAGCGGTAAGAGCGCCAAAGGGGCAGAGGGGTAGAGGCGGTACGGCGGCACGGGGGACGGGCGGCCGGAAATCGCGGTGACAGAACGGGTGTAACCGGGCTGTGACCGACGCCCTTACGGGATTCTCATGCAGGGGCCATAGGGTGACGGCCGTGACGACGACGACCCCGCCCGGCTGGTATCCAGAACCCGGGCACACAGGCAACGGCCCGGCCATGGAACGCTGGTGGGACGGGAGTACGTGGACGGAGTACACCAGGACGGCGCCCGTCCCGGTGGACGCGGTCCAGCAGCCCTACGCGGGCTACCCCGGAACGCCGGGCTATCCGGGCGACGTCGTGGCCGGCGGCCCCGGCGGCGGTCGCCGTACCGGTGCGGTGGTCATCGCGATCGTGGCCGCGCTCGTCCTGATCGGTGGCGTGGTCGCCGGAATCCTGGTCCTGGGCAAGGACGACAAGAGCGACAAGAACGCCTCGCCGACGCCCAGCGCCTCGGCGCCGCACCGAGGCGAGTCCCAGGCGCCGCGGTCGCCGGGCGGCGGGTCGCCCGACCCCAACTCCCCGGACGGCTCGCAGGGTCCCGACGGCGGCAGCGACGGCAAGGCCGTGGACGGCTACGACGGCATCAGGCTCCCCGTGCTCAACGGCTGGACCGGCACCTCGGGCGCCAACGGCATCGGCGCCAGCGTGGTCACCGGCGGCTACCCGTGCCCCGGCGACGCCACCAAGGACTGCGTGCGCGGCGGCGTCTTCGCCCAGCCCGCCGAGGCGCTCAAGCTCACCGCGACCGGAGCGGAGGCCGCCGCCAAGGCGGACATCGCGCAGAACGCGGCCGACGCGTACAGCACCGACATCTACGGCGCCACGACCTCGCACCAGCAGATCGCGTCGCAGTCGGTCACGGTCGCCGGGCAGAAGGGGTACTTCGTCCGCTGGAAGATCGTCACGAAGTCCGGCACCAGCGGGTACGTGGAGTCCCTCGCCTTCCCCTCGCCCCGCGACCCGAAGAACATCGCGGTCGTCCGCTTCGGCTTCGACATCGGCTCCAACGCCCCGAGCCTGGCCGTCATGGACCAGATCACCCAGGGCATCAAGGCCGACAGCAGCGGCGGCACCGGCAGCACGGGCGGCACCGGCGTCTGACCCGCGGCCCGCGCGAGGCTGTACGCGACAGGGGGCGGCGCCCGGACCCCGGGTGCCGCCCCCTGTCGCCTTCGGCGGCTACAGGAACGTCTTGCCCTCACCGCGGTACGTCGGCACCGTCGCCGTCACCCGGTCGCCCTCGACCAGGTGCAACTCGGCGAAGCGCTCGCACAGTTCACCGGCCTTCGCGTGCCGGAACCACACTTTGTCGCCGATCAGCAGGTCGTCCGCGGGCGACCCCAGCAGCGGGGTCTGCACCTCGCCTGGACCCTCCTGCGGGTCGTAGCGCAGCCCCTCCGGCAGATACGGCACCGGCAGCCGGTCGGGCCCGGCCGCGCCGGAGGCCGGGTAGCCGCCGCCGAGCACGGTCACCACGCCGACACCGGGCCTGCGCACCACCGGCTGCGCGAAGAGCGCGGCCGGACGGCCCCGGAAGGACGTGTAGTTGTCGAACAGCCGCGGCACATAGAGCCCGGAGCCCGCCGCGATCTCGGTCACCGCGTCCTCGGCCGCGGTGGTCTGCACGCTGCCGGTGCCGCCGCCGTTGACGAATTCCAGCTCGGGCGCGACCGCCCGCACCGCGCGGACCGCCTCCGCTCGCCGCGCCGCCAACTCCTTGCGGGCCGCCGACTGCATCAGCCGTATGGCCCGCGACCGGAACGGACGGCCCGCGACCGCGTCGCCGACCCCCGCGACATGCCCCTCGTACGCCATGATCCCGGCCAGCCGGAAGCCGGGCCGCGCGGTGACGGTACGGGCCAGCGCCGCCATCCGCTCCGGGTCGTGCAGCGGCGAGCGCAGCGCGCCGATCCGCAGCCGCCCGCCCAACTTCCGCAGGCTGGTGTCCATTTCGAGACAGACCCGGACGGTCTCGTCGCCGCCGCCGCGGGCCGCGTCGATCAGGTCGAGGTGTGAGACGTCGTCCACCATCACCGTGACGGCGCCGGCCAGCTTGGGATCGGCGGCCAACTCCGCGAAGCCGTCCCGGTCCGCCGACGGATACGCCAGCAGGATGTCGGTGAAGCCCGCGCGCGCCAGCCACAGCGACTCGGCCAGGGTGAACGACATGATGCCCGCGAAGCCGTCGCGGGCCAGCGCCCGCTCCAGCAGCGCCCTGCACCGCACCGACTTGGACGCCACCCGGATCGGCTTGCCGCCCGCGCGGCGCACCAGGTCGTCGGCGTTGGCGTCGAAAGCCTCCAGGTCGACGATCGCCACGGGGGCGTCGAGATGGGCGGTGGCCCGGTCGTACCGGGCGCGGTCGGCAGCGCGATCTGACATGTCATGAAGCTTGCCAGACAGGGGCTACCGGGCGGTAGGGGCGTACGGGGCACGCCCGCCGCCGTGCCACGCGGACGGATGCCGGACGGCCTGCTGGAACACGACGTCCGGTCGACCCCGTAGAGTGACGCGCAAGCCGTGAGGACATGTCACGAGGGGGCGCCGGTGAGCACTGGAGTGGACAACGCAGGAGGCTCCACGTCCCCGTCGTTCCCTCCGCTCCAACCTCGCCGGAAACAGAGCCCGCAGACTCCGCCGACGGTCCCCCCGCACCCCGAGGGACCCCCGCCGTCCGCGGCCGAACCGCCCCCGGCCGTCCCCCCGCCTCCGGCGCGGCCCCCCGCACCGCCGTACACCCCACCGCCCGCCGCCGCGCCGCAGTTCACGGCGTACGGTCCCGGCGGATACGCTCCCGCCGGATACGACCATGGGCCCGCGCAGGCCGTCGCCCCCGCCACCCGCGGGGCTTCGGCCCGGATCTGGGCGGCGCTCTGCCTGGTGCTCGGACTCGGGCTGATCGGCGGGGCGGTCGCCGGGAGCGCGATCAACCACAAGCCGCGGGCGGAGCCGCCGTTGGTGGACGGGAGCGTGAAGGCGTTCGCCGCTGTACGGGAGGTGTGGCGCAGCACGCCGGTCGACTCGCTGTTCCCGCGCACGGTGTCCGCGAAGGGGGTGGGTCCCGGCGGGGCCGACCGCGCGTGGACCAGGATCGGCGTCGCCGCGCCCGGCGGCTGCGCCGCCGCCTTCGACCCGCTGCTCCAGCAGGTACTGGCCCCGGTCGGCTGCGCGCGCCTGCTGCGCGCGACCTACGTGGACAGCACGTCGACCTCGGTCACCACGGTGGGCCTGCTGGTCACCACCGCCGAGTCGGCCACCATGCGCGGGTTCAGCGGACGCTGGGCCTCGCAGCACCTCGGCGACCGCGCGGACCTGATCCCGCGCCCGGTGGCCTTCCCCGGCACGGCCGCCGACTCCTTCGGCGTGAAGCAGCGCGGCAGCTGGGACGTGCAGGTCTCCGCCGACCTGCCCTTCGTCGTCTACGCGGTCACCGGCTTCGCCGACGGCCGCACCCTCACCCCGCAGTCCGCCGACAAGGCCACCAAGGCCGGCGCCACCAGCGTGGCCGCCCAGGCCGGCCTCGGCTACGACGCGACCGGCCTGGCCTCGGCCGTCGACGACCGCCTGCACAGCGCGGTGACCGCACTGCTCAGGCCGTCCAGCAGCCCCGGCGGTCCCGGCGCCACCGGTAGGGAGACGTCCCGATGAGCCGCCCCTCCCGTCCCCCGGCCCGCCGCCTGCTCGGTGCCCTGACCTCGCTCGCCGCGGGCGCCGCGGCCCTCGCCCTGGCCGCCCAGCCCGCCGCGGCCGACGCCGTGCGCAACGCCGACTGGGCGCTGAGCGCCCTGCACGCCGAGAGCGCGTGGCGTACGAGCCAGGGTGCGGGCGTCACGGTCGCGGTGCTCGACACCGGGGTGGACGCGACGCACCCCGACCTCACCGGGCAGGTGTTGACGGGCAAGGACATGGTCGGCTTCGGGGCCGGCCGCGGCGACCGCTCCTGGGCCCGGCACGGCACGGGGATGGCCGCCATCATCGCGGGGCACGGCCACGGTCCCGGCCACGACTCGGGCGTCATGGGCATCGCGCCCAAGGCGAAGATCCTGCCGGTGCGGGTGATCCTGGAGGACAAGGACCCGCAGCGGTCCAAGGCGCGTACGAGCAAGGGCAACGCGCTGCCCGACGGCATCCGGTGGGCGGTCGACCACGGCGCCGACGTCATCAATCTCTCGCTCGGCGACGACAGCGCCACCGCCGCGCCCGTCGCCGCCGAGGACGAGGCGATCCGGTACGCGCTCGGCAAGGGCGTCGTGGTCGTCGCGTCCGCGGGCAACGGCGGCGAGGAGGCCGACCGTTCCTCCTATCCGGCCGCGTACCCCGGAGTGATCGCGGTCGCGGCCGTCGACAGGAACGGGCAGCACGCCGCCTTCTCCACCCGCCGCTGGTACGCGTCCGTCTCCGCGCCCGGCGTCGATGTCGTGATCGCCGACCCGGACCGCACCTACTACGAGGGCTGGGGCACCAGCGCCGCCTCCGCGTACGTCTCCGGCGCCGCCGCCCTCATCAGGTCCGCGGACCCGAAGCTGAGCCCGGCCCAGGTCAAGCGGGTGCTGGAGGACACGACGCGGGACCGGCCCAAGGACGGGCGCAGCGACGAGATGGGCACCGGGCTGATCGACCCCGCCGCCGCGCTGAAGGCCGCAGCGAAGCTGAAGCCCGCGCCCCCCGTACCGGCCGCCGTCGGCTATCCGCGGACGTACTTCAGCCCCGGCCCCGCGCCGCCGGTCCGCGCGCCCGAGCCCGCCCGCTTCCTCGGCGACGGTGTCGCGACCGTCTTCGCCGTGGCCGGAGCCGCCCTGGTCGTGGTCGCCGCGCTGCTGTGGATCCGCCCCCGCCGCGGGGGACGGCCCGCCCACGGTCTGTCGGCGGACGGCGGATAGGGTTCCGGGGTGGCGCTGAAGAACATCCCCGACCCCGGTTTCTCCGACGACGACGGCTCGGCCGACGCGGCACTGGCCGACGCGTTGACCGGCTACGCGCGGGACCCCGGGACGGAGGCGGCCGTGGTCGCCGCGCTGCACGGGGCCAGGCTGCTGGTGCCGGTGGTCGCGGTGCTCGGCGAGGCCGAGACCGGCGAGGACGGGCTGCGCCGCGAGAAGAGCAGCGACATGGCGGTGCCGACGATCCAGGCGCCGGACGGGCGGCGGGCGCTGCCCGCCTTCACCTCCGTGGCGGCGCTGGCCCGCTGGCGGCCGGAGGCGCGGCCGGTCGCCGTACCGCTGTCGCAGGCCCTCCAGGCGCTCGCGCACGAGGGGGCCGACACGCTGCTGATCGACCTCGCGGGGCCGGTCACGTACGAACTGACCGGACCCGCGCTGCGCGCCGCCGCCCTCGGGCCCGGCCGCGCGGACCCGACCGCCGACCCCGCCGTACGGGAGGCGCTGCGGGCCGCGGTGGCCGCCGAGTCCGGTGTCGTACGGGCGCATCTGACGCCGGGGACCGACAGCGACGGCACGCTCGGCCTGGTGCTGGCGCCGGGCGCCGACGTCCAGGAGACCGGGCGCAGGATCGCCGCGGCGCTGGCCGCCGACGAGGTGCTGCGGGCGGGCCTGGTGCGCGGTCTCGACCTGGCGCTGCTGCCGCCGGGCGCCGTACTTCCGGGTGAGCCGCTGTTCGCGCGCTGAGACCCGCGCGCTGAGACCCGTGCGCCGAGACCCGTGCGCTGAACCTCGTGCGTCGAGCCGAGGGCCTTCGGGTGGTTGGCACCGCTCCAGAACGCCGTCCGGACCGGTCCATTTACCCTGAATGACCCGAGATGTGGATTTCGTTGGCAAGGCCGAGAATGGCGTGAGCAGGCTGTGCGTCACAAGGAGGTTCGATGGACAAGCGAACAGTGACCTGTGAATTCCTCGGCACGCTCCTGCTGGTCTTCTTCGCCGTGGGGGCCGCCGTGCTGTCCGGCGAGTACATCGGCACCCTCGGTATCGCGCTGGCCTTCGGCTTCGTCCTGCTCGCGCTGGCCTACACCTTCGGCCCCATATCCGGCTGCCACGTCAACCCGGCCGTCACGCTGGGCATGCTGGTCGCCCGGCGGATCACGGTGCGCACCGCCGTCGAGTACTGGATCGCGCAGTTCCTCGGCGCCATCGCGGGCGCCGCGCTGCTCCTGCTGGTCGCCAAGCAGGTGCCGGGTCTCAAGACGCACGGCGCCTTCGGCACCAACGGCTACGGTTACCGGTCCGCGGTCGGCATCAACACCGCAGGCGCCTTCATCGCCGAGGTGGTGCTGACCTTCCTGTTGGTCTTCGTGGTGCTCGCGGTGACCCACCGGGTCGCGGTGGTCGGCTTCGACGGCCTGCCCATCGGTATGGCGCTCGCCGTCATCCACCTGGTCGGCATCCCGCTGACCGGCACGTCGGTGAACCCGGCGCGGAGCCTGGGTCCCGCGCTCTTCGCGGGCAGCCCGGCGCTCTCGCAGCTCTGGCTGTTCATCGTGGCCCCGCTGATCGGCGGCGCGCTCGCCGCCCTGGTCCACCAGGTCACCCACCCGGCGCTGGTCGCCGCCAAGGCCGCCAGGGCCGCCGCCGTCGACGAGGCGCTGGCCGACAAGGGGGACGGCGCGACCGAGGCGTCATGAGGTCCCGTGGGCCGCGCCGCCCGTCACCGGCCGGGTCGTCCCCGGGCCCCCTCGGCGACAGAGGTCAGACGTAGACGGGCCCGGTGTACTTCTCGCCGGGCCCCTGACCCGGCTCGTCCGGCACCAGCGACGCCTCGCGGAAGGCGAGCTGGAGCGACTTGAGCCCGTCGCGCAGCGGCGCCGCGTGGAAGGAGCTGATCTCGGTGGCACTCGCCGTCACCAGACCGGCCAGCGCCTGGATGAGCTTGCGGGCCTCGTCCAGGTCCTTGTGCTGCGGGCCCTCCTCGGCCAGCCCCAGATTCACCGCGGCGGCGCTCATCAGGTGCACCGCGACCGTGGTGATCACCTCGACGGCGGGCACATCCGCGATGTCGCGGGTGAGACTGTCGAAGTCCGGGGTCTGTTGTTCGTCGCTCATGCCGCACACGATATGCCCCGTCCGGCGGATTACGGGCTTCGGTCAGCCTTTGGTATGGTGGGAGAACGACCGGCCGGGCACCCGTGTGTCCCGGCCATCAAGTGGAGGCTCCGATCTCCCACCTGGTTGGCCTTTCGGCCGACGGGTCCCCGGTCAGACGGTTTCCGGTCAGCATGACACCACCGGGCACCGTCCGATGCGCCCCGCGGAATAACGCGGCGGTGCTCCCCGGTTGTGAGGAGCCCCGCCTGTGTACCGTACGGGGCGTTTTTTGCGCCTTGGGTACGGGGTCGGAAGAACCAGACAGACTCATGCGCGGCTGTCGGCCAGTCAGCCGCGTGGTGCAACCGAGGAGGCCCCATCAGCGCCGAGCCCCGCATCAACGACCGGATTCGCGTTCCCGAGGTTCGACTTGTCGGTCCCAGCGGCGAGCAGGTCGGCATCGTGCCGCTTGCGAAGGCCCTGGAGCTTGCGCAGGAGTACGACCTCGACCTGGTCGAGGTCGCGGCGACCGCCCGTCCGCCCGTGTGCAAGCTCATGGACTACGGGAAGTTCAAGTACGAGTCGGCCATGAAGGCCCGTGAGGCGCGCAAGAACCAGGCGCACACGGTCATCAAGGAGATGAAGCTCCGGCCGAAGATCGACCCGCACGACTACGACACCAAAAAGGGTCACGTCGTCCGGTTCCTCAAGCAGGGTGACAAGGTCAAGATCACGATCATGTTCCGTGGTCGCGAGCAGTCCCGGCCGGAGCTGGGTTACCGGCTGCTGCAGCGGCTCGCGGAGGACGTCCAGGACCTCGGGTTCATCGAGTCGAACCCGAAGCAGGACGGCCGGAACATGATCATGGTCCTCGGTCCGCACAAGAAGAAGACCGAGGCAATGGCCGAGGCCCGCGAGGCGCAGGCCGCCCGCAAGGCCAGCCGCCTGGGTGAGGCCCCGGCCGACGACGCCGACGACGACGTGTCCCACGACGAGGCCGTGTCCCACGACGACGTCGAGGTGCCGGACGAGGCCCAGGCCCAGGCCGACGCCTGAGACGAGACGAACACCCCGGAGCCTCCGGCTCCGGGCCGTAATGCAGGACTGACGCTCTCCGTGCGCCCACCGGCGGACGGGAGGGCCAGCGACGAGGAGACTACGGCGCCATGCCGAAGAACAAGACGCACAGCGGTGCGAGCAAGCGCTTCAAGATCACCGGCTCCGGCAAGGTGCTGCGCGAGCGCGCCGGCAAGCGCCACCTGCTTGAGCACAAGCCGTCCAGCAAGACGCGCGCCCTCACCGGCACCGTCGAGGTCGCCAAGTCGGACGCCAAGAAGATCAAGAAGCTTCTCGGCAAGTGACGGCGGTGCCCTGACGGGGGCACGCCGTTCCGATCCGGGACCTCATTCGCTTTCGGACCGTGTGAGCATCACCGCGGTCCCCTAGAAGGAGTTATCAAGTGGCACGCGTCAAGCGGGCAGTCAACGCCCAGAAGAAGCGCCGGGCAATCCTCGAGCAGGCCAGCGGTTACCGCGGTCAGCGTTCGCGCCTGTACCGCAAGGCCAAGGAGCAGGTCACCCACTCCCTGGTCTACAACTACAACGACCGCAAGAAGCGCAAGGGCGACTTCCGGCAGCTCTGGATCCAGCGGATCAACGCCGCTGCCCGCGCCAACGGCATCACCTACAACCGCTTCATCCAGGGCCTGAAGGCCGCCAACGTCGAGGTGGACCGCAAGATCCTCGCCGAGCTGGCCGTCAACGACGCGAACGCCTTCGCGGCGCTGGTCGAGGTCGCCCAGAAGGCGCTGCCTTCCGACGTGAACGCGCCCAAGGCGGCCTGACGCCGACACGCGCCCTGTTCACGGTACGGTTCCGGGCCCGCGGGTGGTTGTCCCCTGCGGGCCTGTGCCATGCCCGCTTCCCCCGTATCCGGAAGGCGAGTCACCCATGCCAGCCCCCGAGCTGACCTCGTTGCGTTCGACGCGCGTCACCGCCGCGCACCGGCTGGCCAAGCGCAGCTTCCGCGGCAAGGAGCGCCGCTTCCTCGCCGAGGGACCGCAGGCCGTGCGGGAGGCCATCGCGCACCCCGGCACCGAGGGCGGCAGGACCCTGGTCGAGCTGTACGCCACCCCGGAGGCCGCCGAGCGGCACGCCGACATCGTGGCCGCCGCCCGTACCGTCGGCGCGCCCGTACTGACCGCGACCCCCGAGGTGATGGCGGAGATCTCCGACACCGTCACCCCACAGGGCCTGGTCGGTGTGTGCCGCTTCCTCGACTCGCCGTTCGAGGAGATCCTGCGCGCCGGGCCCCGGCTGGTCGCGGTGCTCGCCAACGTTCGCGACCCCGGCAACGCCGGTACGGTGCTGCGCTGCGCCGACGCCGCGGGCGCCGACGCGATGGTGCTCACCGACGCGTCCGTGGACCCGTACAACCCCAAGGCCGTACGCGCCTCCGCGGGCAGCCTGTTCCACCTGCCGGTCGCCGTCGGCGTGCCCGTCGACACCGCCGTGGCAGGACTGCGGGCCGCCGGGGTACGGGTGGTGGCCGCGGACGGCGCGGGCGGGCGGGACCTGGACGCCGAACTGGACGAGGGCACCATGAACGGCCCCACCGCCTGGATCTTCGGCAACGAGGCGTGGGGCCTGCCCGAGGAGACCCGCGCGCTGGCCGACGAGGTCGTCCGCGTCCCGATCCACGGCCGCGCCGAAAGCCTCAACCTCGCGACGGCCGCCGCCGTCTGCCTCTACGCCTCCGCACGGGCGCAGCGCGCGCCCGGAGGGTGCCGCAGCGTCACATCCACCTAGTAGGGTGGCGGCCCGGGGGCCCTGAAAGGGGAGTGGCGGGGATGGATGTGACGGTGCCAGAGGACGAGGCGCGCAGCGCCGTCCTGGGCCGGACCGCGCGCTCCGGGGGACCGCGGACACCGGGACCCGCGGGCCACGAAGCGGAATCGCGGGACACCGCGGCACGCGCCGCCCGCCCGCTCGGCACGGAACCGTTCGGCGTCGACTCCCTGGGCCTGGACCCGGACGACCTCCCCGACGGCCTGGTGGTCGCCGACGAGCGCGGCCGGGTGATCGCCTTCAACGCCGCCGCCGCCCGGATCACCGCCCTGCACCCGCGCGACGTGCTCGGCAGGTCCGTCGAGCGCGCGCTGCCCCTGGAAGACCTCGAAGGCCGCCGCTGGTGGGCGCTCACCGACCCGTACGGCGGCCTGGCCATCAGGGTCGGCCAGCCGGAACGCAATCTGCTGCTGCCCGGCGGACGCGAAGTGCTGGTCGCCGCCCGCTACGTGCGCGAACACCCCACGGGACCGGTGCGCCGTCTGGTGGTCTCGCTGCGCGGCACCGAGGCGCGCCGCCGTACCGAACGCAGCCACGCCGAGCTGATCGCCACCGTCGCGCACGAACTGCGCTCGCCGCTCACCTCGGTCAAGGGCTTCACCGCGACCCTGCTCGCCAAGTGGGAACGCTTCACCGACGACCAGAAGAAGCTCATGCTGGAGACCGTCGACGCCGACGCCAACCGGGTCACCCGGCTGATCGCGGAACTCCTCGACATCTCCCGCATCGACTCCGGCCGCCTGGAAGTGCGCCGCCAGCCGGTGGACATGGCGGCGGCCGTGCAGCGGCACGTGGACGGCCATGTCGCCGCGGGCCAGCGGGCCGACCGCTTCCGGGTACGGGTCACCCAGCCGCTGCCCGCGCTGTGGGCCGACCCCGACAAGGTCGACCAGGTCCTCGGCAATCTGCTGGAAAACGCGGTGCGGCACGGCGAGGGGACTGTCACCATCGACGTAGAGCCCTCGTTCTCCGCGCGGGAGCGGAGCTGCACCGGCACAGTGGTGACCGTGAGCGACGAGGGCCCCGGCATTCCGGAGGAGTCGATGGGCCGCGTCTTCACCCGCTTCTGGCGGGGCAGCAAGCGCGGCGGCACCGGCCTCGGGCTGTACATCGTCAAGGGCATCGTCGAGGCGCACGGCGGCACCATCTCCGTCGGCCGGGCCCCCGGCGGCGGCGCCCAGTTCCGATTTATTCTGCCCGTCGGGGCACCCGCTTTCATGGCCTGACCGGCCGCGCGGGCAGAGCATTCGCCGGGGATGTCGTCCCGGCGGACCCCCGACGGGCGTGATCAGGCGGTCCACGCGGCGCCGGTAGAATCGGGCTTCGGTATGTGTCCGGTCGGGCAGAGCCTCCACTCGGAGACTCCGTCCTGGGAGGCGCCCCCACCACCATCCACTGCGGAACGGGAAAAGATGTCGGCACCGAACAAGTCGTACGACCCTGTGGAGGTCGAGGCGTTGAAGCCGGAGGAGATCGAGCGGATGCGCGACGCGGCGCTGGCCGCCGTCGCCGCCGCCACCGACCTCGACGCGCTCGCGCACGCGAAGACCGCGCACACCGGCGGCGCCTCGCCGCTGGCCCTCGCCAACCGCGAGATCGGCGCGCTGCCGCCGCAGGCCAAGGCGGAGGCGGGCAAGCGCGTCGGCCAGGCGCGCGGCGCGGTCAACAAGGCGCTGGCCGCCCGGCAGGCCGAGCTGGAGGCGGAGCGCGACGCCCGCGTGCTGGTCGAGGAGGCCGTGGACGTCACGCTGCCCTACGACCGGCGCCCGGCCGGCGCGCGGCACCCGCTCACCACGCTCTCCGAGCGCATCGAGGACATCTTCGTGGCCATGGGCTACGAGGTCGCCGAGGGCCCCGAGGTCGAGAGCGAGTGGTTCAACTTCGACGCCCTCAACTTCCCGCCCGACCACCCCGCCCGCGAGACCCAGGACACCTTCTTCGTCGAGGGCCCCGAAGGCCCCGGCGGCAGCGGCGAGTCCGGCGTGGTGCTGCGCACCCACACCTCCCCGGTGCAGATCCGCGCCCTGCTGGAGCGCGAGCTGCCCGTCTACGTGATCGCGCCGGGCCGCGTCTACCGCTCCGACGAGCTGGACGCCACCCACACCCCGGTCTTCGCGCAGGTCGAACTGCTCGCCGTGGACGAGGGCCTGACCATGGCCGACCTCAAGGGCACCCTCGACCACATGGTGGTCTCGCTGTTCGGCGAGGGCATGACGACGCGGCTGCGGCCCAACCACTTCCCGTTCACCGAGCCGTCCGCCGAGATGGACATGCTCTGCTACGTCTGCCGCGGCGACTCGGTCGGCAACCCCGACCGCCCCTGCCGCACCTGCTCCTCCGAGGGCTGGATCGAGCTGGGCGGCTGCGGCGTCGTCAACCCCAGGGTGCTCACCGCCTGCGGCGTCGACCCGGAGAAGTACAGCGGTTTCGCGTTCGGCTTCGGCATCGAGCGGATGCTGATGTTCCGCCACAGCGTCGAGGACATGCGAGACATCGTCGAGGGTGATGTGCGCTTCACCCTTCCGTTCGGGATGGAGATCTGATGCGGGTCCCGCTTTCTTGGCTGCGGGAGTACGTCGAACTGCCCGCCGGTGAGACCGGCCGCGACGTCCAGGCCAAGCTCATTTCCGCCGGTCTCGAAGTCGAGACCGTCGAACAGCTCGGCGCCGGGCTCAAGGGCCCGCTGGTCGTCGGCAAGGTGCTGACCATCGAGGAGCTGGAGGGCTTCAAGAAGCCGATCCGCTTCTGCACGGTCGACGTCGGCGACGCCAACGGAACCGGCGAGCCGCAGGAGATCGTCTGCGGCGCCCGCAATTTCGCGGTCGGCGACAAGGTCGTCGTGGTGCTGCCCGGCGCCGTGCTGCCCGGCGACTTCGCGATCGCCGCGCGCAAGACGTACGGCCATGTCTCGCACGGCATGATCTGCTCCGCGCAGGAGCTGGGCATGGGCGACGACCACGAAGGCATCATCGTGCTGCCGCCCGAGCACGAGGTGGGCACCGACGCCGTCGAACTGCTCGAACTGGTCGACGAGGTACTGGACATCGCCGTCACGCCGGACCGTGGCTACGCGCTGTCGATGCGCGGTGTCGCCCGCGAGGCGGCCATCGCGTACGGCGTCTCGCTGCGCGACCCGGCGCTGATCGACGTGCCCGCGCCCAACGCGTTCGGCTACCCGGTCAAGGTCGCCGACCCGGTCGGCTGCGACCGCTTCACGGCCCGTACGGTCACCGGTCTCGACCCCGAGGCGCGGTCGCCGATCTGGCTCCAGCGCAGGCTCCAGAAGGTCGGCATGCGGCCGATCTCGCTGGCCGTGGACATCACCAACTACGTGATGTTCGAGCTGGGCCAGCCGCTGCACGCCTACGACCGCTCGCGGATCGAAGGGCCGATCGGGGTGCGCCGCGCGCTGCCCGGCGAGAAGCTGACGACGCTGGACGACGTCGAGCGCACGCTGGACCCCGAGGACCTGGTCATCACGGACGACTCCGGGGCGATCGGCCTCGCGGGCGTGATGGGCGGCGCGAACACCGAGATCGCCGCGCCCGCCACCGACCCGGAGACCGGCGTCGTCACCGGCACCACCGAGATCGTCATCGAGGCCGCGCACTTCGCGCCGGTCACCATCGCCCGCACCGCGCGCCGCCACAAGCTCGGCTCCGAGGCGTCCAAGCGGTTCGAGCGCGGCAGCGACCCGCAGGCCACCTCGGCCGCGGCCCAGCGCGCGGTCGACCTGCTGACGGGCCTGGCGGGCGGCACCGCGGACCCCGGCGTCACCGAGGTCATCTCGCCGTCGGCCCCGCGCACCGTCGCGATGGCCGCCGACCACCCGGACCGCGTCGCGGGCACCGAGTACGGCCGCGAGACCGTCGTCCGCCGCCTCCAGGAGATCGGCTGCGACGTCTACGGCAGCGACGAGCTGATCGTCACCGTGCCGAGCTGGCGCCCCGACCTGGCCTTCCCCAACGACCTCGCCGAGGAGGTCATCCGGCTCGAAGGCTACGAGAATCTGCCGTCGACGCTGCCCAAGCCGCCCGCCGGACGCGGGCTGACCGAGTCGCAGCTCCTGCGCCGCCGGGTCGGCCGGGCCCTGGCCGGCGCCGGATACGTGGAGGCGCCGAGCTACCCCTTCGTCAGCGCCGAGGTCTTCGACCAGCTCGGGCTCGACGCGGACGACCCGCGCCGCCGTACGGTGACCGTCGCCAACCCGCTCTCGGACACCGAGCCCGGTCTGCGCACGACGCTGCTGCCCGGTCTGCTGGCCACGCTGCGCCGCAATCTGGGCCGCGGCACGCACGACCTGGCGCTCTTCGAGACCGGTCTGGTCTTCCTGCCGACCGGCGCGGAGAAGACGCCGCCGCGTCTCGCGGTCGACCGCCGTCCGACGGACGCGGAGATCGCGCGGCTCCAGGAGGCGCTGCCGGACCAGCCCCGCCGGGTCGCCGTCGTGCTCTGCGGCGCCCGCGACCGTACCGGCTGGTGGGGCGCCGGACACCCGGCGACCTGGGCCGACGCGGTCGAGGCGGCCCGTACCGTGGCCCGCGAGGCCGGGGTCGAGCTGAGCGTCCGCCAGGACCAGCACGCCCCCTACCACCCGGGCCGCTGCGCCGCGCTGTACGCGGTGGTCGACGGTCAGGAGACGCTGGTGGGCAACGCGGGGGAGCTGCACCCGCGGGTCACCAAGGCGCTCGGCCTGCCCGAGCGGACCTGCGCGATGGAACTGGACATGGACCAGGTCGAGCGCGCGGGCGGCGGCCGGCCCACCGGGCCGCGGGTGTCCACCTTCCCGGTGGCGACCCAGGACGTGGCGCTCGTCGTCGACTCCTCGGTCCCGGCCGCCGACGTCGAGCGCGCACTGCGCGACGGCGCCGGTGAACTCCTCGAATCGCTCCGGCTGTTCGACATCTTCACCGGCGAGCAGATCGGCGAGGGCCGCAAGTCCCTCGCCTACGCGCTGCGCTTCCGGGCCCCCGACCGCACGCTGACGGCCGAGGAGACCACGGCGGCGCGTGACGCGGCGGTGGCCAGCGCCCACGCCCTCACCGGGGCGGTGCTGCGCGGCGCCTGACGATGTGCAGGACCCGAGAAGGGGGCCGTCCCGGACGCACGGGGGCGGCCCCCCTTCGTCTTTCGGGGAGCGCTTGGGGGTTTCGTCGCTCATTCGAGTGATTACCCCGTTCGGCGGGCCACTTGTGCGCGGGGAATGGCCAGAATCGGTCGGGATGCGGGAGCCGGGCATGCGGGCCGCGGCTCCGACGCTGCCGCGACCGCGGCTTCTGGGGGGAGCCGGGCGGATGATCCGAAACCGGGCAGTCCGTGCGCTGCGAAGGGCGCCGTGGGCGCTGGTACCCGCCGTGTGGGTGGCGGTGATGGGTGTGCTCACCTGGCAGTTGTCCGAAGGCGCCGACGTGCTGCCCGCCCTCGCCGTGACTCCCGCGGTGGCCGGCGCGGCGGGCGCCCGGCGGCGCTGGGTGTTCGGCAGCGGGCTGCTGGCGCTCGGCGTGCTGGGCGCGGAACTGGCCGACGACTGCTTCGACGGCTTCGGCCCGGTGCTCGGCGCCGCGGCCACCGTGGTCGCGGTGATAGCCGCGGCGATGTGGACCGCCCGCCGCCGCTCGCTGCTCTGCGACGAGCTGGACCGTACGCGGGAGATCGCCGTCGCCGCCCAGCAGGTGCTGCTGCGGCCGTTGCCGCGCAGAGCGGGCGGCTGGACGGTGGCGGGGGAGTACGTGTCGGCCAGCCGGGGCGCCCACGTCGGCGGGGACTTCTACGAGGTACTGGCCACGCCGTTCGGGGTGCGCGCGCTCATCGGGGACGCGCGCGGCCACGGCCTGCCCGCGATCGGCATGGTCGCCGCGCTGCTCGGCAGCTTCCGCGAGGCCGGCTATCAGGAACCCGAACTGGCGGGCGTGCTGCGGCGGTTGGACGGGGCGCTGCGACGCCATCTGCGGGAGCGGACCCGCGGTGAGCACCCGGCGGCGGCCGGTGTCCCGCCACAGGATCCGGTCGCCGAGGAATTCGCCACCCTCCAACTCGTCGAGCTCGCCGACGACGGCGCCTACCGGATCGTCAACTGCGGCCACCCGCAGCCGTATCTGCTCGACGCCGCGCCCGGTCCGCTGCCGATCGGCGAGCCCCTGCCGCCGCTGGGCCTGTTCGACCCGGCGCGGACGGCCGCCCCGGCCGCAACCGGCCATGTGCCGCCCGGTGACGGGTTGTTGCTCTGCACCGACGGCATGCAGGACGCGCGGGACGCCGAGGGCGTCTTCTTCCCGCTGGCCGACGCCCTGGCCGACGCGGCCGACGTACGCCCCGGCACCCCGCTGTCCGGCCGCGCCGTCGCCGCGGACCTGCGCGCCGCCGTCCTGCGGCACGCCGACGACCGCCCCGCCGACGACGTGGCCCTGTTGGTGCTCGTACGGGACGGCGTACGGCCGGCGGCCCGGCCGCGTACGGCGGCGCTCTCCGGAGTGCCGCGCCGCTGAACGCCCCCTTCCTTGGTAGATATGGGCGGATTGCTCGCCTCTACGAAGGAAGGAGACGGCGTGGTGACAGTGACCGGGCACAGCGCCCCCGCACACGGCGTCGCGCCCGCCGCCGTATCGGCCGCGGAACTCCTGGCCGTCATCGGCCCTGCCGGTCCCGAACGCACCGCGATGCTGGTCGCGCTCGGGCGCGGGCTGCGGCCCGGCGGGCGCAGGACCGGCGTGGCGCGGGTGTACGGCGCCGGGGCCCCCGACCCGTACGACCGCGTCGGTGAACTCCTCGACCTGGCGGCCGTCCACGCGGGCGTGCGCGTCGGTGCCCGGCGCATCCACGAAGCCCTGGCCGCCGCCGGGCTCACCCTGGCCGACCACCCCGACCCGGAGCGGCCGGGCGTCGTCCCCCGCCGCGCCCGCTACGAACACCTGGGGATCTGCGACCAGCTTCTCCTGGCCGTCGCTCTGGCCCTCATCCCGGCCCCGGACGTCCTCCTGGTCGACCCTGCCGACCTCGCCGTTCCGGCCGAGGGCCGGATCTGGGCCCACCTCCGCGGTGTCGCCGCCGCGGGCACCCTCGTGATCGCCGCCGCCCCCACGGCGGACGTGGTGGGCGACCACGCCCACCGCACCGTGGTGCTCCCGCACGGGGACGCCGTTTGACCGCCGGTCACCACCGGCACGGGGACGCCCTATGACCGCCGGTCACCACCGGCACGGGGACGCCCTTTGACCGCCGGTCACCACCGGCCCCGGTGGGGCGGTTGCCGCATCCCCCCGACCACCCGCCGGTAATGGCTTCCCCGCGCAGTTCCCCGCGCCCCTTCGGGCGCGCGCCGTAGCCCGGCCGGGTGTTCGCCGACTGCCGGTGCGTTTCGGTTGCTCGCGCAGTTCCTCGCGCCCCTTCGGGCGCGCGCCGTAGCGCGGCTGGGTGTTCGCCGACTGCCGGTGCGTTTCGGTTGCTCGCGCAGTTCCTCGCGCCCCTTCGGGCGCGCGCCGTAGCGCGGCCGGGTGCGCCGGGTGGCGGTGCGTTTCGGTTGGTCGCGCAGTTCCTCGCGCCCCTTCGGGTGCGCGCCGTAGCGCGGCCGGGTGTTCGCCGACTGCCGGTGCGTTTCGGTTGGTCGCGCAGTTCCTCGCGCCCCTTCGGGCGCGTGGGCGCTCGGCTGGGTGCGCCGGGTTTTTAGGGGCGCGGGGAACTGCGCGGCCAGCCACGGCGGTGGTGCGCTGTGCAGACCGGCCCCAGCGGGGCAGACCCTGTGGGGGTGCGGGCCGGAGGCCCGGTGATTACGTGGAAGCCGGGAGGGCGGCGACGGGGTGGGGGCGGGCGGACGTACGCGCTACGCGGAAGCCCGCAGTGCGGCGACGACGGCTGAGGTGAGGGCGTCGAGCTGCGCTCGGGAGTAGGCGGCGCGCATGACGGCCAGGCGCCAGTAGAGCGGGCCGGCGATGAGGTCGAGGGCGAGCTCGGGATCGGCGCTGGGGGACAGCTCGCCGCGCGCGGCGGCCTGGCGTATGACGGCGACGGTGATACCGCCCTGGGCGTCACGCAGCGCGGTGCGCAGCGTGTCGGCCAGCTCGGGGCTGCGAGCGGCCTCGGCCAGCAGATCGGGGAGGATCTGCGCCGCGACCGGATGCCGCAGGGCCCGCGCGCTCACGTCGAGCAGGGCGCGGACGTCCCCGTACAGCGTGCCGGTGTCGGGCACGGGAAGGCCCTGCGCGGCGAAGTCGGACACCATGTCGAGGACCAGCGGCAGCTTCGAGCGCCACCGGCGGTAGACGGCGGCCTTGCCGACCCCCGCGCGCCGGGCGATGCCCTCCATCGACATGCGCCCGTATCCGACGGCGGCCAGCTCGGCGAAGACGGCCGCCCGGATCGCCTCGGTGACGTCCTCGCGCAACACGGCGGCGCCCGCCGGGGCGCGGCGCGGACCGCCGGTCGTCGTGGACGGAGAAGCGGCCTCGGCGGAGTCGGTCATGCGAGCGATCCTAACCCGACGTGACGACGGAACGGTTGCGTTCCATCCCGCGACTGCTCTACCGTCGATCGTGACGACGATACGGTCCCGTTCCGTCGTTGCGTAGGTGTCTCCCCATGCCCGTCACCCGAAGGCAGCCGCCCATGCCCGTCGCCTCTCCCGCCGTGATCACCGCCCCGCGCGCACCCGCGCGGCCGGCCCCGCCGGGCCCCGCGGACCTCGCTCCCGCCGCGCTCGCCGCCGCCCACGGCCTGACCGTCAGCGGCGCCCGCCCCGGAATCGTGGAGTACACCCGGCGGCTCTGGGCCCGCCGCCACTTCGTCGCCACCTTCGCCGCCGCCCGGCAGGCCGCCCTCTACAGCGACGCGCGCCTCGGCCAGCTCTGGCAGGTGCTCACCCCGCTGCTCAACGCGGCCGTCTACTTCCTGATCTTCGGACTGCTGCTCGGCGCGGGCCGCGGCGTCACGGACTACATCCCGTTCCTGTGCACCGGGGTCTTCGTCTTCACCTTCACCCAGTCGGCCGTCCTCGGCGGCGCCCGCTCGCTGACCGACAACATCGGACTCGTCCGCGCCCTGCACTTCCCGCGCGCCTGCCTGCCGATCGCCGCCACCCTGCTCCAGCTCCGGCAGCTCCTGCTCTCGCTCGGCGTGCTCTCGGTCATCGTGGTCGCCGAGGGCATCCCGGTCACCACCCGCTGGCTGCTCGCCGTCCCCGCGCTGGCCCTCCAGTCGCTCTTCAACGCGGGACTGGCCCTGGGCCTGGCCCGCGTCGGCGCCAGGACCACCGACTTCGCCCAGGTGCTGCCCTTCGTGCTGCGGACCTGGATGTACGTCTCCGGGGTCTTCTACGACCTCTCCCGGTTCACCGTCGGCGCGCCGCACGCCGTCGCGATGATGCTCAACGTCAACCCCGCCCTGGTATATGTCGGTCTGATGCGTTTCGCACTGATCGACAGCGTCACCCGCGAACAGCTCCCGCCGCACATCTGGCCGCTCGCGGTCGGCTGGGCGGCCGTGGCCGCCTGCGCCGGGTACGCGTTCTTCTGGTCGTCGGAGGAGGAGTACGGCCGTGGCTGAACCAACGGACGAGGCAACGCAGGAGACCGCGCTGAACGCCGTCCCGAACAGCGCCAGGGGCCTGGCCCCCGAGCTGGCTGCCGCCCTGGACCCGAAGATCGCCCCCGAGGTCGCCCCGCGCCTCGTCCGGCCCCTGGTGCCCACCGTCATCGTCGACGGACTGCACGTCGTCTACCGCATCTACGGCGCGGGCGCCGGCCGGGGCAACGCGACCTCCGCCCTGCACCGGCTGGTCTCCCGCAAGGCGTCGCCGAACGTCCACACCGTGCACGCGGTCAGGGGCGTCACCTTCACGGCCTACCGCGGTGAGGCGATCGGCATCATCGGCTCCAACGGCTCGGGCAAGTCCACCCTGCTCAAGGCCATCGCGGGCCTGCTCCCCGCCGACCGCGGCCGGGTCTACACCGACGGCCAGCCGTCCCTGCTCGGCGTCAACGCCGCCCTGCTCAACGACCTGACCGGCGAGCGCAACGTCATCCTCGGCGGCCTGGCCATGGGCATGTCCCAGGAGGAGGTGCGCGAGCGGTACGACGGCATCGTCGAGTTCTCCGGGATCAACGAGAAGGACGACTTCATCTCGCTGCCGATGCGGACGTACTCCTCCGGCATGGCCGCCCGGCTGCGGTTCTCGATCGCGGCGGCCAAGAACCACGACGTGCTGATGATCGACGAGGCGCTGGCCACCGGCGACCGCGCCTTCCAGAAGCGTTCGGAGGACCGGATCAGGGAACTGCGCAAGGAGGCGGGCACCGTCTTCCTCGTCAGCCACAACAACAGCTCCATCCGCGACACCTGCGACCGCGTGATCTGGCTGGAGAAGGGTGAGCTGTTGATGGACGGCCCGACCGAAGAGGTCGTCGCCGCCTACGAGGAGCACAGCGGCGGAAGCTGAACCGCTGGTCGCGGCACATGTCGATGCCGTCTGGGCTTGAAGTACGGAGCCCGCTCCTGCATCCCCTCCAGGGAGATCACCGCGCCGGGGCGGCTTTCGAGCGGCCCGTACCCGGCGCGGGTGCGGGGACACCGGTACCCGGACGGCTCGCGGTCACGAGCCGATGTGGTGCCGGCCACTGCGTTCACAGCGCAGTGCGCCACGATTCTCTGCGTCGTCGGCACATTGTCGGGTGTATCCGGGACCAGGAAGCACCTCAAGCCGTCCGTCGCGGTCGCGGCATGTGCGGTCGCGACCGTAACGCTCGCCGCCTGCGGTTCCGGCTCAGGCTCCGGCTCAAGGCGAGCGCAGGCCCGACCTCGTACGTCTTCGGCGGCACGTTCAACGTCGGGCTCAACGACGACCCGGGCAGCCTCTCGCCGCTCACCGGGGTCTCGCTCGTGCAGCGCCAGCTCGTGCCGTACGCCTATGAATCGCTCGTCTACACCTCGGGGGACGGCCAGTCCCTGCCGTGGCTCGCGCAGAGCTGGACACAGACCCCCACCTCCGTGACGTACACCCTCAAGGACGGCGTCCCCTGTTCCGACGGCAGCACGTTCACGGCCGCGACGGCCGCGAACAACATCACCTACCAGGCGGACGCCAAGCACGGCACCTTCTGGCACGGCTCCGACGGCCAGGTGGGCGCGGTCCTGGCAGCCGTCGCCGAGGCGGGTGTGGCCCGCGACCGGATCGCCCTGCACTTCCACGACACCTACGGCCACGCCCTGGCCAACGTGCACGCGGGACTGCTCGCCGGGGTCACGACCTTCGACGCCTCGGTCGGCGGCATCGACGGCTGCCCGCGGGCGGTCAGGGCTGGCGGGCGGTCAGTACTGGTAGAAACCCGCGCCCGTCTTGCGGCCGAGGCGGCCCGCGTCGACCATCCGCTGAAGGATCGGCGGCGCCGCGTACAACGGCTCCTTGTACTCCGAGTACATCGAGTCGGCGATGGCGGCGACGGTGTCGAGGCCGATCAGGTCCGACAGTTTGAGCGGGCCCATCGGGTGCGCGCAGCCCAGCTCCATGCCGTTGTCGATGTCCTCGCGGGTCGCGATGCCCGACTCGAACATCCGGATCGCGGAGAGCAGATACGGCACCAGGAGCGCGTTGACGACGAAGCCGGAGCGGTCCTGGGCGCGGATGGCGTGCTTGCCGAGCACGTCGGTGACCAGCGCCTCGGTCCGCTTGAGGGTGTCGCTGCCGGTGGTGAGCGCCGGGATCAGCTCGACCAGGCGCTGCACCGGGGCGGGGTTGAAGAAGTGGATGCCGATGACCTGGTCGGGCCGGGAGGTCGCCACGGCGAGCTTGACCAGCGGGATCGAGGAGGTGTTGGAGGCCAGGATCGCGTCCTGCCTGCTCACCACCTGGTCGAGCACCCGGAAGATGTCGATCTTGACCTGCTCGTTCTCCACCACGGCCTCGATGACCAGGTCGCGGTCGGCGAACTCGCCCAGGTCGGTGGTGAAGGTCAGCCGGCCCAGCGTCTCGTCGCGCTCAGCCTCGGTGATCTTGCCGCGCTCAGCGGCCTTGCCGAGCGAGTTCGTCAGCCGGGTGCGGCCCAGCTCCAGGGCCTCACCGGTGGTCTCCGCGACCCGGACGTCGAGCCCGGCTTTCGCACACACCTCCGCGATGCCCGCCCCCATCTGGCCCGCGCCGACCACTCCGACGCGCTGGATGTCACTCACTCGTCAGCCCCTGCCGCTTCCGTGCACCGCTTCCGTGTACCGGACAGACGTTACCTGTGTCCGGTACGCGCGGGACCGGCCGGGTGCCGGTCCCGCGCGTACCCGAAGGAGCCGGGGTCAGCCCACGGAGCAGGCGGAACCGTTGAGCGAGAAGGCGGCGGGGGAGGTGTTCGTCCCCGGCGCGCCACCGGTGAAGCCGAAGGTCGCGGAGCCGCCCGCGGGCAGCACCGCCGCGTAGCTCGGCGCCGTGACCGTCACGGCCGCGCCGCTTTGCGTGTAGTCCGCGCTCCACAGCGACGTGATGGTCTGGCCGCCGGCGAAGGACCAGGTCAGCTTCCAGTTGGAGATCGCCGCCGAGCCGTTGTTCTTGACCGTGACCGACGTCTGGAAGCCGCCGGGCCAGGAATTGGTGACGTCGTACGCCACCGAGCAGGCGCCGGAGCCGGGCGGTGTGGTCGGCGGGGTGGTGGGAGGCGTGGTGGGCGGGGTCGTCGGAGGTGTGGGCGGGGTCGTCGGGGGAGTGGTCGGCGGAGTCGTACCGCCGGAGCCGTCCGAGGTGTCGCCGTAGATGATGCCGCGGCCGTTGGTCGCGATGTAGACGCGGCCGTAGACCCGGGGGTCGCCGGTGATCGCGGTGTTGGTCACGCCGTACTGGTGGGCGTTGTCGTTGATCCGCACCCAGTTCGCGCCCGCGTCGGTGGAGCGGAAGATGCCGCGGACGCCGCCGATCTTCGCGCTGGTGTAGAGCGCCTGGTAGGTCGCGCCGGGGGCGGCCTTGCCGAAGCCGATGGTGTCGGCCTCCTGCACGTTGGCCAGCTTGGTGAAGCTCGCGCCGGAGTTGGTGGAGTGCCACAGGCCGTACGCGCCGCCCGTGCTGCCGCCCGCCACCCACACGTCGCCCTCGGCGCCGGGCAGCGCCTTGAGCTTGGCCGCCTCAGCGGGCAGCCCGGTGGCCGCCGTCGCGGCGAAGGTCGCTCCGCCGTCGGTGCTCACGTAGAACTTGCCGCCGTAGACGCCGTAGAACTTCTTCGGGTTGACCCGGTCGGAGCCGATGGCCGCGCCGGTCGGGATGCCGGTGGAGTCGGACCAGGAACCGCCGAAGCCGACCGAGTACTTGACGCCGGTACCGGACGGGGCCCACAGGAAGCGGCTGCCGTCGGCCGCCGCGGCGACCGTACCGCCGCCGCTGACCCCGGACGGGTCGGTGCCCGCGAACCAGTTGGCGCCGTTGTCGGTGGAGAAGGCGACATGCGCGCCGCTGTCCGCGTTGCCGACCCTGACCATGGTGTTCGCGTTGGTGGCCGCGAAGTCCAGGCTCGTGGTGGTGGTGAAGTTGGGCTGGGTGAACATCATCGGGGGCACGGCGGTGAGGTCGGTGTGCCGGAAGCCGCCGATGTCACCGAGCGCGCTGATCAGCGGCGCGCCGGTCGGCGGGCTGATCAGGTCCTGGACCGACGTCTCCTCCAGGCCCTTGGCGTTGGGCTTGACGGTGAACTTCGCCCCGGTGTCCCAGTTGGTGAGGTTGTCGGTGCCGTAGACGGTGGCCCCGGTGCCGTACCACATGCGGTTGGAGTTGAACGGGTCGATCTCCAGCGACTCGGTCATCCAGCCGAGCTTGGGAGTCTCCTCCGGCGGCGACGGGTTGGCGCCCCAGCTCAGCCACGGCGACGAGGAGACGTCCATGGTGTAGCGGTCGGCGCGGTTGGGGTAACTGGTGAAGTCCCAGGCCCGCGTCCAGGTCGCGCCGCTGTCGGTGCTGCGGAAGATCTGGGTGTCGGCCCACCACGAGCTGTAGCCGGTGACCATGATCGTGCCGGGGTGCTGCCGGTCGACGGTCATACCGCTGTAGCCGAAGTACGTGTCCGCGTCCGACATCGGGCTGATGTTGGTCCACGCGCCGGTCGCGGTCGCGTACCGCCAGACCTGGCCCTTGGCGCCGTCGTACGGGCCGCCGGTGTCGCTGGTGGCGAGGTAGAGGTAGCCGTTCACCGCGTCCAGCACGCCCTTGTGCGCGATGTACCCGGTGGGCTGGCCCGCCAGCCGGGACCAGGTGGCGCCGCCGTCGGTCGAGCGGTAGACGGTGTTGGCCTTGTCGGCCACGCCCACGTAAATGGTCTGCGTGGTGGAGCCCTTGGTGCCGGTGCGCGGGTCGAAGGTCACCCACACATCGCCCTGGTTGTCGCTCTGGTAGCCGCTGCTGTCGGACGGATCGGCCACGTAGTTGCCGACGTTGGGGAAGGCGGTGACCTTCGCCCAGGTGACGCCGGAGTCGGTGCTGCGCCACAGCCCGTTGCCACTGGGCGCGGCGAAGTACAGGACGCTGTCCTTGTTGGGGTCGATGGCCAGCCGCTCGCCCATGCCGCGGCCCGGCATGTTGCCGCCGAGTTTGAACGGCAGCGCGGTCGCCGCCCAGGTCGCGCCGCGGTCGGAAGAGCGCAGGATGGCACCGTTGTTGGGGTCCCAGGAGTTGGTGTACATGCCGACGGCCGCGTAGACCTTGTCGGGTGCGAGCGCGTCGGTGGCGAGGCTGACCACGCCGTTCCTGTTCCAGTCGGTCCAGCCCACCGAATCCAGCAGCGGCGTCCAGGACTTGGTGGCCTCGTTCCAGCGGTAGGCGCCGCCGATGTCGGTCCGCGCGTAGGCGAGGTTCTTCTCCGACTGGTTGAAGACGATGCCGGGCACGAAGCCGCCGCCGTCGATCCTGACGTTCTTCCAGGAGTACGTGTCCGCGACGGCGGCCGGTGCGGCGGTGGCCGGGGCCGCGGTGGCCGTGGCGGTGACCGCGGCGACCGCGGAGGCGCCGCCTATCAGGGACAGGGCCGCGACGAGCGCGGCGAGTGGTCTGCGGAGCATGGAAAGGCGTCCTCTCCGTACGGACGCGGGCCGCGCCGGGCCCGCGCGTGCGGGTGGTGGGGGGATGGACGGTGGCGCTATACATAGGAGGTGTGGGAGCGCTCCCAGGATGTTAGCGCCCGCGCCGACGCCCGAGAAGGGGTCGTCAACGCTCCGTCCCGGCGGGGGCCGCGCGAGGGAATGGACCGAACGGCGGGTTGCCCCGGCGCGGGAAGTCACCCATCATCGGCGGATCATGACGGATGATCAGGAGGCACGGATGGACCGGCTCACCCGCAGGACCTTCACTGTCGCGGCGGCGGGCGCGCTGGCCGCCGTCATCCCCGGTTCGGCGGCGCGGGCGGCCGAACCGTCCCGCGCCCCCCAGGGCGCACCGGGTCCCGCGGGCCACGGCGGACCCGGTGGTCACGGCCGCGACCTGCGCGGCATGTGGATCGCCTCGGTCGCCAACACCGACTGGCCCTCGGCCCCCGGACTCCCCGCCGACCAGCAACGTCAGGAATTGCTCGACCTGTTGGACACCGCGGTCGAACGGGGGCTCAACGCGGTGGTGTTCCAGGTCCGGCCGACCGCCGACGCCTTCTGGCCGTCGGCGTACGAACCCTGGTCGCGGTACCTGACGGGCACTCAGGGGCAGGACCCCGGCTGGGACCCGCTGGGCACCGCGGTGCGCGAGGCGCACCGCCGCGGCCTGGAGCTGCACGCCTGGTTCAACCCGTACCGCGTCTCGATGGACACCGACGTCACCAAGCTCGCCCCCACCCACCCGGCCCGCCTCCACCCCGAGTGGATCGTGCCCTTCGGCGGCAAGCTCTACTACAACCCCGGGCTGCCCGAGGTCCGACGTTTCGTGCAGGACGCGATGCTGGACGCCGTCCGCCGCTACCCCATCGACGCCGTCCACTGGGACGACTACTTCTACCCGTACCCGGTCGCCGGCCAGGTCTTCGACGACGACGCCGCCTACGCGCGGTACGGCGTCGGATTCCCCGACCGTGACGCCTGGCGGCGGGACAACACCGACCGCCTGGTGCGCGAGACCGCCGCCAGGATCAAGCGGATCCGGCCGAGCACCCAGTTCGGCATCAGCCCCTTCGGCGTCTGGCGCAACGCCGCCACCGACCCGCTCGGCTCGGCCACCACCGCGGGCGTCCAGACCTACGACGACCTGCACGCGGACACCCGCAAGTGGGTCAGGGAGCAGTGGATCGACTACATCGTTCCCCAGGTCTACTGGAACATCGGCTTCGCGGCGGCCGACTACGCGGCCCTCGTCCCCTGGTGGTCCGACGTCGTCCGTGGCACCAATGTGCGCCTCTACATCGGCGAGGCCCTGTACAAGGTCGGCGTCGCGGGCCAGCCCGACGCCTGGCAGGACCCGGCCGAACTGACCCGCCACCTCGACTTCTGCGCCCGCTACCCGCAGGTCCGCGGCAACATCTACTTCTCCGCCTCGCAGGTCGTCGCCGACCCCTTGGGCGCGATGAGCCTGGTCTCCGCCCGCTACCACCACCGCGGACGCCGCTGACGGCAGGCGGTCGGTCATTCCTGGCCGGCTACGTTCGAGCTGCCTGGTGTCAGCCGCCCCACGGCAGAAGGCTGGATCAGGCGATGCGGGGCCGCGCCGCAGCGCCCGTCCGGCTCACCAGGGTCGGACGACGGCGTCGGTGTCCAACGTCACCGACCCGTCGCGAGCCAGCGTCTGGCCGCTGACGGTCACGCCGGTGTTCACCGTGATCGATGTCGCGGCAAGAACCCTGCCGGCGAAGGCGGTGTCCGTGCCGAGGGTGGCGGAACTCCCGACCTGCCAGATGACGTTGCGGGCCGAGGCGCCACCGGTGAGCAGGACACGGCTCGCGGTCGCGGTCGTCAAGGTCGATCCGATCTGGAAGACCCACTGGGCGTTGCGGTCGCCTAGGGCGTCCAGGGTGACCGTGCCGGTGAGCCCGAGGGAAGAGGCGGCGTTGTAGACGCCGGGAGACAGCGTCAGGCCGCCGATGTCCTCAGGGAGACCGGCGTCCGGGATCCGGCCGGCCGCGGTGGCGTATGTCGCGACGAGGTCGGAGTGGGCCTGGACGGCATCCGGGTCCGAGACGTGGACGCTTCCGTGCACCTGGCCGGGCGGGAATCCGGTGACCGCGACTCCGGGGCTCACTCCGAGGTCGCCGGTGACGCCGGTGAGGCCGGTGTTCGTGACGGTCTGTCCGCCCAGTACGGCGAAGCGTCCCAGGTAGGTGTATGCGTCCACGGCGGTGGTGGTGCCGCCGAGGGTGGTGACGGAGACGTTTGCCGGACCGAGCGCGCCGGCGGGGACGAGGGCGTCTATCTCGGTTTCCGAGGCGACGCGGTAGGAGAGGGCGGGGGTGCCGCCGAAGGTGACGCCGGTGGCGTACGAGAACGCCGTCCCGCTGATGACGACGAGATTGCCGCCGTCCACAGGGCCGGAGTCGGGGGTGACGACGGCGATGGCGGGCGGGGCGAGATAGGTGTAGGTGGCCCCGGACGCGGTTCCGCCCCTGGCGCGCACGACGACCGCGACCGGGCCGGCCGCGAGCGCCGCGGGGACGGTCACGGTGAGTCGGCCGTCGGAGTCGGCGGTGAACACGGCTGCCTGCGTGCCGAAGAGGACTTCGGTGGTGGTGAACAGGCCGATGCCGGCCAGGATCACCGTGTTGCCTCCCGCCAACGGGCCTGCGGGAGGCGGAAGGACGCGGAACGAGGGCGGGCCCAGGTAGTAGAACGTGCCGACGACCCCCGTTCCGCCTGGGGTCGTCACCGAGACGGGGACGGGACCTTGACCGGACGGCGTGACGGTGGCGGTGGTGGAGTCGCTGACGACTGTGAAGCCAGCGGCCGCGCGGGAGCCGTAGCGCACTGCGGTGGTTGCGGTGAAGTGGGTGCCGGTGAGGGTCACCGCATCGCCGCCGCCGGTGGATCCCTGGTTCGGTGAGACCGGCATGGGGACTCCTTGGCTCCGTCGGGGAGACGGACGGGGAGCGATACGGGCCGACTGCCTGCGCACGGCCGTCGCACCTGTTCGTCAAACGAAGTAGCCCACCGGCAGGGGAGTGTGGCAAGGGCCACGGAGCTGCTTCACCCGAAAGGGTAGGAGTGCGGGGATCGATGGGGCCAGCGGGGGCGCACGGACCGCTTACTTCCGCTTGTGGTGGTGTTGACGTGCTCCCCCCACACGCGTTTTCTGCGCTCGGCCGAATGGCTTGCGTACTGTCGGAAACCTTGTGATCACACTACCTGGATGGGTTACTCAGGGTGTCCGTTCCGACGGATATGCGGACTTTCGAACGGATGCGAACGAGCCGCGTTCCTCGGCGTCAATTCACGCCGATATACCGCGTTCTTCGATGCGATGGCCCTGCGGACCCCGCAGGCGGCCGACACCGCCGTGCGGGATTCGAAGCAGAGCCAACGCATACCACCTGGCCAGTGGACACGAGAACCGATTCGCGTCAGTCGAGATGTCCGCGAACTCGACAACCCATCGCTGCCTGCAATGTACCGCATTGCCGGCCAGGAGGTATCTCTCATGCCCATCAGTCCGAACCAAGGATCCAGTGGCGGCGGCACGCTCGTCACCATCACCGGTACGGGTCTCGCCGGCACCACCGCGGTGCGCTTCGGCACCCGGCCCGCCACCGCCGTCACCAACGTCTCGCCCACCCAGGTCACCGCCGTCTCACCCTCCGGCAACGGGGCCGTCGGCGTTACCGTGACCACCCCTGGTGGAACGAGCAACCCCATCCCCTTCTACTACGTCGGGGCCCCGTTCAAGCAGTCGCTGAGCCCGACCTCCGGCTCGACGGCGGGCGGCGGGACGGTGACCATCAACGGCACCGGCCTGTCCACCGCCAGCGGCGTCGCCTTCGGCGCCAACAGCGCGGTCCCGACCGTCGTGTCCGACGGCCAGATCACCGTTGCCGCACCCGCGGGTGCGGCGGGCGCGGTAGGAGTCAGCGTCACCACGGCGGGCGGCACGAACAACGGCCTGTCGTACACCTATGTCGCCGCACCGACGGTGACGACGGTCACCCCCGCGGCAGGGCCGGCTTCGGGCGGCACCACCGTGACCGTGGCCGGCACCGGCCTCACCAGCACGAACGAGGTCACCTTCGACGGGAACCCGGCGCCCTTCACCGTGCTGTCCGACACTGCGGTGTCGGCGGTCACACCCCCTGGTGCGGCGGGCGCCGTCGATGTCGTCCTGACCAACGACGCGGGCAGCGCGACCGCCGTGGGCGCGTACACCTACGTCGCGGGGCCCGGCATCTGACCGCCCCTCAGGGGACAGCCCGAGCCAGTGATCGTCGTCCCACCCGCAGCGGCCACGCCGGCCACACAGGTGGCGTGCCCGCCTCACAAGCCCCCGGTCCGGGAATCACCCCCCGGGCCGGGGGCCGACTCGCCTGACCGGCCGCCACACCCCAGGCCCGACCGCGAGCGTCCCTCCCGGCCCGAACGCCGTGCGTGCGGCGAACGGCGATCGGGCGGATCCGATCAGCATCCCCCGCCCCTCTCGGGGCGGAGCCGCACCCTACGGAGACACCGTGGAAAACAGTGATCGCACAGCACAAACGACACGGCCCAGTGTCGCGGCCGCCGTTCCCGTCCTCAGTTCGGTCGTTCCCAACACCGGTCCCGCTGCGGGCAGTAGCACGGTCACCTTGAACGGCAGCAGTTTCACCGGGGCCACGGCGGTCAGCTTCGGCGCCAGCGCCGCCCTCACCTACGCGGTCGACACCTCGGCGAAGATCACCGCGGTGACCCCGCCCGGCACCGGCGCCGTCGCGGTCACCGTGAGGACGCCCAGCGGCACCAGCAATTCGGTCACTTACACCTACGCGAGCACGCCCTCCCTCAATTCCGTCTCGCCCAGCCAGGGTCCGTCGTCGGGGGGTACCAGCGTGATCCTCGCCGGCGCCGGTCTGTCCGGGGCCACGGGGGTCGCTTTCGGAGTCAATGCCGCCACGGGTTTCACGGTCAACTCCGCGACGCAGATCACCGCCGTCGCTCCGGCCGGAACGGGAGCGGTGCCCGTCACCGTCACCACCGTCGGCGGCACCAGCAACGCGGTGGTCTACAGCTATGTGGCGGGACCGGTCCTCAGCGCCCTCGCCCCGGCTCAGGGCCCCACGGACGCCGGCGCCGGCGTCACCCTCACCGGCACCGGGCTGACCACCACCAGCACCGTGTCCTTCGGTGCCGCGCCCGCCGCTTTCACAGTGCTGTCCGACACCACCGCCGTCGCGCAGGCGCCGGCAGGACCGGCGGGGCCGGTCTCCGTCACCGTCACCACCTCTGGCGGTGTCAGTAACTCCCGTACCTACACGCGTGTCTCGCCCCCCGGCATCTAGGGACGGCGGCTCCGGCGCCCGCAGTGGGACCGGAGAGGGCCGCCTGGAGCAGTGGGGGGCGGCCGCCTCCGCCCACCCGGGTGAACTCTTCGGTCGGATCGGTCGATCGGAGCCGCCGCGCCGCGTGGCAGCGGTATCGGCTCCTTACTGTGGCGCTCCCGGGGCACCGCGGCCCCGGCAGCGATCGATCAAGGAGTCGAACAGTGACACGTTGGAAAGATCGGACGGCCAGGATTCTGGTCGCGTCCGCCGCCTGTGCTGCCGTGGTGGCCGGCGCGTCCCCCGCTGCGGCGGCGGATGTGTCGTCGACCACGGTCCAGGCGTCGCCTTCCACCGCGACGGTCGGGCAGTCCGTCAATCTGACGGCGACGGTGACCTGCCCGAGCGATCCCAGCCCCGGCCTGGGCATGACGTTCTTCGACGCCGGGGACATCCTGGCCACCGTGCCCGTCAGCGCCACGGGTGTCGCCAGCTTTACAGCGAGCCTGACCACCGTGGGTACCCACACCATCACCGCCGCCTACAACGGCAACGACAACTGCGGCGCGTCGAACGCCGTGACGACGGTCGTGATGTCGGCGGTACCGGTCACCCCGACGCAGCCGGGTGGCGGGTTCTGCCTCCTCACCTGCGGCGGCCTGATCAACTTCAGCGCCGGCAACATCCACAACGAGATCAACATCAACTCCTGGAACCGATGAGCACCGGCGTTCCCCGGTCCGGCGACCTCGGGACGCGATCCGTTCGATAGGACCTCTGCGGCGCCACACCTCCGATGCGGTGTGGGCGCCGTGGTGCGCGCGGCCGAGACGCGTGATGAGATCAGCGACGCGCTTACGGCGGTCACCCTCGCGACGCTCCAGCGACAGCTTCGGCTCGCCCGCGTCTCACGGCGAGGGTTCGAGCACATTGCGTATGCGGGTGGCGATGTGCAGGTTGAGGCGCGTCTCGACGTCACCGAGGTCGTGGCCGGTGATCTCGCAGATGCGCTGGAGGCGGTAGCGGACGGTGCTGCGGTGGATGAGGAGGGCCTCGGAGGTCGCGTCGTAGCTGCCGCCGCTCTCCAGATAGCGCGAGAGCGTCGTCACCAGCTCGGTGCGGTGGCGGGAGTCGTAGTCCAGCAGGCGTCCCAGCCATTCGCGGACGAATCGGTCGGCTTCCCTTTCGCCTTCGCCGGTGCCCATCATGCGGCACAGGCCCAGCTCCTCGAAGCCGGTGCTGCCGTACGGGTCCTGGGAACCGCGGCGGACGGCGAGGGCGCGGACGGCCTCGCCGTAGGAGCGCGGCAGATCGTCGACGACCTCGCAGCGGCCGCCGATGCCGATGGCTCCGGCCCCGGTGCCGAGCTCCTCCGAGACGGCCCTGTACAGCTCGCCTTCCGGGGCGCCCCGGTCTCCCCGGGACTCAAGGACGACCGTGGCAGAGCCACGGGAGCCGACGAGTACGTCCAGGCGCAGCCGCCGGGCCGCCCGCGCCACCGCGTCGCCGAGCGCGGCCCTGCCGACCGTCCCGGACCACTCCAGTACGGCGACCCCGTACGGCCGGTGCAGGTCGTGGCCGAGGACCGCTGCCTGGGCGAAGTCGTCGTCGGTCGTCTCGCCCGAAATCAGCCGGTCGACCAGGTCGTGGCGCAGCAGGGGCTCCAGCTCGGCCAGCCTGCGCTCGTGCGAGAGCGCGGGGGCCAGCACCAGGGCGGCCTGTTCGAGCGCTGAGCAGTCCGTTTCCGTCGCCCGCCGGTCGGGGTCGACCAGCGCGGCCACGCCGAGCACTTCCCCGGCCATTTCGATGGGGACGAGCAGCCGGTCCCCGTCGCGGACGGCGCCGGGATGGTGGCGCGCGTCACGGATCAGGGCCTTCCGGTCCCGGTGTCCCTGGGCCGGGCGCGGCCCACTTCCAGGCCGCCCGCAGGGTTCGCCCCCGCCGTGACCCGCCCAGGACCGCGGGTTGCCGAAGCGGTCCTCGGTGAGGACCGCGAATCCCGTATGGTCGTGCAGGGCCTGCAGGACTCCCGTCTCACCGCTGCCAGAGGCAGCGGCCCGGGAGAGCGCGTGGTCAGCGGCAAGTCGTGCGGCCATGGCGGAGACGCTCGCGCCGGGGTCGGCAGCCGGCGAGAGGCCCTCTGCCGTCGGCGGCCCTGCGACCTCCGGCCAATTCCGTGAGCGGGCGCCGACCGGCTCTCCCCGGCGCCCGCTGAGGCGTGCCAGGGCGATCCCGGTCTGCTGTGCGAGCAGATCCGTCAGCGCGGTTTCGTCAGTCGAGGGCGTGGTCGCGCCCCCGACGACGAGATAGCCGAGGCAGTCGTCCCGGTATCGCAGCGCGATGGCCCGCGCCCACCGTCCGTCCGCCCGGTGCAGACTCCGGCTGCGGCCGTCGAGAGCGTCGATCCGCCGGTCGAGCCGATCGGCGGCCACCATCTCAGCGGCTGCTTCGGCCGGGGCTCGGCCGTTGGGGTCCACACCGGGCTCCCGCGCCACGGTGCTCCCCGGTCGGGCGTCGGCGGAGGCAGCCACCGGGCGTGGAGGGCAGCGCCGCGCCGAACCATTGTGGACGGCGTATGCCGCTTCGGCGACGAAGGGGCCGGTGGCGGCGACCGCCGCCATGGCACCCCACAGCACCTCTCGCTCGTCGTCGCCGTCGAGCATGACCGTCACCAGCCGTAGCAGCGCGTGACGTGCGGCCCCCGGCTGCGGCATGGGGTGAGGCGTGTCGGCGGTCGGAAACGGAAGAGCGTCCATCGCAGGTCCATTCGCGGCTCGAATCAGCCCCCTCTCAACGTACGCCGCTCGGCACGGGCCCTCACCTGCGAGCCGTCGCCGCCCCCCGTCCTCGGGGACCGGAAAGGCGGCGCGGATTGGTCATCCCGGGGCGAGGAAGTCCACCGCGTACCGCGTAAGGCTCGCAGACTGTGCGGGTCCGGCGCCGTGCGCCCGGCAGCCCGCCGGCCGGTTTCCGCCTCGCGACGGAGGAGATTCTTATGGCGAAGGCAGTAGGCATCGACCTCGGTACCACCAACTCGGTCATCGCCGTCTGGGAGGGCGGTGAGCCCACCGTCGTCCCGAACGCGGAGGGGGCCAGAACGACCCCGTCGGTGGTCGCCTTCTCCGATGACGGCCAGCGGCTGGTCGGACAGCTCGCGCGTCGGCAGTCGATCCTCAACCCCAAAGGCACCATCACCTCCGCGAAGCGGTTCATCGGACGTCGCTACGACGAGATCTCCGACGAGGCCAAAGCGGTTTCCTTCGACGTGGTCGAGGGGCCCGGCGGGGTGGCCCGCTTCGAGGTGAGCGGAAAGCAGTACGCGCCGGAGGAGATCAGCGCGCAGGTGCTGCGCAAGCTCGCCGACGACGCCGGGAAGTCGCTCGGCGAGAAGGTGACAGAGGCGGTCATCACCGTACCGGCGTACTTCAACGACGCCCAGCGCCAGGCCACCAAGGACGCCGGGAAGATCGCCGGCCTCGAAGTCCTGCGGATCATCAATGAACCGACAGCCGCGGCGCTGGCCTACGGGCTGGACAAGAAGGGCCACGAGACGGTCATGGTCTTCGACCTCGGCGGCGGCACGTTCGACGTGAGCCTGCTGGACGTCGGCGACGGCGTCGTGGAGGTCCGCGCCACTGCGGGCGACTCCCATTTGGGCGGCGACGACTTCGACCGCCGACTGGTGGACCACTTGGCGGACGGCTTCCAGACGTCCGAAGGCATCGACCTGCGTAAGGACCCGCAGGCTCTGCAGCGCCTGTTCGAGGCGGCCGAGAAGGCGAAGACGGAGCTGAGTTCGGTCACCCAGACCCAGGTGAGCCTGCCCTTCATCACGGCGGACGCCTCCGGGCCCAAGCACCTCACCGAGACCGTCCGCCGCTCCACCTTCGAGCAGATCACCTCGGACCTGGTGGAGCGCTGCCTGGAACCGGTCAGGACGGCGATGAGCGACGCCAAGGTCACCGACAACGACATCGACGAGGTCATCCTCGTCGGCGGCTCGACCCGCATACCGGCCGTGCAGAACCTGGTCCGCCGGCTGACCGGCGGCAGGGACCCGAACATGAGCGTCAACCCCGACGAGGTGGTGGCGCTGGGCGCCGCCATCCAGGCAGGCGTGCTCAAGGGCGAGGTCAAGGACGTCCTGCTCCTGGACGTCACCCCCCTGTCGCTGGGCGTCGAGACGGCCGGCGGCGTGATGACCAAGATCATCGATCGGAACACCACCATCCCCGCCCGCCGGTCCGAGACCTTCTCCACCGCCGAGGACAACCAGCCGGCCGTGGACATCGTCGTGCTTCAGGGCGAACGTGAACTGGCAGCCGACAACCGCGTGCTGGGCCGCTTCCGGCTGGAGAACCTGCGGCCGGCCCGGCGTGGGGAGACCCAGATCGAGGTCACCTTCGACATCGACGCCAACGGCATCCTCAAGGTCAGCGCCAAGGACCGGGACACCGGCGCCGAGCAGTCGATCACCATCAGCGAGGGCTCCAACCTCGACCCGTCCGAGGTCGAGCGGATGATCAACGAGGCCGAGAACAACCGCACCAGTGACCTGGCCCTGCGCGAGGCCATCGACGCCCGCAACGATCTCGACGCCGCCGCCTATCAGGTGGAGCGCCGGCTGGACGACCTCGGCGACGCCGCACCGGAGCACGAGCGCGCCCGCGCCCAACTGCTCACCGACGAGGCGCGTACCGCGGTCAAGGAGGAGGCTCCGGCGGAACGGTCCCGCAGCCTGACCTCCGAGCTCCAGCAGATCCACGCGGCGCTGGCCGCCCACGCCGCTGAACCGGGCGGAGCCGGGGGCGGAGCCCAGCCCGGCCAGGGTCCCGAGGGCGGCTCCCCAAGGGGCGACGACGACGTCATCGACGCCGAATTCGACAAGAGCTGAGGCGGCGACATGTCGGACCAGGAACAGACGCGTCCCGCCGAGGACCGCTCCCCGCCCGAGTCCGAGCGGACGTCGCCCGAGCGGAGTGCCGCCCCGCGGACGACCCCGCAGGGCGGGGAAGCCAGGGAGCAGGAGGCGGAATCCACACGCCGCGGCCCCGGGGCGGAGGAGCTGGAGGACCGGTGGCGGCGAGCCCTCGCCGACCTCGACAATCTCCGTAAGCGCTACGCCCGTGAGCTTCCCCGGGAACGGGAGGCCGAGCGGGCCAAGGTGGCCGCTGCGTTCCTCCCGGTCGTCGACAACCTGGAACTGGCCCTCGCCCACGCGGGCGCCGACGACCGCGGCGCGATCGTCAGCGGAGTCCGGGCGGTACGCGACCAGGCCGTCGAGGTGCTGCGAAATCTCGGCTACCCCCGCTACGAGGAGACCGGCGTCCCCTTCCACCCCGAGCAGCACGAGGTGGTGTCCGTGGTGGATGAACCTGACACACCTGCGGGCACCGTCGTCCAGGTGCTGCGGCCCGGTTACGGCGACCCCGGCCACCAGCTGCGGCCGGCCGCGGTAGCGGTCAGCCGCAAGCAGGAGTGAGGCCGCCATGGCAGAGGACTACTACGAGGTGCTCGGCGTCCCGCGCAGCGCCGACGCGGCCGAGATCCAGCAGGCGTTCCGTACCCTGGCTCGCCGCTACCACCCGGACGTCAACCGCGATCCGGCCGCAGAGGAGCGCTTCAAGCAGATCAACGAGGCGTACAGCGTGCTCTCCGACCCCGGCACCCGGTCGCGCTACGACCGTTTCGGCCCGGACTTCCGGCAGATCCCGGAGGACTACGACGAGCGCGTCGCGGCCGGCCAGGGCTTCGGCGGCGCAGCCGGCGCGTACCGCGGCAGTCCCTTCGCAGGCACCCGAGGCGCCGACCGGGCAGGCGCCCGGACCTGGACCGAGACCGACTTCGACGCCTCTGGCGTGGACTTCGAGGATCTCTTCGGAGGCATGTTCGGCGGCCGGGCGGGCGGCGCCGGGCGGGGCAGCCCGATCCCCGGCGCGGACCAGGAGGCCGAACTCACCCTCAGCGTGGAGGAGGCGTACCGCGGCGGCCGACGGAAGATCACGCTCGGCGGGCCCGGCGGGGAGCGAAGTTACGACGTCACCATCCCGGCGGGCGTCGTCGACGGGCAGCGCATCCGGCTCGCGGGGGAGGGCGGCCGGGGCCGCGGCGCGGGTTCCGCCGGGGATCTCTATCTGGTGGTCCGTATCGCCCGCCATCCCCGCTACCGGCTCGTCGGGCACGACGTCCACGTCGATCTGCCGGTCACCGCCTGGGAGGCCGCGCTGGGGGCGACGGTGCCGGTCTCCGGTCCGGGCGGGACGGTCAAGGCGCATGTGCCGCCCGGTACCTCCACCGGCCGGCGGTTGCGGCTGCGCGGCGAGGGGATGCCACGCCCCAAAGGTTCGCCAGGCCACCTCTATGCCGAAATCAAGGTGATGGTGCCGCCCTCGCCCAGCCCGCGTGAACGTGAGTTGTTCGAGGAACTGGCCGCGGTCTCCTCCTTCGACCCGAGGAAGCAGACATGAGAGCCGAACACCGTTCTCCCGCCGAAGGCGCCGGACAGCCCGGCGCCAGGGCTGCTTATCCGCTGGTGCGCGTCTACCGGACCAGTACCAGCCCTTATCAGCTCTCCATGGCCGCAGTGGCCGGCCGCAGCGGACTGCCGCCCGAACTCATCAGGCGCTTCGTGGCTCTCGGGCTGGTCGACGCCGAGCGTGACGCCCGGGGCCGGCTGTGGTTCCGGGCGAGCGCGCCGTCGGCCCTCGCCCGAGTGCAGCGGCTGCGGGACGGACTGTGTCTCAACTACGCGGCCATCGGCGTCGTCCTGGACATGCTCGACCGCATCGAACGCCTGGAAACCGCACTGCGGCGCAGCGAACGAGCCGCCAAGGAGCCCACACCATGGACATGAATCGCCTCACCCAGAAATCCCAGGAAGCGCTCCAGGAAGCGCAGAGCGCCGCGGTCCGTATGGGCCACACCGAGGTCGACGGGGAGCACCTGCTGCTGGCCCTGCTCGATCAGCGGGATGGCCTGACCACCCGTCTGCTGGCCGACGCCGGCGCCGACCCGGCCGCCCTGCGGGCCGCGGTCGAGGCCGATCTCGTCAAACGCCCCCGCACGACGGGTCCGGGCGCAGCCCCCGGCCAGGTGATGGTGACCCGGCGGTTGGCCCGGCTGCTCGACAGCGCCGAGCAGGAGGCCAAGCGGCTCAAGGACGAGTACGTCTCCACCGAGCACATGGTGCTGGCACTGGTGGACGAGGGGTCGACCACCGCGGCCGGCCGGCGGCTCGGCGAACAGGGCGTCACCAAGGACTCCTTCCTCACCGCCCTCACCACGGTGCGCGGGAACCAACGGGTCACCTCCGCCACTCCTGAGGAAGCCTACGAGGCCCTGGAGAAGTACGGGCGCGACCTCGTCGTCGAGGCCCGCGCCGGCCGCCTCGACCCGGTGATCGGCCGGGACGCCGAGATCCGCCGGGTGGTCCAGATCCTCAGCCGCAAGAGCAAGAACAACCCCGTCCTGATCGGCGAACCGGGCGTCGGCAAGACCGCCATCGTCGAGGGTCTGGCCCAGCGGATCGTGCGCGGCGACGTGCCCGAAGGGCTGCGGGACAAGACGGTGTTCTCGCTCGACATGGGGTCGCTGGTGGCCGGGGCGAAATACCGCGGCGAGTTCGAGGAGCGCCTCAAGGCCGTTCTGTCGGAGGTCAAAGGCGCCGAGGGCCGGATCCTGCTGTTCGTGGACGAGCTGCACACCGTCGTCGGAGCCGGCGCCGCCGAGGGCGCGATGGACGCGGGCAACATGCTCAAGCCGATGCTGGCCCGCGGCGAGCTGCACATGATCGGGGCCACCACGCTGGACGAGTACCGCAAGCACATCGAGTCCGACGCCGCCCTGGAGCGCCGCTTCCAGACCGTCCAGGTGGACGAGCCGACCGTCGAGGACGCCATCTCCATCCTGCGCGGCATCCGCGAGCGACTGGAGATCTTCCACGGCGTCAAGATCCAGGACAACGCCCTGGTCGCCGCGGCCACCCTCAGCCACCGTTACATCAGCGACCGCTTCCTCCCGGACAAGGCCATCGACCTGGTCGACGAGGCCTGCGCCCGGCTGCGGACCGAGATCGACTCCATGCCCGCCGAACTCGACGAACTCACCCGGCGGGCGACCCGTCTGGAGATCGAGGAGGCCGCGCTGGACCAGGAGACCGACCCGGCCAGCCGCGCCCGCCTGGAGGACCTGCGGCGTGAACTGGCCGACCTGCGCGGTGAGGTGGACGCCAAGCACGCCCAGTGGGAGGCCGAGCGCCAGGCCATCCGCAAGGTCCAGGAACTGCGCCAGGATTTGGAACGCGCCCGGCAGGAGGCTGAGCAGGCCGAACGCGCCTACGACCTCAACCGGGCCGCCCAGCTGCGCTACGGAACCGTCAGCGAACTGGAGCGCCGGCTGACCGCCGAGGAGGAACAGCTCGCCAACAAGCAGGGGGAGAGCCGACTGCTGCGCGAGGTGGTGACCGCCGAGGAGATCGCCGAGATCGTCTCGGCCTGGACCGGTATCCCCGTCACCCGCCTTCAGGAGGGCGAACGGCAGAAGCTGCTCAAGCTGGACGAGATCCTGCGCGAGCGGGTCGTGGGCCAGGATGAGGCCGTCCAGCTCGTCGCCGACGCGGTGATACGGGCCCGCTCCGGGGTACGCGACCCGCGGCGGCCGATCGGCTCGTTCATCTTCCTCGGCCCGACCGGTGTCGGGAAGACCGAGCTGGCCAAGACGCTGGCCGCGGCGCTGTTCGACAGCGAGAGCAACATGATCCGCCTGGACATGAGCGAGTACCAGGAACGCCACACCGTCAGCCGCCTGGTCGGCGCGCCCCCCGGATACGTGGGCTACGAGGAGGGCGGCCAGCTCACCGAGGCGGTACGCCGCAAGCCGTACTCCGTCGTCCTGTTCGACGAGATCGAGAAGGCGCACGCCGACGTCTTCAACACGTTGCTCCAGGTGCTGGACGACGGCCGGATCACCGACGCGCAGGGACGTACCGTCGACTTCCGCAACACCGTGATCATCATGACCTCCAACCTCGGGTCGCAGTACCTGCTCCAGGACGCCACCCAGGCCGGAGAGATCAAGCCCGAGGCGCGGGCGCTGGTGATGACCGAGCTCAACGGCCATTTCCGCCCCGAGTTCCTCAACCGCGTCGACGACATCGTCCTCTTCCACCCGCTCGGCATCGCGCAGATCGAGCGCATCGTCGACCTGCTCCTCGACGAACTGCGCGACCGCCTCTCCGAGCAGCGCGTCACGCTCGTCCTCACCGAGCCGGCCCGCCACCTGATCGCGGCCGAGGGCTACGACCCGGTCTACGGAGCCAGGCCGCTGCGCCGCTTCATCTCGCACGAGGTCGAGACCAGGATCGGCCGTGCGTTGCTGAGCGGCGAGGCACGCGAAGGCGTGACCATCGTGGTCGACGCCGTAGGCGGCGAACTGACCGTCTCTGTCCAGGACCAGCCGCAGGAGCCGTGATGAGCACCTCTCAGGAAGGCCGCAACGACCGCCCGGCCCGTAACGGCACCACGGGCGCGCAGGCCCGGGTACGGACCGTCGTCTGCGCCAACTGCGGCCGGACCAACCGCGTACCCGCCGCGGCGGACGGCAGTCCGCGCTGCGGAAACTGCCGGGCGCCGCTGCCGTGGATCGCCGAAGCGGGCGACGCCGACTTCGGTGAGGTCGCCGAGCAGGCGAGCCTGCCCGTGCTGGTCGACCTGTGGGCCACCTGGTGCGGCCCCTGCCGGATGGTGAGCCCAGCCCTCGAACAGGTCGCCGAGGACCTCGTGGGCCGGATCAAGCTCGTGAAGGTCGACATCGACAAGTCACCGGCCCTGGCCCGACGGTTCGAGGTCCAGGCCGTCCCCACCCTGCTGATCCTCGACCACGGCAGGCCCGTCGCCCGCCAGACCGGCGCCGCGCCCGCGAACGCGCTCCGCCAGTGGGTGAACGAGTCGCTGTCGACGTCCCCCGGACCGGCCGATCCCGCGACCAGGAGGCCGTGATGACCACTCTTCCCGACCCGCACCTGTCCATGGTCCGGCCCGTGACGCCCAGGACACCGCAGGGCTGTGAGGACTGCCTGCGCATGGGGACTCCGTGGGTGCACCTGCGCCTGTGCCTGACCTGCGGACACGTCGGATGCTGCGACTCCTCACCGATGCGGCACGCCCGTGCCCACGCGGCAGCGGACGCGCACCCGATCGTGCGGTCGTTCCAGCCCGGCGAGGACTGGCGGTGGTGTTTCGTCCACGAGTCGATGGTCTGAGTCGGGCGGGCTCCCACGGCGCCTCCAGCACCGCGTCCGCCGCTGTTCTCCTCCTCTGCCGTACGCGTCCACCGCTGTTCCTGACGAAGGAAGGAACCGTCGTGATGCCGCCCCTGACCCCGACCGCCGACGTTCACGACGCCTACCCGCGCCTGACGGACGACCAGATGGCGCTCCTGGACCCCGCCGGACAGGTGCGGCAGGTCAGGGAGGGGGAACACCTCTTCCGGGCGGGCGAACGCACTGAACAGTTCTTCGTCGTCCTCAGCGGCACGGTGGCCGTGGTCGAAGGCCAAGGCGACCAGGAGCAGGTCGTCCAGTTGCACGGTCCGCACAGCTTCCTGGGCGAACTCGGCTTGCTGGAGGGCCAGACCGCCTTCCTCAGCGCGGTGGTGAGAACACCGGGCGAGGTACTGGCGGTGGGCTCGGCCGCCCTGCGCGATCTGCTCAGCCGCGAACCCGCGCTCGGCGACGTGATCCTTCGCGCCTACCTGCTGCGCCGTACGATGCTGGCCGACGCGGGCACGGGCTTCCGCATCATCGGCTCCGCCTTCTCCTCCGACACCCGGCGGCTGCTGGAGTTCGCCGCCCGCAACCGCCTCCCGCACCGCTGGTTCGATCTGGAGAAGGACACCGAGGCCGAGGCGCTGCTCACGCGTCTTGGGATCGCTCCGGAGGAGACCCCGATCGTCGTCTGGAACGACTACCGGGTGCTGCGCAATCCCTCCAACGCCGCGCTCGCCCGGGTCATCGGGCTGCGCGCCGAGACCGCCGCGAAGGCCGTCTGCGACCTGGCGGTGGTCGGCGCGGGACCCGGTGGCCTGGCCGCCGCGGTGTACGGCGCCTCCGAGGGACTCTCCACCGTCGTGCTGGACGCCGTGGCGACCGGCGGCCAGGCCGGCACCTCCTCCCGGATCGAGACCTACCTCGGTTTCCCCGCCGGGATCTCCGGCATGGAGCTCGCCGAACGCGCCGTCGTACAGGCCAACCGGTTCGGCGCCCGGATCGACGTCCCCGCCGAGGCCACCGGCCTCGAACAGCGCGACGGGAACAGCGTGGTGCGGCTCGCCGACGGCGGCACGGTCACCGCCACCAACGTCGTGGTCGCCACCGGCGCGCGCTACCGGCGGCTGACCGCCCCCGGCGTCGAGCGGTTCAAAGGACTCGGGGTGCACTACGCCGCCACCGTCTGGGAGGCACGGACCTGTCGCCTCGATCCGGTGGCCGTCGTCGGCGGCGGCAACTCCGCCGGCCAAGCAGCCCTGTTCCTGGCACGCGAGTCGCCCGCCGTCCACCTTCTGGTCCGCGGCGAAGACCTGGAACACAGCATGTCCCGCTACCTGATCGACCGGATCGAGCGGCACTCCCGGATCCATGTCCGGCCGCATACCGAAGTCCGCGAGGTGACCGGCGAGGACCGGGTCGAATCCCTCGTCGTCGAGGACAACCGCACCCGCGAGCAGCAGGCGCTGGCGGTCCGCGCCCTGTTCGTGTTCATCGGCGCGCGCCCCGCCACGTCCTGGCTCGCCGACGCCGTCACCCTGGACCGGCGCGGCTTCATTCCTACCGGGCAGGACGTGGTCCACCTGACAGCGGACCTCTGGAATCCCCTCGCCCGCACCCCGCTCGCCCTGGAGACGGGCCTGCCGGGCGTCTTCGCCGTCGGTGACGTCCGCAGCGGCTCGGTCAAACGGGTCGCCTCCGCCGTCGGTGAGGGCGCCATGGCCGTCCGCCTGGCACACGAGCACCTCGGTGAAGTGGGGCGACCTGCCATGCGGTGACGTCAGCCCCGTCCGCTGAAGCGGAACAGATCGTCCCGTTGCCGCTCGTGTCACCAGGACTCGGCCTGTCGGATCAGCATGATCACCTCTGTGAAGAACCAGACGGAGAACACCAGACACGCAAGCCACAGCCCCCACATGACCCAGCGGACGGCGTGCCGTATACGCAAAAGCGGTCCTCGGCTCCCGGGCCTTGACCGCCGCGGACAGCTCGGATCTCCCACCGCTGATTCCCGTTCCCGTCCCGTTCGCCGTCGGCCCGCACCCCTTTGGAGGCGGTGTGACGCAGGGCGCTTTGGCGGGCGTGACACCGTACCGACGATCTCGACGCCGTAGTTGTTCCGTCCGGGCAGATTGTGGACTGTGATGATGATCAGTGTCCACAACCTCCCCGGACGGAACAACAACCTTGTAGCGGCGGCCTCCGATGGCCGTCAGGGCACGATGCGGTCGTTCACGCCGCCGGTCGCTCGTGCCACCACTCCGGGATGGCCCCGAGATGTCCGCTCACGGGCGGGAGTCCCGTGTGCTGCTGCCGCCCGCTGCGGGACATCTCCTCACAGCAACTCGCCGCACCCCACGTCAACTCACGTCAACTGGCGCCAAGGCGACGTCAGCGAGGACCCGTACCGCCTTCCTCCACCACCGCCACCTCGCCCGCCGGCACGGCGACGACTCCCGGCGCGCGGGCGCCGGACAGGAGGTCGGTCCCCGTGGCGGCCACATGCGCGGTCGCCCCGGTGTGGTTGACGGCGAAGAGCCAGGACCGCTCTCCGGAAGGCCCGCTTCTGCGGATGACCTCCACACCGTCGCCGGCCCCCTGGGGCGCGGGCGCGCAACCGGCCTGCGCGGCCCACCGGGGAAGCAGGCGCAGGAGGGACGGGACGTCGGGGCGGGTCGCGAGATAGCGGACGTTTCCGCGGCGCAGGACCGCCGGGCCACCGGCCGCGGGTCCGTCGGTGAAGCGGCACTCCACCTCGGTCCCGGCGTCCGGGACGACCCGCTCGGCCCATACGTTCCCGGTCGAGCCGTCGTCCAGGGCGACGGTTGCTCCGGCCGTGAGCGGCAGGTACTCGTCCACGGTCAGGCCGAGCAGATCGCGGAGCGCTCCGGGGTACGGTCCGGGATGGACGCGGTCGTCGGGGTCCACCACGCCGCTGAAGGGACCGACGACGAGGTGGCCGCCGCCTTCGACGTACGCCTCCAGGGCGCGCGCCGTCGAAGCGGACAGCGCGTACAGCGAGGGCACGAGCAGGAGCCGGTGCGCACCGGGGGCCGGGGCGGGGACGATGTCGCAGCCCAGACCGGCGGTCCACAGCGCGCGATGCCAGGTGCGGAGCGCGTCGCCGCAGGTCAGGTCCGAGCTCGGCCGGTCGGGCAGCTCCAGAGCCCACATCGCCTCGTAGTCCAGGAGCAGCGCGATCGGGGCCGGCGGGCAGGTGCTCTCGGCGACGTCGGCCAGACGCGACACGGCGTTGCCGAGGGCGCTGGCCTCCCGCCAGACCCGGGTGTCCTCGCCGCCGTGCGGGAGCATCGCCGAGTGCCATTTCTCCGGGCCGTACGCGGACTGCCGCCACTGGAAGAACAGCGTTCCGTCGGCGCCGCGGGCGAGGTGCGTCAGGGTGTTGCGGGCCATCTCGCCCGGGACTTTGGCGATGTTGCGGTGCTGCCACTGCACCCCGGAGGTGGAGTGCTCCATGAGCAGCCAGGGCCGGCCGCCGGCCAGGCCGCGGGTGAGGTCGGCGGCGAACGCGAGCTCGGCGGCGCGGTGCGGATCCTCGGACCCGAGGTAGTGGTCGTTGGAGACGATGTCGACCTCCCGCGCCCAGCGCCAGTAGTCGCTCCAACGCAGCGCGCTCGCCATGAAGTTGGTGGTGACCGGACGGCCGGGGGAGTGGGCGCGCACGATGTCGCGCTCGGCCCGGAAGCAGGCCAGGTGTTCGGCGTCGCTGAACCGGTAGAAGTCCAGCCACAGGGCGGGCGGGAGGCGGCTGGTACTGGTACGCGGCGGGGTCACCTGGCTCCAGTCGCTGTAGGTCATGCCCCAGACGCCGGTGCCCCAGCGGTCGTTGAGGGCGTCCAGGTCGTCGCCGTACGTGGTGCGCAGCCAGGTGCGGAACGCCGTCGCGGAGGTCTCGCACCAGCAGTGCGCGTTCCCGTTGGCGTACTCGTTGTTGACGTGCCACATCACGACCGCGGGATGGTCGCCGTAGCGCTCGGCGAGGCGGCGGGTGACGATCGCGGCGCGCTCCCGGTAGAGCGGTGAGGACGGGCAGTACGCCTGCCGCGAGCCGGGCGCCAGCCGCCGTCCGTCGGCGGTCACGGGAAGCGACTCCGGGTGGGCGTGCGAGAACCACAGGGGCGGAGCGGCCGTCGGCGTGGCCAGGTCGACGGCGATGCCCGACGCGTGCAGCAGCTCGACGGCCTCGTCGAGGCCGGAGAAGTCGAAGGCGTCCCGCCGGGGCTCGATCCAGGACCAGGCGAAGACGCCGAGCGAGACCAGATTGACCCCCGCCTCGCGCATCAGGCGGACGTCGTCCTTCCACGTCGCCGCGTCCCACTGCTCGGGGTTGTAGTCGGCGCCGTATGCGGGGCGCGGAACACGGCCCCAGACGGAATGCTGCCGGTCGGGTCGCGACATGCGCGGGCTCCTGAATCCTGGAATACGAAAAGGCGGTGGGGAATGCGACGACGAGTGGGACGAGAGGACGGACGAGAACGGGGACGAGAGCGAGGACGCGTGAGGGCGCGCGAGGGCTCGGTGGGCGAGCGGGGCCGGTGGAGGCACCGGTCCGGCCCCGCTCGGGTCAGGGGCGTACCGGGTGTCCCGTCCCTCACCATTGAGCGGCGAATGCGCTCGGCGACGAGCGGACGAGGCACCTGGAAAGCAATGCGAAAGGCGCCGGGGAAAGCGTCGTGAAAACGCGCGGCACACGTCGTGTCCGGGCGCCGAACGCGAGTGAAAGCGCGGCCGACCCTGCCTGGCCATGACGTCAGGCGCCGGTGAAGTGCGTCGGCCGGTGCGCCAACTTAGAGCGATCACCCAGGGGTGTCAACGCCCGGCGGCGGTCATCCCCGGCGCGCCCGTCGGCCGTACGGGACGGTGGCCGCGAACGTCCCGGGTGACGTCCCGGGGAGCCGTTCCGCCGTGTCCCAGGCGCCGTTCAGGTGGCTGGAAAATCTTCCCGTCACAGTCTTGACCCCTCCCGGCAACGTGCGTACGTTTCCGGATCATACGTAGAAGCAGAGGCCATGACAGCTCAGCCACTCGTGCTCATACGTATGTGCACCCCATTTTGTGCGCTGTATCGCCACTCACGAGGAGCAGGAGTCAGCCATGCCCACCAGAAGAGCCTTTATCGCTCGCGCCGCCGGGGCGGCCCTCGTCATACCGCTGGGGGCGAGCGCGTGTAAGAGCGGTACGGCCGCCACGGGCGGCGCGGGCAAGGGCTCGGGCACGCTGGTCTTCGGGAAGACCGACGGCGGGACGACCTTCATCCGCAACTACAACGTCTTCGGCCCCGCCATCCAGAAGTCGCCCAACGCCGAGATGATCTATGAGCCGTTGGCGCGGGTCGACTACAGCGACGGCGCGAAGGTCAAGCCGTGGCTGGCCAAGAGCCTGGAGTTCGACCCGACGGGCACCACGCTCACCGTGAAGCTGCGCGACGACGTGACCTTCTCCGACGGCAAGCCCATGACCGCCGACGACGTGCTCTTCTCGCTGAACCTCCCGCTGAAGGACCCCAGTTTCAACCTCGGCGGCACCACGTACGACCGCGTCGCCAAGGTGGATTCCTCGACCGTCACGGTGCACTGGCCGCACGCCGCCTTCAGCGAGCTGAGCCAACTCGCCTCCATCCAGGTCCCCGTGGTGCCCGCGCACATCTGGCAGGGCAAGAACATCAAGAGCTGGTCCAACCCGGACCCGGTCGGCACCGGCCCCTTCACCCTGGACCGGTTCGCGCCCCAGCAGATCACCCTGCGCGCGCGGACCGACTACTGGGGCGGCCGGTTCGCCGTGAAGCAGATCAAGATCATTCCGACCAACGGAGACGCCCTGCGGGCGCAGTTGGTGCGCGGCGACGTGGACTGGGCGCTGGCGGCCTGGGGCAACGCCGAGCAGGAGTACACCGCCAAGGATCCCAAGCACAACCTCTACCAGAAGTACGCGACCGGCGGCGCCTACTCCCTCTTCTACAACACCGCGAAGGCGCCCTTCGACAACGTCCACGTACGGCGGGCGCTGGCGATGACGATTCCCCGCAAGGACATCGTCACCACCCTTGAGCGCCCCGGCACCGAGGCCGGCCCGACGGGGCTGGTGGACCAGATCTACGGGGACGTCATCCTGCCCGAGTACCGGGGCAAGGTGCAGCAGGTCGACGCCGAGGCGGCCAAGAGGGAACTCGCCCTCAGCGGCTACGAGGTCAAGGGCGGCAAGCTCGTCAAGGACGGCAAGTCCTACGCTCCGAAGCTCTCGTTCAACCAGGACTTCGGGTGGGACCCCTACGCGAACATGATGGTCCGCAGTTGGCAGGAGCACCTGGGGATCAAGGTCAAGTCGGTCGGCGCGCCCGGGGCCAACCTCTACGAGCAGCAGCAGACCGGCGAGTTCGACCTCACCATCAGCACCTCGGGCGGAGCGGGCGTCGCCGGTGTCTACAGCGCCCTGAGCAGCCGGGCGTTGCGGCCGCTCGGGCAGACGGCCGCCACCAACTTCGGCCGGTGGAAGGACGCGCCGACCGACGCCGCGATCACCGACCTGCTGTCGTCGGCCGACCCGACCGTCACCAAGAGCGCGGGCGGGAAGCTGCAACGGATCGTCGCCGAGCAGGTGCCGTACAGCCCGATCTACAACAGCTACTGGTTCGTCCTGATCAACGCCAAGCGCTGGAGCGGCTGGCCCACCCCCGAGCACTTCTCCTACGTGCCCTTCCCCGGCAACGGTCCCGACGCCACCCTCACCCTGCTCAACCTGAAGCAGGCCACCACGTGACCGCGATCGCCGCCTCCGCCGTACCGGCGGCCGGCCGGTTCCGGATTCCGCGCCGCTGGGGGTTCCTGCTGCGCCGACTGGGCTTCTACCTGGCCGCCACCTGGTCGGCGATCACCCTGAACTTCTTCCTGCCGCGGATGATGCCCGGCGACCCGTCGGCCGCGATCGTCGAGAAGCTCCAGACCGTCAGCGGTCAGCAGATGTCGCCGAGCGCCATGGAGTCCATCCAGAAGGTGTTCGGCAATCCGAACGCCGGTATCGGCCGTCAATACCTGGACTATCTCAGCCAGTTGGCGCACCTCAATCTGGGCGTTTCGATCAGCAACTACCCCACCCCGGTCACCAGCCTGCTCCGGCAGGGCCTGCCCTGGACCATGCTGCTGGTCGGCGTCACCACCGTGATCGCGTTCGTCCTGGGCACCGGCATCGGCGCGATGGCGGGCTGGAAGGCGGGCAGCCGGTTCGACACGATCGTCAGCCCGCTCACCACGTTCGTCTCGGCGGTCCCCTACTTCTGGATGGCGCTGATCGGCCTGTGGCTCTTCGCCTTCCAACTGGACTGGTTCCCGCTGGCCGGCGGATACGACGCCGACCTGACGATCGGCTTCTCGCCGTCGTTCGTCCTGAGCGTGCTGCACTACGGAGTGCTCCCGGCGGCGACCATCGTCTTCTCGGCCTTCGGCGGCTGGCTGCTGGGCATGCGCAACATGACCGTCACCACGGTCCGTGAGGACTACGTCCTGCTCGCCCAGGCCAAGGGCCTGTCCGGCCGCCGGGTGATGCTCCGCTACGCCGCCCGCAACGCGGTCCTGCCGAACTTCACCGGCTTCACCCTGGCACTCGGCCACGTCGTCGGCGGCGCCCTGCTCACCGAGGTCGTCTTCAACTACCCGGGTATCGGCTATCTGCTCTACACCTCTCTCCAACAGCGCGACTACCCGGTGATGCAGGGCGTGTTCTTCCTCATCACCCTCACCGTGCTGCTGGCCAACCTCCTGGCGGACTCCGTGTACGTGCTGCTCGACCCGCGCATCAGAGAAGGGGGGTGACCGGCCGTGCGTACCCTGTTCCTCCGCAGTTGGAAAGTCCGCATCGGCCTGGGCATCCTCGTCTTCTTCCTCCTGCTCGCCGTGTTCGGCCCCTGGCTGACGCACAGCCTGCTCGGCCTGGACCCGCGCGCCAACGACACCACCGCCATCTCCCGGTCGCCCGGCGGCGGACATCCGCTGGGCACCAACCAGTTCGGGCAGGACATGCTCGCCCAGGTCGTGGCCGGTGCCCGCGGCTCGATGTACGTCGGCGTGCTCGGCGCGGTGGTCGGCACGGCGATCGCCATCCTGGTCGGCGTACCGGCCGGGTTCTACGGCGGCAAGATCGACGGCGCCCTGAACTTCCTGACGAATCTCTTCCTCGTCATGCCGACGCTGCCGCTCATCATGATCGTGGCCGGTTACCTCCAGGGCACGGGGCTCACCACGATCGCCCTGATCATCGGCTTCTTCGGCTGGTCGGGCGGCGCGCGCACGCTGCGCGCCCAGGCCATGAGCATTGCCAACCGCGACTTCGTACGCGCCATGCGGATGCTCGGCGAGCGCGGGCGCCGACTGGTCTTCGCCGAAGTGCTGCCGCACCTGACCGGCCTCATCGCGTCGATGTTCCTGCACGCGATGATCGGCGCCGTCATGGCCGAGGCGGGACTGGCCTTCCTCGGCATCTCCGACTCCTCGTCGATCAGTTGGGGGACGATGATCCAGGGAGCGCAGCAGCAGAGCGCGGTCCTGCGCGGCCTGTGGTGGTGGTTCGTGCCGCCCGGCCTGTGCATCGCCCTGATCGGCACCGCGGCGGCGCTGGTCAACTTCGGCATCGACGAACTGGCCAACCCCAAACTGCGTGTCGCCCGCCCGGTGTCCACCCGGCGCACCAGGCAACTGGCGCGGACGGGAGGCGCGGCCTGATGACCGTCCGCACAGAGCCGAAGCACCGGCCGCTGATCCCCGCGGGACAGACCGTCCTCGAAGTCCGCGGCCTGACCGTCGAATACGCCACCGGAGCCGATCCGGTGCGCGCCTGCTCCGACATCTCCTTCACCCTGCGCCGAGGGGAGATCCTCGGCGTCGCCGGAGAGTCCGGCTCGGGGAAATCCACGCTGATCACCGCCCTGACCCGGCTCCAGCGCCCGCCGGCCGTCACCACCGCGGGCGAGATCCTCTTCCACGGCAGGGACGGCGCGCCGCCGGTCGACCTCGCCGCGCTCGACGGCAAGCAGATGCGCCGCTACCGGTGGACGGCCCTGTCCATCGTGCTCCAGTCCGCGATGGACGCGCTGAACCCGGTGATGCGCATCGGCGCCCAGTTCGCCGACGTCCTGCGCGCCCACGACCGCGCGCTGAACAAGCGGGCCGCCTGGGCCCGGGCTGCCGAACTGCTCGGCCTGGTCGGCATCTCCGAGGACCGGATCCGCGACTACCCGCACCAGTTGTCCGGTGGGATGCGTCAGCGGGCCGCCATCGCCCTGGCCCTGGCCTGCGGGCCGGAGTTGGTGGTGATGGACGAGCCCACGACCGCCGTCGACGTGGTCATGCAGCGGCAGATCCTCGCCCAAGTGCTGCGCCTGCGCAAGGAATTGGGCTTCGCCGTCGTCTTCGTCACCCACGACCTGTCGCTGCTGCTGGAACTGGCCGACCGTATCGCCGTGATGTACGCGGGCCGCATCGTCGAGGTGGGCGAGGCCGCGGCCATCTACGGGGCGCCCAAGCACCCCTACACCCAGGGGCTGCGCGACTCCTTCCCGCCGCTGCACGCCCCGCTGCGCGATCTGCACGGCATCCCCGGCACACCCTCCGACCTGCGCCGTCTGCCGTCGGGCTGCCCGTTCCACCCGCGCTGCGCGCGGCGGACGGACGGGTGCGACGAGCGGCTGCCGCTGCTGCTGCCGGTGGGCCCCGAGCCGGGACACGAAGCGGCGTGCCTGCTCAACGAGACCGACGGCGACAACGGAGGCGAGACCCGATGAGCAAGCACATGACCGAGGCCGTATCCGCTCCGGACGAAGAGGCCCGCACGCCCGACGTGGCGCACGAGGCGCCGTCGTATGTACTGGAGGCCCTGGACGTCTCCAAGCACTTCACCGCCCGCGGCGCGCTCGGCCGTACCTCCGTCGTCCGCGCGGTCGAGGACGCCACGGTCCGGCTGAAGCCCGGTCAGATCCTGGCGCTGGTGGGGGAGAGCGGCAGTGGGAAGACCACGCTCGCACGGATGCTGGCCCGCTTCCACGAACCGACGCGGGGCGAGATCCTGCTGCGCGGCGAGCCGGTGAGCCGCAGCAGGCGAGGGCGGCGCGCCTACCACTCCGAGGTCCAGATGATCTTCCAGGACCCCTTCGGCTCACTGAATCCGATGCACCGGGTCCGCTACAACCTCGACCGGGCGCTGCGGCTGCACCACCCGCACCTGTCCGCGGCCGAACGCGAGCAGCGGATGACGCTGCTGCTGGAGAAGGTCAGCCTCACCCCGGCCGCCGAATTCGCCGCGAAGTTCCCGCACGAGCTGTCCGGGGGCCAGCGCCAGCGCGTCGTCATCGCCCGCGCGCTCGCCGTGGAACCCAAGGTGCTGCTCGGGGACGAGCCGATCTCCATGCTCGACGTCTCGATCCGGCTGGAGATGCTCAATCTGCTCCAGCGGCTGCGCGCCGAGGACGGCCTGGCGCTGCTGTACATCACGCACGACATCGCCAGCGCCCGTTACCTGTGCGACGAGATCGCCGTGATGTACGCAGGGCAGATGGTGGAGTCGGGACCGAAGGAGGACGTCATCGCGTCCCCGCAGCACCCGTACACCAAGCTGCTCATCGAATCCTCGCCCGACCCCGAGCGCGGTGTCGGCGACCGCGAGGCGTTCTTCGCGGGCGCCGACGAACTGGGCGAGCCGCCCAGCCTGATCGACCCGCCGGAGGGCTGCCGCTTCCACCCCCGCTGCCCGTTCGCGATGAAGGAGTGCGCCGAGCAGGCCCCACCGGTCACCGACCTCGGCGACGGGCACTGGGCGAAGTGCTGGCTGCACGCCAAGGGCCGGGCCGGGGTGATGGCCGGCACGACACACGCCGCGGCGACCACCGCCCGCCGGGAAGCACTCCAGGGGGCGTGATGACAGGACAACGACGCGGCAGGGCGCCCAACCAGGCGGACGTGGCACGGCTCGCCGGAGTGTCCCAGTCGGCGGTGTCCCGGGTGATCAGCGGTGACGCGGCGACCGCGCGGATCTCGGAGGAGACCCGGCGGAGGGTCTTCGACGCGGTGAAGGAGTTGGGCTACGTCGCCAACCCCGCCGCCCGGGCGATGCGCAATCAGCGCAACAACCTGCTGGGCGTGCACACCTTCGAGCGGGTCTTCCCGCACGCACGCGAGGACTTCTACTTCGAGTTCCTGCTCGGCATCGAGGAGCGCGCGGAGGAGACCGGCTTCGACCTGGTGCTGTTCACCTCCACCGGGGCCGGCGGCGACGGCGAGCGCAAGATCTACCGGGGCGGCACGAACCGGCTGAATCTGGCCGACGGCAGCATCCTGCTCGGTGTGGCGACCGACCGCGGTGAGCTGGCCCGGCTCTGGTACGAGGGGTACACCTTCGTGCACATCGGCCGCCGCGAGGTGCCAGGCGCGGAGATCCCGCAGATCATCCCCGACTACCGGTCGGCCAGCGGACAGATCGTCGAGCGCCTCGCGGACCACGGCCACCGGCGGTTCGGCTACGTGCGCGACTGGCTGGAACTGGAACCGTACGCCGACCGCCGCACCGGCTACGCCGAGGCCATCGCGCGGCTCGGGCTGACGGACACCTCCCCGGGCCACCTCGGCGCGGCCGACCTCGACCAGACATGGCTGGACGAGGTGGCGGACGGCGGCGCGACCGCCATCGTGGTGGAGAGCGTACGGCTCGCGGAGTCTCTGCGTGACGGCCTCGCGAGCCGGGGCCGCAAGATCCCCGAGGACGTCTCCGTCGCCGTACTGGAAGGGGCTTCCGCGGACCTCGCCGGTCAGTGGGCCTCGCTGGAGATCCCCCGCAAGGAGATCGGCCGGATCGCCGTGGACCAGCTGCACGCGATGCTCGACGACCCCGGCAAGCGGGCCGAGAGCGTCCTGGTGCCGTGCCCGCTGGTCCCCGGCGCCACCATCGCGGCGGTGAGCTGACAGGAGCGGCCGCACAGCACGCATCTCACGACAGCGGGCGGCGTCCGTCGATCACGGCTGCCCTGAAGACACCCGGCACGACCACCGAGCCGGAACCGACCGTTCCGACCGGCAGAGACCGGTGACAAGGAGTACTTGGGCACATGGCAGAGATACGAACAGAGATCCTCGTGGTCGGCGGTGGGCTGGGCGGCGTCGCGGCCGCGCTCACGGCGGCGCGGCTCGGCCGTACGGTGGTGCTCACCGAGCCCACCGACTGGCTCGGCGGGCAGCTCACCGCCCAGGCCGTGCCACCCGACGAGCACCCCTGGATCGAAGGCCCCGCCTGCCCACCCGGCTACGCCGACCTGCGCAGACGCGTGCGCGACTACTACCGCCGCAACTACCCGCTCACGCCCGAGGCGGCGCGGGACCCCCGACTCGATCCGGGTCTCGGCATCGTCAGCCGGATGTGTCACGAACCGCGGGTGGCCGCGGCCGTCATCGAGGAGATGCTGGCCCCCTGGCGGGCCTCCGGCGCGATCACCGTGCTGACGGGGTACGAGCCCGTCGCCGCGCATACCGAGGGCGACCGCGTCGAGGCGGTCACCCTGGCCGGACGGTACGACGACCGTCGGATCACCGTCCACGCCTCCTACGTCGCGGACGCCACCGAACTCGGCGACCTGCTGGAACTGGCCGGTGTGGAACACGTCATCGGCGCCGAGGGCCGCGACGAGACCGGGGAGCCCCACGCGCCCGACACCGCCGACCCCCTCGACCAGCAGGCCGTGTCCTGGTGCTTCGCCCTGGAACACCGGCCGGGCGAGGACCACGTCATCGACCGGCCGGACACCTACGACCACTGGCTCACCACCACCGCGCCCTTCTGGCCGGGACCGCAGCTCTCCCTCACCGACGTCGTTCCGATCACCCTCGAAGAGCGCACCTGGACGCTGATGGGCGCCGACCAGAGCGCGGGGGAGCACTTCGACCTGTGGCAGTTCCGGCGCGTCCTGGCCCGCGAGCAGTTCGTGCCCGGAGCCTTCGCCTCGGACCTCACCGTCGTCAACTGGCCCCAGATCGACTACTGGGAGGCGCCGCTGCTCGGTGTGAGCGCCGAGGCCCGGCAGGCGGCCCTCGCCGCCAGCCGCGACCTGTCGCTGTCCTTCCTGCACTGGCTCCAGACCGAGGCCCCGCGCCCCGACGGCGGTACCGGCTACCCCGGCCTGCGCCCGCGCCCCGATGTCACCGGCACCGCGGACGGCCTGGCCAAGACGCCGTACATCCGCGAATCCCGCCGCATCAAGGCGGAGTTCACCGTCCTCGAACAGCACGTCGGAGTCCAGGCGCGGCCCGAGGGCGCGGGCAGCGAGGTCTTCCACGACAGCGTCGGCCTCGGCAGCTACCGCATCGACCTGCACCCCTCCACCACCGGCCGGACCTACATCGACATCGACTCCTACCCGTTCCAGATCCCGCTGGGCGCGCTGATCCCGGTCCGGGTGGACAATCTGCTGCCCGCCAACAAGAACATCGGCACCACTCACATCACCAACGGCTGCTACCGCCTGCACCCCGTGGAGTGGGCCATCGGCGAGGCCGTCGGCGCTCTGGCCGGATTCTGCCTGGACCGGGCGCTGCCGCCGCGCAAGGTCCGATCCGACCAGGCGCAACTGGCCGACTACCAAAGGCTGCTGAGCCGTACCCTCGGCATTTCGCTGGCCTGGCCCGAGGCGGTCAGGACCCGGACGGAGGACCGATGAACCAGAGAGAGCCCACGATGCCGAACCCGGCGCGCGCCGACGAGCACGAGACCCGTATCGCCGACCTGCTCGGCCGGATGACGGTCGAGGAGAAGTTCGGGCAGTTGCAGCAGCTCGCCTGGGCCTGGAACACCGGCCCCGGCGGGGGCAGTACCGGCGCGGTCGAGGCCGCGGCGCGCAAGGGCCTGCTCGGCTCGGTGCTCAACGTGGTCGGCGCCGCGAACAGCAACGCCGTTCAGCGCATCGCGGTGGAGGAGTCCCGGCTCGGCATTCCGCTGGTCTTCGGCCTGGACGTGATCCACGGATTCCACACCACGTTCCCCATTCCGCTGGCCCAGGCGGCGGCCTTCGACCCGGCCGTGACGCGGACCGACGGCGAGGTCTCGGCGGCCGAGGCCCGGTCCAACGGCATCCACTGGACGTTCTCGCCGATGGTGGACGTCACCCACGAGCCCCGGTGGGGCAGGATCGCCGAGAGCCCCGGCGAGGACCCGTATCTGGCCGCGCGCTACGCGGTGGCCAAGGTGCACGGGTACCAGGGGGACGACCTGTCCGCGCCGGACCGGGTTGCCGCCTGCGCCAAGCACTTCGCGGCGTACGGCGGCGCGGAGGGCGGGCGCGACTACAACACGGTGGACGTCTCGGAGCAGCGGCTGCGCAACCTCTATCTGCCGCCGTTCGAGGCCGCCGTCGAGGCGGGAGCGGCCACCGTCATGGCCGCCTTCAACACCGTCAGCGGCGTTCCCGCGCACGCCAACCCCCGTACGCTGACCGGCGTTCTGAAGGACGGCTGGGGGTTCGACGGGGTCGTGGTCAGCGACTGGACGGGGGTCCAGGAGCTGATCGCGCACGGGAGCGCGGCCGACGAGGCCGACGCCGGGCGGCTGGCGCTGTCGGCGGGTGTGGACCTGGAGATGGTGTCCACCACCTTCGTCGACCACGGCCCGGCCCTGCTGGAGCGCGGCGAGTTGAGCCAGGAGCGGCTGGACGACGCCGTGGCACGCGTCCTGCGGCTGAAGCTGCGGCTCGGTCTGTTCGAGCGGCCGTACGTCGAGGAGTCCGTCGAGATCACCGCCCCGAGCGTCGGCGCACGGGCCGCCGCCCGCGAGGTGGCGGGCCGCTGCATGGTGCTGCTGAAGAACGACGGGGGAGCGCTGCCGCTGGACGCGACCGTCATCGGGACGCTCGCCGTCCTCGGCCCGTTCGCGGACAGCGGCGATCTGCTGGGAACGTGGGCGCTGCCCGGAGCGCCCGAGGCCGTCCCGGTCCTGAGGAGCCTGCGCGAAGCCCTCCCGCACGCCGTCGTCACCCACGTCCCGGGCGTCCCCGCGGACGGCTCCGACGTCTCCGGTCTTCCGGAGGCCGTCGCGACGGCCGCGACCGCCGACGCCGTCGTCCTGGTGGTGGGTGAGCCCTCCGAGATCAGCGGGGAGGCGGCGGTCCGCAGCGACCTGGGACTTCCCGGCCGCCAGGAGGAGTTGATCAGGGCGGTCGCCGCGACGGGCACGCCGTGCGTGGTGGTGCTCGTGGGCGGGCGGCCGTTGACGATCGGGGACTGGGCGGACCAGGTGCAAGCGGTCGTCATGGCCTGGCACCCCGGTATCGAGGCGGGCCCGGCCATCGCCGACGTGCTCACCGGGGCCGTCGTCCCGGGCGGCAAGCTCCCCGTGACCTTTCCGCGGACGGTCGGCCAGATCCCGCTGTACTACAACCACGAGCGCACCGGCCGCCCCTACGACCCGGCCGTGCCGGAGGAGAAGTACGTCTCGAAGTACCTCGACGTCCAGGACGGCCCGCGATTCCCCTTCGGCCACGGCCTGAGCTACACCGACTTCGCCCTCGACGAGCCGACGCTCAGCCGCGAGCGGATCACGGTGCGCGAACTCCTGGCGGGCGAGACGGTCGAGATCACCGTCGGCGTCCGCAACACCGGCGACCGTGAAGGGGAGGAGGTCGTCCAGCTCTACATCCAGGACCCCGTGGCCGCCATCGCCCAGCCGGTCCGCCGCCTACGGGGCTTCGACCGGGTCCGGCTGGCCGCAGGGGAGGAGCGGACGGTCCGCTTCACACTCGGCGCCGACGACGTCGGCTTCTGGACGAACGACCCGGCCGGTGTCTTCACCGTGGAGCCGGGCGAGATCCACGTCCACACCGGCAACAGCTCGCGCACCCAAGCGCGCCGGACCTTCCGGATCACCTGACCAACGCGATACCCGACCAACGCGATACCTGACCAACGCGATACCCGACCAACGCGATACCCGACCATCCGGATACCTGGCCTCCCGGATCACCTGACCGTCCGGATACCTGACCAGAGCCTCCGCGCAGAGGCGTACCGCCCGCGCGGGCACATCACCTCGACCCACGGAAAGGAGCGCGCACGAGGTCCCGTGGAGCCGGATCCGGGATCCGCGACGCCGTGAACGTCGCGGCCCGGAAGCGCACACGGACTGCCCGGCGCCGCGCCGGTACACGCCGGACGCGGCCGGCCGAGGCATGCCCCCACCACGATTCATCGACTGCGTGCCTGTGCGTCGACATACGCACGCAGTGAGGGAGAACCATGAGAGCAAAGGCGCTCACACTCGCGATCGTACCCGTCGTCCTCGGCTGCCTGCCCGCGACAACGGTCGCGGCACACGCCGCGACGGCGACGTACTACGTCTCGCCGAGCGGCAGCGACAGCAACACCGGACTGTCACCCGCCCAGGCATGGAAGACCGTCGCGAAGGTCAACGGCTCCACCTTCCCCCAGGGAAGCTCCGTCTCCTTCGAAGGCGGGCAGACCTTCACCGGCTGCCTGACCTTCAACTCCGTCAACGTGCCCTCGTCGTCCGCGTCCACGCCGTTCGTGGTGAACTCCTACGGCACCGGGCAGGCCACCCTCTCCTCGAACTGCACCGGCGACTACTCAGCGGCCGTGACGGCCGACAACGTCAACGGCTTCCAGTTGACCGGGCTGAAAGTGGTCAACGGCTCCACGACCGCGGCCGGCGTCCTGCTGGAGAACCAGAACGGCACGGCCGCCACCCAGGGGCTGGTGGTGTCCGGCTCCGACATCTCCGGATTCTCCACACCCGCCGGAAGCAGCAGCTCGTTCGGCGGGGAGATCATGATCCTCGGCTACGCGGTCAACGGGCACAGCGGACCCCTGAACGACGTCCAGATCCGTAACAACAAGCTGCACGGCGCGAGCGTGACCTCACCGGACGGGCCCGGCATCTACGGCTGGGGCTCCGGGGAGAACATCACCGGCGTCACGGTCGAGGGCAACACGGTCTACAACCTCGGCATGCCCGCGAAGGAGACGGGTGCGGGCATCACCGGCAACGGCTGGGACGGCGCGGTGATCCAGCACAACGTGATCCACGACGTGGGCGCGAACGTGACCTCGTGCGGCGGCGCGAGCGGCATCGAGACGTACACCTCGAACAACGTCACCATCAGGTACAACGAGGTCTACAACGTGCAGCCGTACCCGGCGTTCACGGCCGGGTGCGACTGGGACGGCATCGACCTCGACGGCGGCACGACGAACTCGGTGGTCGAGTACAACTACACCCACCACAACGCCGGCAGCGGCCTGCTCGCCTACACCTCGACCGTCGACTCCAAGGTGTGGGGTCCCAACACCTACCGCTACAACATCTCCGAGAACGACGACTGGGCCAAGATCCAGGGCGGCCTGATGACCGTCGTGCCCAACGCGCCGAAGAACGCGCTGTCGGTCTACGGGAACACCTTCTTCACCAACGTCGCCCAGAGCACCAAGTCCACGGCCAGCGCCTGCTTCAACTTCGGCTACAGCGCGGGCACCTGGGCCGGCGGCTCACTGATCGCGGACAACATCTGCGACATGGGCAACAGGGACCAGTACGGTCACCCCGGCCAGTTCTACTACAACGTCTACGGCCAGACCGGCATGACGCTGTCGCACAACCTGTACTACGCGGCGAGCTCCCCGGCCTGGCGCTGGGGCGGCACGACCTACAGCACCTTCGCCGCGTGGCAGGCCGCGGGAGTGGAGACCGGACCGGTCTTCGGCGACCCGCTGTTCACCTCGCCCGGCACCGGCGGCACCTGCGCCTGGACGCCGTCCTCCGGCGCGGGACCGCAGCCGTGCCCGCAGGCGTACACGCTCGCGTCCGGTTCCCCGGCCGCGGGTTCGGGAGTCGCCGTCTCCGGCAACGGGGGCGTGGACTACTACCAGAACGCGATCCCCGGCACCCCCAACATCGGCGCCGACGCCGGTTAGCACCCTGCCCCGCACCTGCCGGGGCGGCCCGTCGCACGCGATGAGCGGCGGGCCGCCCCGGCGCGGCGAAGTGACCAGCGCACGGCCCGAACTGACGCCACCTCACCCAGCAGATTCTTAAGGAGCGCTGAAACGGCATGACCGCACCGCGCACTCTCCTCACCACCGAACCCGCCCGCGACAGCCGGGACTTCCGCACCGAGCGGCTCAGCGCCGACCTGGTGATCGTCGGCGGCGGAATGGCCGGTACGTGTGCGGCCGTGACCGCCGCGCGGGCCGGGGCGCGGGTCGTCCTGGTCCAGGACCGGCCCGTGCTGGGCGGCAACGCCTCCAGCGAGATACGGCTCTGGGTGCTGGGCGCGACCGCGCACATGTTCAACAACAACCGCTGGTCACGCGAGGGCGGCGTGCTCGACGAGATCCTCGTGGAGAACATGTTCCGCAACCCCGAGGGCAACGCCGTGCTGTTCGACACCGTGCTGCTGGAGAAGGCGGTCGCCGAGCCGGGCATCACACTCCTGCTGAACACGGCGGCGACGGCGGTGTCCAAGGACGGCGACCGGATCGCCTCGGTGACCGCCTTCTGCGCCCAGAACTCCACGCGCTACGAGCTGACGGCCCCGGTGTTCTGCGACGCGTCGGGCGACGGCGTCCTCGGCTACCTGGCCGGCGCCGCCTACCGGATGGGCGCGGAGTCCACGGAGGAGTTCGGCGAACTGTTCGCGCCCGAGGAGTCCTACGGCGGCCTGCTCGGCCAGTCGATCTACTTCTACAGCAAGGACGTCGGACGGCCGGTGACCTTTGTGCCGCCCAGCTACGCGCTGGACGACATCACCGAGATCCCCCGCTGGCGCAGCTTCGACACCACGGTCCAGGGCTGTCGGCTGTGGTGGATCGAGTACGGCGGCCGTCTCGACACCGTGCACGACACGGAGGAGATCAAGTGGGAGCTCTGGAAGGTGGTCTACGGCGTCTGGAACCACCTGAAGAACTCCGGCGACTTCCCCGAGGCGAAGACCCTGACGCTGGAGTGGGCCGGGCTGATTCCCGGCAAGCGGGAGAGCCGCCGGTTCGAGGGCCTGTACATGCTCCGCCAGCAGGACATCGTCGACCAGCGCCCCCACGCCGACGCCGTCGCCTCCGGCGGGTGGTCCCTCGACCTGCACCCGGCCGACGGCGTGTTCAGCGAGCACGCCGGGAGCAACCACCTGCACGCGCGCGGGGTCTACCAGGTGCCCTACCGCTGCCTGGTCAGCCGTGACGTGAGCAATCTGCTGCTGGCGGGCCGGATCATCAGCGTCTCGCACGTCGCGTTCGCCTCGACCAGGGTGATGGCCACCTGCGCCCAGATCGGGCAGGCCGCCGGGATGGCCGCCGCCATATGCGCGCGTGACGGCGTACTCCCGGCGGAGCTGACGAAACCCGACCGGATGCTCGCCCTTCAGCGTGAACTCCTGCGTGCCGGGCAGCACATCCCCGACCTGGGGCTCGACGATCCGGACGACCTCGTCGGGCAGGCCGCGCTCACCGCGTCGAGCGAGCTGACCGTGGGGTCGCTCCCCGACGACGGTCCCGCGACGCCGCTCGACCACTCGCGCGCCCAACTGCTGCCGCTGGACGCGGGGGAGCTGCCGAGGATGACGCTGACGGTCGACGTGGCCGCGTCCACCACCTTGCGGGTGGAGCTCCGTACCGGCAACCGGCCGGAGGACTACACCCCCGATGTGGTGCTGGCCGCGCGGGAGTTCAGTCTCGACGCCGGCGCCGGGCAGCGGATCGAGGTCGACGTCGAGGCGGTCGTCGACCGGCCGCGGTACGTCTTCCTGACGCTGATCCGCAACGACGACGTGTCGGTGCGGACCACCACCCGGCGCGTCACCGGCCTGCTCTCGGTCCGGCACACGGGCACACAGGAGGCGGACGACGCCGTCGGCAAGCCGCGCGTGGAGTTCTGGACCCCCGAACGGCGCCCCGGCGGACACAACTTCGCCCTGACGATCGACCCTCCGCTCAGGGCGTGGAGCGTGGAGGGCGTCCGCAACGGCCACGACCGGCCCACGGCGCAGCCAAACTCGTGGGCCGCCGCGTACGACGACCGCCGTCCCACCGTCCGCCTGCGCTGGCCGGAACCCCGACGCATCGGCCGACTCCACCTGACCTTCGACACCGACGTCGACCACGCCATGGAGTCCGTCCTCTGGGACCACCAGGAGCGCGCGGTGCCGTTCTGCGTACGCGATTACGTCGTCCGCGCCGGGGACCGCGTGGTCGCAGAACGCGCCGACAACCACCAGACCCACAACGTCATCACCTTCGACACCCCCCTCGAAACGGACGACCTGTCCGTCGAGGTGCTGTCCACGCACGGCGCCGCCCCCGCCGCGCTCTTCGCCGTCCGCTGCTACGCGGCACCGTCGTGACGCCACCGCGGGGAGGTCGGCGTTCTACCGCGCGCGGTGCCGGAGGACGCGGAGCTGGGACATCAGCAGGCGGATCAGCGGCGTGCGGTTGCGGTGGCTGTTCTCGTAGCGCAGCACCGTTTCCAGTTCTTCGCGCTGGAGGGAGGGGACGATTCCCTCGATCGTGAGCTTGGGCAGATGTTTGTAGTCCGCGATCGGCAGAGCGCCGGTGGGCGGCGAGCCGGTCTCGTCATCGAATATGTCCAACGAAGTCACCTCTTGGGTCACGTATGCGCGTGCCCGGAGGAGGACCGGAGAAACGGGTGTTCGAGTGGGGATCGTCACAGGGGCGTCTCCTCGGCGTGCGCGGGGCCCCACCCGCCGTCCGGGGCGGCGCGGCCCCGGACGGCGGGTGCGCCGTCGCTCCCGGTCAGCGTGCGAGCGCGGCCAGCCGGTCCCGTACTCCGGACATGTCCCAGCCCTGGGAGCGGTGGGAGATGAAGCGGTCGGGCCGGAGCAGGCACAGGCCGGGGCCGGTGGCCGCGAACGCCTGGTGGCAGGCGCCGTGCCGGTCACCGAGCAGCGACCGGTCGGGGTCGCCCTTCCCGTGGGTCCGGCTCACCGCGACGACGGTGCCGAAGTCCCCGAGCGCCTCGCGGCCCGCCCGCGTCACCTCGGCGATCCGCCGCTCGTCGTCCTCGTACCCGAGGAACACCAGCAGGGCGTGTTCGCTGCCGCGCAGCCGGTGCCGCAGCGTGGTGAAGCCCGTGCCGTCGTGGACGAACGCGTCGGGGGAGAGGTCGCCGGGGCCGGGGCCGCCCGCGCCGGACCTGCGGGCGCGGTCGACCTGCGGGCTGTGCTCGTAGTCGACGAAGAGTTCGGTGACGCCGAGGGCCAGCCGATGCCGTACGGGAGGGGTCCGGCTGATCAACCGCAGTGCCTGCGCTCGCAGCGTACGGGCGACCGGGGCGTGCGTCGTGGCCACCTTCGTGGCACGGGTCGTGGCGTGCAGCACCCGGTCCGCCACCGGACGGCGCTCCTGCTCATAGGAGTCCAACAGCCCCGCGCCTGCCCGCCCTTGCACGACCAGCGCGAGCTTCCAGGCCAGATTGTGCGCGTCCTGGAGGCCGACGTTCATGCCCTGTCCGCCGACCGGGCTGTGGGTGTGCGCGGCGTCCCCCGCCAGCAGGATCCGCCCCTGCCGGTAGTGCTCGGCCAGCGACTCGCGCACCTCGAATCCGCTCAGCCAGTCCACACGGGAGATCGCGCTGCCGCCGTCGGCGCCCGCGAGCGGGGTGCGCTCGGCGAGCAGCCGGTTGAGCATGTCCTCGTCCGGTTCCGGCGCGTCGGAGCCGGACGGGACGTCGGCGATGACGCGCCAGTGGCCGGGCTTGGGGAGCGGAAGCAGGACGAGGATGCCGTGGCCGCCCAGCCAGGGATGCAGCCGGTCCTGGGGAAGATCCCAGTCGGCCGCGACATCGGCGAGCAGGAATGCGCGGTGCAGATCCCGGTGGTCGCCGGCGAGCCCGGCCGTCCGCCGTACGGTGCTGTGCGCCCCGTCGCAGGCGATCAGCCAGTCGGCGCGGACCGTGCGCTCCGAGCCGTCGGGCATCCGTAGGGTCGCGGTGACGCCGTCCGCGTCCTGACGGCAGGTGGTCAGTTCGGTGCCGCGCTCGGCGACCGCGCCCTGCCGCCGCGCGGCCGTCTCCAGTAAATCCGCCACCTCCGGCTGCGGGAGGGAGAGCGCGAAGGGGAACGGCGAGCGGATGCCGTCCAGTTCGAGCGGGATGACGTCGTCCGGGCCGGGATGGACGTCGATACGGCGCAGGATGCGGCCGCGGTCGACCGCCTCCTCGGCGATCCCGAGGTCGTCGAGCACCTCCAGGGTGCGGGCTCCCACCACCAACGCCCTGCTCTGCGTGTTCTCTTCGGTGGACCGCTCGATCAGCCGGACCCGCACACCGCGCCGGATCAGCTCCTCGGCGACCAACAGCCCGGTGGGCCCCGCCCCGACCACCAGAACCTGGCAACTCGCGCCGCCGTCAACGGTGTTCGCTTCCATCGTTCCTCCGCGAGACCTCATGCGTGTCCTGCCGACACGGCCTGGCCCTCGCCTACCCCGTCCCGCTCTCCGCCCGCGCGGCAAATTCGGCCGGGGCTCGACGCGCCACCGCCGCCGGGTGGGCAGCCGGTCGAGCGGTCCTCGCGGATTGCCGGTTTCGGCCACCCCTGCCTCGCCATTTTCCGTTCATAGGGGTGGCGCTCGCCGGATTAGGGGTTACTGGCGAGTGCGGAGCCGAACTAGTTTCGAAACCGCATGCATGGCACTCCTTGGGCACGTTGGGCGGATTTGTACGAATTGGAGATGTGTGTGAACCGCGAGGCATGGTTCAGCCGCTATCACCCAGCTCCGCCCGGAAGTGAACCCCGCAGACTCGTCTGTTTTCCGCACGCCGGAGGCTCGGCAAGTTTTTACCTTCCCGTTTCCAGCGCGCTGCAACCGGATGTCGAAGTCGTCGGGGTGCAGTATCCGGGACGGCAGGAACGCAGGACCGAGCAACCGGTCCAGGACCTGCACGACCTGGCCGACCTGGCCGCCGAGGCGCTGGCCCCCATGGTCGACCGGAGGACCGCGTTCTTCGGCCACAGTATGGGCGCGGTCGTCGCCTACGAGGTGGCCCTGCGGCTGAAACGGAACCATGGGGTGGAGCCGACCCGGCTCTTCGTCTCCGGACGCCGCGCGCCCTCCGCCCACCGTCCGCTGCCCGATCCGGTCCACCGGCGGGACGACGCCGGCATCGTCGCCGAATTGCGCCGACTCGCCGGTACCCACGCGGATCTGCTCGCCGACGACGAGATCGTGCGCATGATCATGCCTGCGGTCCGCGGCGACTACCGGGCCATCGAGACCTACGCGCCGCGCCCGGCGCCGCCGCTGGACTGCCCGGTCACCGCGTTCGTCGGCGACTGCGACCCGCAGGTGGAGATCGCCGAAGCGGAGGCATGGGCGGGGCACACCACGGGCCCGTTCGACATCGAGGTCTTCCCCGGCGGCCACTTCTACCTGGTGCCCGAGGGGCCGGCGGTGATCGCCGGGGTACGCGACCGGCTCGGCGTGCCGGTGTGACCGATCCCGCGGTGACCGGACCGGCGGTGACCGGACCGGCGGTGGCCGACCCGGATGCGGCCGAGTCGGAGACGGCCGACTTCTTCCGCTCTCTTAACGCGCCGAGGTTGCCCAATCTTCCGAAAGCCGCGATAGAGTCGATTCGGCTTTCGGATACGGTGGGAGTTGGCTGTTTGGGATAGATGAGGATCATCTGTGCCGCGGGGTTCACACCCGCAGGCGCTTTGTTGCGTTCCTGGTGTCTTTTGGGTAATGCGAATTGAACGGTTTGAACGGGGGCTGTTCACTGTCGTGGAATTTATTCAGCGTGAAGCGCAGTTAAAGTTTTTGAGCAATTCCTTGCGGGATGTCATGTCCGGCAGCGGGAGAACGGTTCTGGTCGAGGGCGCGATCGCCTGCGGCAAGAGCCAGACCCTGGAATGGGTCATCGACGAGGCGACCAGGTCCGGGGTCACCCTGCTGTGCGCGGCGGGGTCGCCCGCCGAGGCCGGCACACCCCTGGGCGTCGTCTCCCAACTGATGGACGGCGTGCCGGCGTCGACCGCGCCACCGCTACCGCCCGACGGGGCCACCGACCAGGGAACCGGCAGGTTCGCCCGGCAACTCGCCGCGGCCGTGAAGGACATGGCCGAGCAGGCGCCGGTGGTCATCGCCGTCGACGACCTCCAGCACGTCGACGCCGAGTCGCTGCGGTGTCTGCTCCAGCTCGCCCGGCTGACCCGGCGCGGCCGCGTCCTGATGGTGCTCACCCAGCCGCTGCACGGCGGACCGCGGGACCCGCAGTTCGCCGTCGAGTTGCTGCGCCAGCCCGAGGTGCACCGGCTGCGGCTGCTGCCCCTGGACCAGGACGGTGTGGCCCAGATCCTGGCCGCGTATACCGACCTGCCCGCCGGAGCGGTCAACGCCGCGGAGCTGTACCGGCTGACCGGCGGCAATCCGCTGCTGCTGCGCGCGTGTCTCGAGGACTGCCACCGCGCGGTGGCCCACTGGCCGCCGGGCATCGCCCCGCCGCTCGCCGGGGAGCTGTTCGGACAGGCGCTGCTGACCTGCCTGCGCCGCGGAGGCGAGGACACCTGGGAGGTGGCCGCCGCCGTCGCGGTGCTGGGCGAGGCGGCCGACACCGAGTCCGTCGGGCGCGTCTCCGAGGCCACCTCCTGGAGCGTCGACGAGGCGTTGCAAGCACTGGAGTCCGCGGGCATCGTGGACGGCCCGCGCTTCCGCGACCCGGTGGCGCGGTCGGTGGTCCGCGACAGTCTGGACGCGGCCGAGAGCGGCCGGTTGCACCGCGAGGTCGCCGGTCTGCTCAGGGACCAGGGCGCACGCCCCTCGGCGGTGGCCGCGCACCTGCTCGCGGGGGGCGAGGTGCCCGGCTCGTGGGGAGCGGCCGTACTGCGGGAGGCCGCGGAGGCCGCGCTGCACGAGGACGACGCCCCGCTCGCCATCGACTACCTGGAGCTGGCCTGCGCCGGGTGCGACGACGAGCGGGTGCGTACGGACATCAGGCTGCGGCTGGCCGCGGTGCTGTGGCGGATCAACCCCGCCGCGGCCGAGGCCAGGCACCTGCCGGAACTGGTCGCCTCCGCCGCCACCACCCGGCTGCCCGCCCACACCGCCGCCGGTCTCGCCGACCTGCTGATCAGCCACGGCCGTTTCGAGGAGGCCCGCGCCATCCTCGGCGGCCTCAAGGCGAGGGCGTCGTCCGGCCAGTGGGGCGCGGCGCAGGCGGCGCTCGGTCAACTGACGCCCCTGGCCGGGCAGTGGTGCGGCGAGGGCGGCGACCCGGGGTTGCAGGACCACCCGATATCCGCGGAAGCGGTGGCGCATCCGTCCCCCGACGGGTCGCTGCGCTGCCCGGTCCTGTCGCCCGACACCGGCGTGGAGACCTCGGCCGAACGCTTTCTGCGGGTGTCCCCGCTGATGGACGTGACGCTGACGCCGATTGTCAACGCCGTGGTGTCGCTGTACTTCGGCGACCGGCTCGAAGCCGCCGACGACGCCTGCCGCAGATTCCAGGAGGAGGCCGACCGGCGGCGGGCGCCGGGCTGGCGGGCGGTGTTCGTCGGCCTGCGGGCCGACATCGCGCTGCGCGGTGGGCGGCTGGAGGCCGCCGCGGAGTACGCGCAGGAGTCGCTGAACAGCGTCTCCGCCCACAACGGCAGCTTCTTCGTCGGCGGTCCGCTGGCCGTGCTGATCCTCACGCACACGGCCGCGGGCGACTACACGGCCGCGGCGCGGCGGCTCAACCAGCCGATTCCCGACGCCCTGCTCAAGAGCGTCTACGGTCTCGGATACCTGCGGGCGCGCGGCCACTTCTACCTGGCCACCGGCCAACCCGAGGCCGCGCTGACCGACTTCAAGACCGCGGGACGCTTCGCCGTCCGCTGGGGCGTCGACCGACCGGTGCTGCTGCCCTGGCGCACCGACGCCGCGCAGGCCCTGTGCCGTCTCGAACAGCACGACCGCGCCGAGCGGTTGATCGTGGACCAGCTGCGGATGCCGGACGCGGTGCACCCGCGGGTGCGCGGTGTCACGCTGCGGCTGCGCGCGCAGAGCGTCGACCTCAAGCTCCGGCCGTCGCTGCTGGCCAGGGCGGTCGAGGACCTGCACCGGTCGGGCGACCGGCTCGAACTGGCCCGCACCGTGGGCGTGCTGGGCGAGACGTACCGCGAACTGGGAGAGACCACACGGTCGATCGCCGTCACCCGCCGGGCCCTGCACCTGGCCCGCGAGTGCGGCGCGGAACCGCTGTGCGCGGAGTCCGGGCAGCGGCTGCGTGAGGGCGAGCGGGAACGGGCCCAGGATCTCGCCCCGGCCGGCGCCGCGCTCGCAGAACCGGTCGCCGCCGACGCGCTGGGCGCGGAGGCCGAGGCGAAGCTCAGCGATTCCGAGAAGCGGGTCGCGGCCCTGGCGGCCTGCGGATACACCAACCGGGAGATCTCGGCGAAGCTGTTCGTGACGATCAGCACCGTCGAGCAGCACCTGACCCGGGTCTACCGCAAGCTCAACATCACCAGGCGGCACCAACTCCCGCTGGAAGTGCACATGCCGACCAACGAGATCGCCTGACCGCCGGGTCACAACGGGAGGACCGCTCATGCAGCAGATCATCGACGCCGTGCGCGCGGGTGCCGGAGCCGAGGACTTCCTCGCGCTCCCGGTGCCGGAGAGCTACCGCGGCGCGGCTGTGCTCCGCGAGGAGACCGACATGTTCGAGGGGCTGGAGACCCGCGAGAAGGACCCTGCCAAGTCCCTGCACACCATCGACGTCGCCACCCCGGAACCCGGCCCCGGTGAGGTGCTGCTCGCCGTGATGGCCAGCGCGATCAACTACAACACGGTCTGGAGCGCGATCTTCGAACCGCTGCCCACGTTCACCTTCCTCGACCGGTACGCGCGCAGCAGCCCCGAGGCGGCGCGCCACGCGCAGCCGTACCACGTCCTCGGCTCCGATGTCGCCGGGGTGGTCCTGCGCACGGGGCCCGGCGTGCGCAACTGGAAGCCGGGTGACCGGGTGGTCGCGCACTGCCTGAGCGTGGAGCTGGAGTCCGCCGACGGGCACGACGACACGATGCTCGACCCCGAGCAGCGGATCTGGGGCTTCGAGACGAACTTCGGCGGCCTCGCGGAGCTGACGCTCGTCAAGTCCAACCAGTTGATGCCCAAGCCCGCGCACCTCACGTGGGAGGAGGCCGCGTCGTCCGGGCTGGTGAACTCCACGGCCTACCGCCAGCTCGTCTCGCGCAACGGCGCCTCGCTCAAGCAGGGCGACGTGGTCCTGATCTGGGGCGCGGGCGGCGGCCTCGGCTCGTACGCCACCCAACTGGCCCTGAACGGCGGGGCGGTGCCGGTGTGCGTGGTCTCCGACCCGCGCAAGGCCGAGCTGGTGCGGGCCATGGGCGCGGAGCTGGTCATCGACCGGGCCGCGGAGGGCTACCGGTTCTGGAAGGACCCGCAGACGCCCGACCCGCGCGAGTGGAAGCGGTTCGGCGGCCGGATACGGGAGTTGACCGGCGGCGAGGACCCGGACATCGTGCTGGAGCACCCCGGCCGGGAGACCTTCGGCGCCAGCGTCTTCGTCACCCGCCGCGGCGGCACCGTCGTCACGTGCGCGTCCACCTCCGGATTCCGGCACGAGTACGACAACCGGTACCTGTGGATGTCGCTGAAGCGGATCGTCGGCTCGCACTTCGCCAATTACCGCGAGGCGTGGGAGGCCAACCGCCTCATCACCAAGGCGATGGTGCACCCGACGCTGTCGACGGTCTACCCGCTGGAGGCCACCGGGGAGGCGACCCGCGCCGTCCACCGCAACGAGCACAGCGGGAAGGTGGGCGTGCTGTGCCTGGCGCCCCAGGAGGGGCTCGGCGTGACCGACCCCGAGACGCGTGAGCGGCACCTGCCGGAGATCAACCGGTTCCGTACCCCGGTGGGCTGACAACGGCGGTGGCGCGCACCCGTCGCGGGTGCGCGCCACCGTGCCGCTCCGCCCGGCCAGGGGCGGTCAGCGGTCCGTCACTTCCGGTCGATGAGGGTGACGTCGGAGCTGCCGTACAGCGCCATCATCCGGTCGACCAGGCCGACTTCGTTGACGTGGATCGTCATCACGATGTTCACCCGGATCATCTTCTCCTCCGGGTCCTCCGGCGGGACCGGCGGCAGCAGGCCCGACTCGGTCATCGCGGGACCCGCCAGCGGCAGGTAGTTGAAGGTCGAGACCATCGGCACCGACGCCCACTGGCCGTCCTTGGACGCCACCGGCATGGCCGCGTCCTCGAAGGCGCCGGAGAAGACGGCGGCGGCGGCGCGCTGGCTGAGCGCGTGCAGGCCGTGCTGCTCGCCGTTGCCCACCGGGTCCTCGAAGGTGCAGTCCTCGGCGTAGAGCTGGAGCAGGCCCTCCACATTTCCGTCGTTGATCATCCGACAGTGTTCGAGAATGAGCCACTTGGCCCGTTTCTCGTCGGTCATCGTGGCTGCTCCGATGGTCGGGAGGGTGATGGGACGGGAAGTCGGGGGAGGGGTGGGACGGGAAGTCGGGAAGGCGTTCGGACGGCCGGGCGCAGGGCGAGGGCCGTGGGGACCTGAAGGGGAGGCCACGGCGGTCACGCGTGGACGACCGACACCGGCAGCGACTTCACTCCGAAGAAGTTCCGGTCGTAGAACTCCAGCGGCTCGCTGCGGTCGAGCCGCACGTCCTGGTAGTGGTCGAGGAGGAGATTGAGGGCCACTCGCCCCTCCAGCCGGGCCAGCGGCGCACCGATGCAGAAGTGGATGCCCTTGCCGAACGCGACGTGCGCGTTGGGCGTACGGGTGATGTCGAACCGGTCCGGCTCGTCGAACTGCCGCTCGTCGCGGTTGGCCGACGCCAGCCACGGGATGACGATCGACCGCTCGGGGATGACCACACCGCCGATCGGCACGTCCCGGGTGGTGTACCGGCCGGTGATGGTGAACGGCGGCCGGTAGCGCATCACTTCCTCCAGCGCGGCCGGGATCAGCGAGCGGTCGGCGCGCACCGCGGCGGCTGCCTCCGGGTGCTCCTCGAAGCACAGGATCGCGCTGCTCAGCATCATCGTCGTGGTGATGTGCCCGGCGATCAGCAACAGCCGGGCGAAGTTGACGGCCTCCTCCGACGACAGCGGCTCGCCGTCCACCTCGCTGGTGGCCATCTTGCTGAGCAGGTCGTCACCGGGACGGGATCGCCGCTCCTCCAGCATGCCGTCGAGGTAGTAGTCCATCTCCTCGATCGCGGTCCGCAGGCGCTCGTAGTTCTCCGGCAGGTCGATGCCGACGATCTTGGCGGCGATGATGCGGTCCGCCCAGTGCCGGAAGATCGGCCGGTCCTCGGCCGGTACGCCCAGCAGCTCGGCGATCACGATCACCGGCAGCGGATGGGTCAGATGCCGCACCAGGTCGAAACGGTCCATGCCGTCGGTGGCGCCGAGCAGTTCCTGGCCGATCTCGGCGATCCGCGGCTCCAGTTCGGCCACGGTGCGGGGCGTGAACACCCGGCTGATCCCGCGCCGCAGATGGTGGTGCTCGGGCGGATCGATCTGGGCCAGGTCACCGCGGGCGATCTCCGCCGCTTTCGGTGACACCGGGGTCGGGTCGGAGGAGAAGTCCTTCTGGTCCGACAGCACCCGCTGCACGTCCGCGTACCGCAGGACGTGCCAACTGCCGTTCTCGTCGCGGAACACCGGATGGTCGTCGCGCATCCGGCGCAGCCACGCGAACAGTTCAGCGCCGCCGTCGGCGGCCGACGGCGGGCTCAGCGACACAGCGGAATCGGTCACGCGAGACTCCCAGCGTATGACGCGCGGCGTGCGGATGCGGCCGTGGCCGGACACTTGTTTCACGCCGCGAATGAGGAATTATTCCGAATTTCATCGCCCGTGGACGGTAACAGCGTGCGGCAGCGGCTCAAACCCCGGAATAGGTATAGGGGGTGGGGGCCGTGTTTTAGGGGGTACCCCCGCGGGGGCAGGGGTCGTGCGGTCAATGACCCCGGTTGACTGGCCAGTTGAACGCTGATGGGATCGATTACCGGTCCACGTCCGTCCTGTCCGCAACCACGGATGACGGCGCGGAGGGCGACAATTCCGAGGCGATCGGGACGCGCACTCCGCATTCCACCGAGGTGGTGGAAAGTCTGGCGTTTTCGTGCGACCTGTATCACCCCCCGGGTCGTGGGATTCCGAAGGAGCTCTGACGTACTGGTGGCGGACACAAATGCCGACCGGAATTCGCTGAACGGACACGGCGGCGACCCCGCCGGGCCGGGCGAACCCATCGCCGTCATCGGGGTCTCCTGCCGACTGCCGGGAGCGGACGACCCGACGGCGTTCTGGGACCTGCTGCGCGGCGGCGCGGACGCCGTGACCGAACTCGCCGCCCCGCGCTGGCCCGTGCAGGGCGACGCGGACGCCGAGCCGGACGCCGATTCGGACATCGGTCCGGGCGGTCCGGGCGGTCCGGGCGGTCCAGGAGATCCGGGCGGTCCGGGCGCGGCCGGTCCGCAGCGCAGCGGCTTCCTGGACGCCGAGCGGATCGAGGGCTTCGACGCGGAGTTCTTCGGCGTCACGCCCCGCGAGGCCGCCCAGATGGACCCGCAGCAGCGGCTCGCGCTCGAACTGGGCTGGGAGGCGCTGGAGGACGCGGGCCTCGCCGCCCTGCACCCCGCCTCCAGGACCGGGGCCCCCGAGGCCGCCCCGGCGGAGCACCCGGGGAAGACGGCTCGACAGCCCGTCGCCTACGGGGTGTTCCTCGGCGTCATCGCCGACGACTACGCGACCCTCAGCGCCCGGTCAGGACCGGCCACCGCCCACACCCTCACCGGCCTGCACCGCAGCCTCGTCGCCAACCGTATCTCCTACGCGCTGGGCCTCAACGGGCCGAGCCTGACCGTCGACGCCGGCCAGTCCTCCTCGCTGGTCTCGGTCCACCTCGCCTGCGAGAGCCTGCGCTCCGGCGAGTCGGCGGTCGCCCTGGCCGGCGGCGTGAACCTCAACCTCGTCCCGGAGACCACCGAGCGGATCACCGCCTTCGGCGCGCTCTCTCCCGACGGCCGCTGTTACACCTTCGACGAGCGCGCCAACGGATACGTCCGCGGTGAGGGCGGCGCGGTCCTGGTCCTCAAGCGGCTGAGCGACGCCGTCGCCGACGGCGACCCGATCCGCTGCGTGCTGCTCGGCAGCGCCGTCAACAACGACGGCGGCGGCCCCGGCCTCACCAGCCCGCACCAGGCGGCGCAGGAGGACCTGCTGCGCAGCGCCTACCGGCAGGCCGGGGTCGCACCGGACGAGGTGCAGTACGTCGAACTGCACGGCACCGGCACCCGCGTCGGCGACCCGGTCGAGGCCCGCGCGCTCGGTACGGTGCTCGGCGCCGGCCGCGACCCGCGAGCGCCGCTGGCCGTCGGCTCGGTCAAGACGAACGTCGGCCACCTGGAAGGCGCCGCAGGCGTGACCGGCCTGCTCAAGCTCATCCTCAGCGTCCAGCACCGGGCACTTCCACCGAGCCTCAACTACCGCCGCCCGAACCCGGAGATCGCGCTGGCGGACCTCCGCCTGCGGGTGCAGACCGGGGACGAGGCGACCGCCTGGCCCGACGCCGACCGGCCGCTGCTGGGCGGTGTCTCCTCCTTCGGCATGGGAGGCACCAACTGCCATGTGGTGGTGGGCGAATGGGCCTCGGCCTCGGCCTCCGTCCTCCCCGACGCGGCTGCCCCCGGCGCCGCCCCCGCGACCCGGTCACCGCTCGGTGAACTCGACCTCGTGCCCTGGCCGGTGTCCGCGCGGTCCGCCGCAGCACTGCGTGGCCAGGCCGAACGCCTGCTCGCCGTCGCCGAAGCCGCCGATGCCGATGCCGACTCCGACTCCGACTCCGTCCTCGTCGCCGCCGACGGCCCGTCGAGCCTGCGCCCGGTCGGCCGGGCCCTCGCCCTCTCCCGGGCGGCGTTCGAGCACCGCGCTGTCGTCCTCGCGGCCGGACCCGCGGAGGCCCGTGACGCCGTCGGCATGCTCGCCACCGGCATGCCCGCGGCCGGTCTCGTGAGCGGCGCGGTGCGCGCCGGAGGCAGCCGGGTGGCCCTGGTGTTCCCGGGTCAGGGCTCGCAGTGGGCGGGCATGGCGATGGAACTGCTCGCCTCCTCCCCGGTGTTCGCGGCCCGGATGGGGGAGTGCGACACGGCGCTGGCCCCGTATCTCGGCGGCTCGGTGGTCGAGGCGATCCGGGAGGGCGCCCTGGACGATGTGGTCGTCGTCCAGTCGGCGCTGTGGGCGGTGATGGTGTCGCTGGCCGAGGTGTGGCGCGCCGCCGGTGTCGAGCCCGGCGCCGTCATCGGGCACAGCCAGGGCGAGATCGCCGCCGCCTGCGTCGCGGGCGCGCTGTCCGTCGAGGACGGGGCGAAGACGGTCGCGCTGCGGGCGAAGGTGATCGGCGCGTCGCTGTCGGGCCGCGGCGGGATGCTCTCGGTCGGGCTGCCCGTCGGCGCGGTCCTCGAACGCCTCACCCGCTGGGGCGACCGGCTGTGCGTCGGATCGGTCAACGGACCTTCGTCCACCGTGGTGTCGGGCGAGCTGGACGCGCTCGCCGAACTGCGCGCCGCCTGCGACGCCGAGGGCATCCGCGCCCGGCGCGTCGACATCGACTACGCGTCGCACTCGGTCCAGGTCGACGCGATCCGGGAGGAGGTGCTGGACGCCCTCGCCGGCGTCACCCCAGTGGCGTCCGACGTGCTCTTCTACTCCACGGTCACCGGCGGCCGGCTCGACACCCGGGAACTGGACGCCGCGTACTGGCTCGCCAACCTCCGCGGGCAGGTGCGGTTCGACGAGACCGTACGCGCGCTGCTGGCGGACGGGTTCGGCTACTTCGTGGAGGCCAGCGCGCACCCCGTGCTGGCGGTGGGCCTGGCCGAGACGTTCGAGGACGCCGGGTTCGACGCGGTGGCGCTCGGCACGCTGCGCAGGAACCAGGGCGGCCAGGCACGCTTCCTGACCTCGCTGGCCGAGGGTTGGGTACGTGGCCTGCCGGTCGACTGGCAGGCCGTCTTCGCCGACACGCCCCCGGCCCAAGTGGCCCTTCCCACCTACGCGTTCCAGCGCCGCCGCCACTGGCTGGACACCGCGACCGGCCGCCGTCGGCGACGCGCGGGAACCGCCGCCGTACCGGCCCGGCGCACCGTCCGGGACGCCGAGCACGACGAGGACCGGGACTTCGGTGCCGAACCGGCCGCCGCCGCCTCGTCGTTCGCCGCCCGACTGGCCGCGCTGCGCCCGGCCGAGCGGGATTCGACGCTGCTGCGCTTCGTTCTGGCGCACGCGGCGGCGGTCGCGGGACAGCCGTCGCCGGACGCGCTCGACCCCGAACAGACCTTCAAGAACCTCGGGTTCGACTCGCACCTGTCGGTCCAGCTCCGCAACCGGATCGCCGAGCAGGCCGAGGTGGCGATGCCCGCCACCGTCCTCTTCGACCAGCCCACGCCGTCCGCGCTCGCCCGCCACCTGCGCGCCGCCCTGCTCGACGCGGGACCCGCGGGGAACGACACCGCGGCGCCCCCCGCTGACCACCCGGACGCCGACGACTCCCCGATCGCCATCGTCGCCATGGCCTGCCGACTCCCTGGCGGCGTCGACTCGCCCGAGGCGCTGTGGGACGTCGTCGCGGACGGCCGGGACGTCATCGGCGACTTCCCCGACAACCGCGGCTGGGACATCGAGCGCCTCTACGACCCGCAGGCGCGGCGCGCGGCCACCAGCTACGTCCGGCACGGCGGATTCCTCGACGGCGCACCGGACTTCGACGCCGGGCTGTTCGGGATCTCGCCGCGCGAGGCCCTGGCCATGGACCCGCAGCAGCGGCTGCTGCTGGAGACCTCGTGGGAGGCGGTGGAGCGCGCCGGGATGGACCCGCTGTCCTTGCGCGGCACCCGCACCGGCGTCTTCTTCGGCGCGATGTTCCAGGAATACGGGCCGCAGCTCCAGTACGGCGCGGACGGCGTCGAGGGCCACCGGCTCACCGGCACCCTCACCAGCGTCGCCTCGGGACGGCTGGCCTACACCCTGGGCCTCGAGGGCCCTGCCGTCACCCTGGACACGGCCTGCTCGTCGTCCCTGGTCGCACTGCACTGGGCGGTACGGTCGCTGCGGTCGGGCGAGTGCACGATGGCGATCGCGGGCGGCGTCACGATCATGTCCACGCCCGGCATGTTCGTGGAGCTGAGCCGACAGGGGGCGCTGTCCCCCGACGGCCGCTGCAAGGCGTTCTCCGCCGCCGCCGACGGCACCGGCTGGTCCGAGGGCGTCGGCGTCCTCGTGGTCGAGCGGCTCTCCGACGCGCGCCGCAACGGCCACCAGGTGCTGGCCCTGATCCGCGGCTCGGCCACCAACCAGGACGGCGCGAGCAACGGCCTGACCGCGCCGCACGGCCCCTCGCAGGAGCGGGTGATCCGTGACGCGCTCGCCGACGCGCGGGTCGCCGCCGCCGACGTGGACGTGGTCGAGGCGCACGGCACCGGCACGACGCTCGGCGACCCGATCGAGGCGCAGGCGCTGCTGGCCACCTACGGGCGGAGCCGCCCCGAGGACCGGCCGCTCCGGCTCGGCTCGGTGAAGTCCAACATCGGGCACACCCAGGCCGCGGCGGGCATCGCGGGCGTGATCAAGATCGTGCAGGCCCTGCGCCACGAGGAACTGCCCCGCACCCTGCACGCCGACGTTCCCTCGCCGCACGTCGACTGGTCCGGCGCCGTCACGCTCCTCACCGAAGCGGTGGCGTGGAAGCGCGGGGACCGGCCGCGGCGCGCGGGCGTCTCGTCGTTCGGCATCAGCGGCACGAACGCGCACGTGATCCTGGAGGAGGCGGAGCCGGAGGCTCCCGCGAGCCCCCTGGCCGCGCCCGGCGCGTCCGAGGCCGAGGTCGAGGTCGAGGTCGAATCCGCATCCGCATCCGTACCCGCTTCCGTTTCCGCTTCCGAGGGTGGGGCCGGGGACCCGCGGGCGCTCCCGATCCTCACCGGCGCCCCCGCACCGTGGCCGGTGTCAGGACAGTCGGCCGCCGCGCTGCGCGCCCAGGCCGCCCGTATCCGCGACTGGACGGGCGAGGCCGGGGCAGACGGCCCAGCGAGTACGGGTGACGGCCGGGCCGCCACCGGCCATGCCCTGGCCACCGCCCGCGCCGTACTCGAACACCGGGCCGTCGTGCTCGCCGCCGACCCCGACGGGACCCGTGACGCGCTGACCGCCGTCGCCGTCGGCGCGCCCACCCCCCACGCCGTCGTCGGCGCGGCCGACCTGCGCGGCCGGACCGTGTTCGTCTTCCCCGGCCAGGGCTCCCAGTGGCGCGGCATGGCCGCCGAACTCCTCGACACCTCACCGGTGTTCGCCCGCCGCTTCGCCGAGTGCGAGCGGGAGACGGCCGCGTACGTCGACTGGTCGGCCACCGCTGTGCTGCGCGCCGCCCCGGACGCGCCGCCGCTCGACCGGATCGACGTACTCCAACCGGTGCTGTTCGCCGTCAACGTTTCCCTGGCCGCGATGTGGCGCGCCGCGGGCGTCGAGCCGGGCGCCGTCGTCGGCAGCAGCCAGGGCGAGATCGCCGCGGCCTGCGTCGCGGGCGCCCTCACCCTCGCCGACGCCGTCCGCGTCGTCGTCCTGCGCAGCGCGCTCTTCGGCGAGGAACTCGTCGGCAACGGCGCCGTCGCCTCGGTCGCGCTGAGCGCGCAGGCGCTGGAAGAGCGGCTGGCCGCGTGGGACGGCCGCCTTACCGCGGCCGGACGCAACGGACCCACCGCGCAGACCGTCGCCGGGGACGAGACCTCGCTCGCCGAATTCGTCGCCGCCTGCAAGGACGAGGGGATCAGGGCCCGCGTCATCGGCTCCACCGTCGCCTCGCACTGCGCCCAGGTCGACCCGCTGCGCGACCGCATCACGCAGATGTTCGCCGACGTCACGCCCGCCGCGGGCGATGTCCCGTTCTACTCGACCGTCACCGCAGGCGCGCTCGACGGACACGGGCTCGACGCCGACTACTGGTTCGAGAACGCCCGCAGGCCGGTCGACTTCGAGACCGCCGTCCACACCCTCCTCGACGACGGCTTCCGGTTCTTCGTCGAGATCAGCGCCCACCCCGTACTCACCCCCGCCATGCAGGAGACGTTCGAGTACGCCGGGACCGACGCCCTCGCCCTCGGCACGCTCCGCCGCGACGAAGGCGGCGCCGACCGCTTCCTCACCTCCGTCGCCGAAGGCTGGGTCCGCGGCCTGCCCGGCGTCGACTGGACCCGCCTGCTGCCCGCGACCGACGGGCGCCGCGTCCACCTGCCCACCTACGCCTTCCAACGGGCGCGGTACTGGCTGGAGTCGGCGGCGGGCGCGGGCGCGGGAACGGACGGCCTCGGCCTGTCCGCGACCGGGCACCCGATGCTGGGCGCGGCCGTACAACTTGCCGACACCGACACCCTGTTGCTCACCGGCCGGATCTCGCTGCGCACCCATCCGTGGCTGGCGGACCACGCCGCCCTTGACACGGTGCTGCTGCCCGGCGCGGCCTTCGCCGAACTGGCGCTGCACGCGGCCGAGTTGACCGGATGCGCCCAGGTCGAGGAACTCACCCTGGAAGCACCGCTGGTCCTCACGGGCCAGGACGGCGTCCACCTCCAACTCACCGTCGGCGCACCGGACACGACCGGCCGCCGCGAACTGCGAATCCACTCACGACCCGACCGCGCCGACGCGTACGACGACTCCGGAGCCGTCGACACCGGCCCCTGGGTCCGGCACGCCGCAGGCGTCCTCGCCTCCGAGGCGCCCGCCGCTCCCGAACCCCTCACCGCCTGGCCCCCGGCCGACGCCCGGCCGGTGCCCGTCGAGGAGTTCTACGCGGACCTGGACGCGACCGGTTACGGCTACGGTCCGGCCTTCCGCCGCGTCCGCGCCGCCTGGCGGTCGGGTCAGCACCTCTACGCCGACGTCGCTCTCGGCGACGAGCAGGCCACCGACGCCGGATCGTACGGCGTCCATCCCGCCCTGCTGGACGCCGCGTTGCACATTTCGCTGGCCCATGTCGACGGCCTGCGGCTGCCGTTCGCCTGGCGCGGGCTCGCTCTGCACGCCGTCCACGCCTCGGCGGTCCGCGTCCGCGTCACTCCCGACGGCCCGGACACCGTCGCCCTGACCCTCGCGGACGCCACCGGCGCGCCCGTCGCGTCCATCGAGGCGCTCACCCTGCTGCCCATAGGCGAGACGCAGTTGAGCCCGGCGGGAGGCCCCGCCAACACCCCCGCGGACCAGGCGCTCTTCCGGCTCGACTGGCAGCCCGCCGCGACCGCGGAGCCCGCGGCCGAATGGCTGGCCATCGGTCACGGCACGGGCGACGACGGCGTGCCCGACATCGCGGAACTGCTCGCCCGGATCGACGCGGGCGCCATCGAGGCGCCGCAGACGGCACTGGTACGGCTCGGCGGGTGGGGGCACGAGGAGCCGGGCGGCGCGAAGGGTCCGCTGGGCGACGGCGACGGCGACGGCGACCGCTACGGGAGCGGGGCGTCGGGCTACGAGGGCGGGCAGCCTGTCGGCGTGAACGGTGTCCTCGGCGACGGGAGTGGGACGGCGGGCCACGAGGGCGCGACGCCGACTCGTACGCCGGTCGACGCGGCACTGCCCGCCCGCGCCCACGCCGCGACCGCCGAGGCGCTGGCCGTGCTCAAGACCTGGCTCGGCGACGAGCGGCTGAGCACGTCGCGCCTGGTCGTGCTGACGCGCGGTGCGGTGGCGGCGGGAACCGACGAGGACGTCGCCGATCTGGCGACGGCACCCGTCTGGGGCCTGATCCGCAGCGCCCAGTCCGAGCACCCCGGCCGCCTCGTCCTGGTCGACACGGACGACACAGCGGCGTCCCGGGACGCACTGGCCGCGGCCGTCGCCACCGCCGTCGCGCGGGACGAGGCGCAGATCGCCTTGCGCGCGGGCGAGATACGGCTGCCCCGGCTGGTCCGCGCCACCCCCGGCGCCGCGTCCGAGGCGCCCGGCACCCCCGATGACCCGCACCGCACCGAGGCCGACCCGCACGGCACGGTCCTGATCACCGGCGGGACCGGCGCCCTCGGCTCGCTCCTGGCCGGTCACCTGGTCACCGAACACGGCGTCCGGCACCTCGTCCTGACCAGCCGCCGCGGACCCGACACGGACGGCGCCGCCGACCTCAGGGCCCGGCTCCGCGCCGACGGCGCGGAGACCGTCGACATCGTCGCCTGCGACGCGGCCGACCGGTCGTCTTTGGCCGCGCTGTTGGAGGCGATTCCCTCCGACCGGCCGCTGACGGGCGTGGTGCATGCGGCCGGTGTGCTCGACGACGGACTCGTGCTGTCCCTCACCGACGACCAACTGTCGCGCGTGCTGACGCCCAAGGTGGACGCGGCGGTGCATCTGCACGAGCTGACCCGGCACTTGGACCTGTCGCTGTTCGTGCTGTTCTCCTCCATCGCCGCGACCTTCGGCAACCCCGGCCAGGCCGACTACGCAGCCGCCAACGCCTTCCTCGACGCCCTCGCCACGCGCCGCCGCGCCGAGGGCCTGCCCGCGCACTCCCTCGCCTGGGGCCTGTGGGAAGAAGCCGGCAGCATGCGCGCCCACTTGGACGACGGCGACCTCGCCTGGCTGCGCGCCTCCGGCGTCCGGCCGCTGGCCGCCGACCTCGGCCTGGCCCTGTTCGACGCGGCCACCGCCACCGACACGTCGTGCCTCGTCCCCGTCTCGCTCGACCTGACCGCCCTACGCACCGAGGCCGCCCGCGGTTCCCTGCGGCCCGCCTTCCGCAGCCTGGTCCGCGCACGGCGCACCGCCGCGGCGGCCGCACCGGCCGACAGCGCCAGCGACCTGCGGCACCGCCTCACCGGCCTCGAACCGCAGGAACAGGACCGGCTCCTGCTCGATCTGATCCGTGAACAGGCCGCCGCCGTCCTCGCGTTGCCGACACCGGACACGATTTCCGCGCGCCGCAGCTTCAAGGAGTTCGGCTTCGACTCGCTGACCGCCCTGCAACTCCGCAACGCCCTCGCCACGTCCACCGGCCTCCGGCTCCCCGCCACCCTCGTCTTCGACTACCCGACGCCCCAGGCGCTCACCGGCTTCCTCCGCACCCTCGTGCTGGGCGCCGACATGCCGGGCCAGGCGGCGGCAACGGCCCCGGCCGACGCGGCAGGCCGGGCGTCCGCTCCGGACAGTGACACCGATCCGGTGGTGATTGTGGGGATGGCGTGTCGGTATCCGGGTGGTGTGGGTTCGCCTGAGGAGTTGTGGTCGCTGGTCGCTTCGGGTGGGGATGCGGTGTCGGGGTTCCCGGTGGACCGGGGGTGGGACATCGGGGAGTTGTTCGATCCGAATCCTGGTGTGGCGGGGCGGAGTTATGCGCGTGAGGGCGGGTTCCTTTATGGCGCGGGTGAGTTCGACGCGGGGTTCTTCGGGGTGTCTCCGCGTGAGGCGTTGTCGATGGATCCGCAGCAGCGGTTGCTGCTGGAGGCGTCGTGGGAGGTGTTGGAGCGGGCGGGTATTGATCCCGGTTCGCTGAAGGGCAGTTCGACGGGTGTCTTCACCGGCGTCATGCACCACGACTACGGCTCCACCGGCGACCGCCCCGAAGAACTGGAGGGCTACGCCGTCACCAGCACGCAGGGCAGCGTCGCCTCCGGCCGGGTCTCTTACACCTTCGGTTTCGAGGGCCCGGCGATGACGGTGGACACGGCGTGCTCGTCGTCGCTGGTCGCGATGCACCTGGCGGCGCAGGCCCTGCGGTCGGGGGAGTGCTCGCTCGCCCTGGCCGGCGGCGTCACCGTCATGGCGACCCCGTGGGTCTTCGTGGAGTTCAGCCGCCAGCGGGGCATGGCGCCCGACGGCCGGAGCAAGGCGTTCTCGGCTGCGGCGGACGGTGCCGGTTGGGGTGAGGGCGTCGGTGTGCTGTTGCTGGAGCGGCTGTCGGACGCGCGGCGCAATGGTCACCGGGTGCTGGCGGTGATGCGGGGCTCCGCGGTGAATCAGGACGGCGCGTCGAACGGGCTGACCGCGCCCAACGGTCCGTCGCAGGAGCGGGTGATCCGCGCCGCGTTGGACAGTGCCGGTCTGACGGCCGCCGATATCGACGTGGTCGAGGCGCACGGGACCGGCACGGCACTGGGCGACCCCATCGAGGCGCAGGCGCTGCTCGCGACGTACGGACAGGAGCGGGCCGGTGAACTGCCCCTGTGGCTGGGCTCGGTGAAGTCGAACATCGGGCACACGCAGGCCGCCGCCGGGGTCGCGGGCGTGATCAAGATGGTCCAGGCGATGCGCCACGGTGTGCTGCCGCGCACCCTCCACGTGGATGAGCCGACGCCGCACGTGGACTGGTCGAGCGGAGCCGTCGAATTGCTGACCGACTCCCAGGACTGGACCCCGGGCGACCGCCCGCGCCGGGCCGCCGTCTCGTCGTTCGGCATCAGCGGGACGAACGCGCACGTGATCCTGGAAGAGGCCGAGCCGTCGCGGACCTCCGAGCCCGAAGTCACGCCGGACGCAGGCCCGTTGGGGTCGCTGACGGTGGTGCCGTGGGTGGTGTCCGCGCGGTCGGCGGACGCGCTGCGCGGCCAGGCCGGACGCCTTGCGGCCTTCGTCGAGGCGGGGGGCGCGGAGAACTCCCCGGCGGACGTCGGCTTCTCCCTCGCGACGTCCCGCACCGCCTTGGAGCACCGGAGCGTGGTGCTGGCCCCGGACATCGCCGAGGCCGTCTCGGGGCTCGGCGCCCTGGCCGACGACGCCCCGGCCGCCCGCGTGGTGTCGGGCGCGACGGTGCGGGACCCCGGCCGGGTGGTGTTTGTTTTCCCTGGTCAGGGGTCGCAGTGGGTGGGGATGGCGTTGGGGTTGTTGGACTCTTCGCCGGTGTTCGGGGCGCGGTTGGCGGAGTGTGACGCGGCGTTGTTGCCTCATGTGGGGTCGTCGGTGGTGGAGGCGATCCGCGACGGGGCTTTGGACGATGTGGTGGTGGTTCAGGGTGCGTTGTGGGCGGTGATGGTGTCGCTGGCGGCGGTGTGGCGGTCGGTGGGTGTTGAGCCGGGTGCGGTGATCGGTCACAGCCAGGGCGAGATTGCCGCTGCTTGCGTGGCGGGTGCGTTGTCGGTGGAGGACGCGGCGCGTGTGGTGGCGTTGCGGGCGAAGGCGATTCGCGGGTCGTTGTCGGGCCGGGGCGGGATGGTGTCGGTCGCGCTGCCTGTGGAGGACGTACGTGAGCGGATCGCGCGGTGGGACGGTCGTATTTCCGTTGCGTCGGTGAACGGGCCTTCGTCCACGGTGGTTTCGGGTGAGCCCGGCGCGTTGGATGAGCTGCTGACGGCGTGTGAGGCCGGGGGCGTACGGGCGCGTCGTATCGATGTGGACTATGCCTCGCACTCGGTGCAGGTCGACGCGATACGTGACGAGGTCGTTGAGGCCCTGTCCGGCATCGAGCCGCAGTCCTCGCAGGTTCCGTTCTACTCCACGGTGACCGGCGGCCGTATCGACACGACCACGCTCGACGCCGAGTACTGGGTGACCAACCTCCGCCAGGAAGTCCGTTTCGACGAGACCGTCCGGGCCCTCCTCGCCGACGGCTTCACGTACTTCGTGGAGTCCAGCCCGCACCCCGTCCTCGCGGTCGGTCTGGCCGAGACGTTCGAGGACGCGGGATCGGACGCCGTCGCCCTGGGCACCCTCCGCCGGGACGAAGGCGGCCAGGAGCGCTTCCTGACGTCCCTCGCGGAGGGCTGGGTACGCGGCCTGCCCGTCGACTGGCGCTCCGTCTTCGCCGGAACCCCCGCCCACCACGTCGACCTGCCCACCTACGCCTTCCAACACGAGCGCTACTGGCTGACCGGTGAGGGCAGCCGCAGCGGCGATCCCAGCGGGCTCGGGCAGGAGGCCGTCGATCACCCGCTGTTGGGTGCGGTGGTGCGGCTGGCCGATTCGGATCAGGTCGTGTTCACGGGTCGGCTGTCGCTGGCGTCGCACGCGTGGCTGCGCGATCACCGGGTGGAGGGGACCGTGCTGGTGCCGGGCGCGGCCTTGGCCGAATGGGCGTTGCGCGCGGCGGACGAGGTCGGGTCCGGGCGGGTTGAGGAGCTGACGCTTCAGGTGCCGTTGGTGGTGCCGGAGGGCGGCGGCGTGCAGGTGCAGGTCTCCGTCGGCGCGCCCGACGGAGACGGGCGGCGCGAACTCGGCATCCACTCCCGCGCGGAGAGCGCCGCGCCGGGTGACCGGCCCTGGACGCGTAACGCCGCCGGCACGTTGCTCGACGACAGCCCTGACACCCCGGACACGCTCACCGCGTGGCCGCCGCCGGGAGCCGAGCCGGTGCCGGTCGACGGCTTCTACGAGCGGGCAGCGGCGGCAGGTTACGGCTACGGCCCTGCCTTCCAGGGCCTGCGGGCCGCATGGCGCGACGGCGACGAGCTCTACGCGGAAGTGGCGTTGCCGGAGTCCGCGGTCAAGGACGCGGCCCGGTTCGGCATCCACCCCGCCCTGCTCGACGCCGCGATCCAGGCCGTACTGCTGGAGCACCCTCACGGCTCGCCGGTCCGGCTGCCGTTCGTCTGGTCCGATGTCGTGCTGGGCGCGGTCGGCGCGACCTCCGTACGCGTACGGCTGCGAGCCTCGGGACCTGACACGGTGTCAGTGACGGTGACCGACACCGCAGGCACCCTGGTCCTGTCGGTGACGTCCCTCGTGCTGCGCGCGGTGTCGGGCGACCAGCTCCGCGGTACCGGCTCGGACACGGTCGACGGCCTGTTCCGGGTGGACTGGGTCCGCGCGATGCCCACGGAGAGCGACGCGGCGACGGCCGATTGCGTCCTCGTGCCGGGAACAGCGGGCCTCACTGCCCTGGCCGCCGCCTCAGAGCCGGTGCCGCCGCTGGTCGCCGTGGTCCTGCCCCCGGCCTCAGTCTCCGACGGCGTGCCGGGCGCGGTCGGCGACGCTGTCACCGGCGTGCTGAGCTTGGTTCAAAAGTGGCTGGCCCAGCAGAGTTTCGCTGATTCGCGGTTGGTCCTCGTCACCCGTGGCGCGGTGTCCACTCACAGCGGTGAGCCTGTCGCCGATCTCGTCCACGCCCCGGTGTGGGGCCTGGTGCGCAGCGCGCTCGCCGAGAACCCCGGGCGCCTGCTGCTGGTCGACACCGACCACGACGTGGAGACGGCCGCGGATCTCGGTGCGGTGCTCGGTGTCGCGGTGGCGGCTGGTGAGGCGCAGGTGGCGGTGCGTGGCGGTGAGGTGCTGGTGCCGAGGCTGGTGCGGGCGCCTGCCGGTGGCGGGGGGTTGGTGCCGCCCGCCGAGGGCGCGTGGCGACTGGTCGCCTCCGAAGGGACGCTCGACGGGCTCGCCCTGGCCCCCCACCCCGCTGCCGAGGCGCCGCTCGCCCCCGGCCAGATCCGGGTCGGGATCCGCGCGGCCGGTGTCAACTTCCGTGATGTCGTGGTCAGTCTGGGCATGGTCGGCACCGAGGAGTCGCTCGGCTGCGAGGGTGCGGGTGTCGTGGTCGAGGTCGGGCCCGGTGTCGCGGGTGTTGTGGTGGGTGACCGGGTGATGGGTCTGCTGCCGGAGTCGTTCGGGCCGTTGGCGGTGGTGGACGAGCGGTTGGTCGTCCGGGTGCCGGAGGGCTGGAGTTTCGAGCAGGCCGCCGCCGTCCCCGCGGTGTTCCTCACGGCGTGGATCGGTCTCGTCGACCTTGGCGAACTGCGTTCCGGGCAGCGGGTGTTGATCCACGCGGCGACCGGTGGTGTGGGGATGGCGGCCACGCAGTTGGCCCGGCACTGGGGTGCCGAGGTCTTCGGGACCGCCAGCGAGGGCAAGTGGGACACCCTCCGGGACATGGGCTTCGACGCGGAGCACATCGCGTCCTCCAGGACCCTGGCCTTCGAGGACGCCTTCATGACCGCCACCGGGGGCGACGGAGTCGACGTCGTACTGGACTGCCTGGCACGGGAGTTCGTGGACGCGTCGTTGCGGTTGCTGCCGCGCGGCGGCCGGTTCCTGGAGATGGGCAAGACCGACATCCGCGACCCGGAGGCCGTCGCCGCCGAGCACCCCGGTGTGACCTACCGGGCCTACGACCTGGCGAAGGCGGACCCGCAGCGAGTCGGCGAGATCCTGCGGGAGTTGGCGGGGTTGTTCGCGGAGGGTGTGCTGGAGCCGTTGCCGGTGCGGGTGTGGGACGTACGTCGGGCGGACGAGGCGTTGCGGTTCATGTCGCAGGCGCGGCATGTCGGCAAGGTCGTGCTGCGTCTTCCGCGTGCGGTCGATGCCGCGAGTGCGGTGGTGATCACGGGTGGTACGGGTCTGCTGGGCGGCTTGGTCGCCCGGCATCTGGTGTCCTCGTACGGGGTCCGGGATCTGGTGCTGGCCAGCCGACGAGGGAAGGACGCTCCCGGAGCCGCCGAGTTGGTGGCGGAGTTGGAGGCGGGGGGCGCGCGGGTCGAGGTCGTGGCGTGTGATGTCGCGGTCCGGGACGAGGCGGCCGGGCTGCTCGCGCGCTTTGGCGGGGAACGGCCGTTGGGCGGTGTGGTGCACTGCGCGGGCGCGCTGGACGATGCGCTGATCGGTGGCCTGGACGAAGGCCGGGTGCGCGCGGTGTTGGGCGCGAAGGTGGATGGCGCGTGGCATCTGCATGAGCTGACCCGGGACTTGGACCTGTCGCTGTTCGTGCTGTTCTCGTCTCTCGCGGGCGTGGTGGGCACGGCGGGGCAGGCGAACTACGCGGCGGCGAACACGTTCCTGGACGCTCTGGCCGGTGTGCGCCGTACGAGCGGGGCGGCGGGTGTGTCGATGGCATGGGGACACTGGGCCACCGACTCGGAGCTGACGGGCTCTCTCGGCGAGGTGGACCGGGCACGCCTGGCCCGTAGCGGCGTGGTGCCGATGAGCGTCGAGCAGGGAATCGGGCTGTTCGACGCGGCCGTCGGCTGGGACGTACCGCTCGCCGTCACCGCCCGCCTCGCGCCCGAGACGGCGGACGAACAGACCGCGGGAGAAGCCTTCCGCGCTCTCGCGCGCGGCCTGACGAGCCGTACTCCGCAGCGCCGTGCCGCCAAAGCCGTTGTCCCTGCGGAGCGTTCGGGCGGCGCGGACCTGGCCGCGCGCCTCGCCGCGCTCGGCGCCGCCGAGCGCAGCGCCGTACTCGTCGACATGGTGCGTACCAACGTCGCGGCGGTGCTCGGCCACGGATCGTCGGCCGCCGTCGATCCGGCGCGCGCGTTCAAAGAGTTGGGCTTCGACTCGCTCACCGGAGTCGAGCTGCGCAACCGCCTCGGCACCGCCACCGGACAGCGGCTCGCGGCCACCGTGGTCTTCGACCACCCCACCCCCGACGCGCTCGCCGCGCACCTGCTCGGCACGCTGCTGCCCGACGAACAATCGCCGGGTGCCGATGAACTCCTGGCCGAACTGGCGGCGTTGGAGACCCAGCTCGCCACCGTCGCGGCCGAGGACGTGGACGCGGACCAGCGCGCCGCGGTCGGCCGCCGGCTGGAGGCACTGCTCGCTCTCTGGCGCGGCTCCGGCACCGAGACCGGCTCAGGCACACGCGAGACCGGTGCCGCCGACCGGCTGAAGTCGGCATCCGCCGACGAGGTGCTGGATTTCATCAACAACGAGCTCGGGATCTCCTGAGCGGCCACGCCCGGCGCGGCGGCACGAGCGCCGGGCGGGCCACACGACGCAGGACATCCCGTAACCGCTCGGAGGAGGAACGCCTCGGATGACGAACGACGACAAGCTGGTCGGCTACCTGAAGCGCGTGGCGGCCGACCTGCACCAGACCCGGCAGGAGTTGCAGGAGGTCAAGGACCGGGAGAGCGAGCCGATCGCGATCGTCGGCATGGCCTGCCGGTTCCCCGGTCACGTCGGCACACCCGAGGACTTCTGGCGGCTGCTCGACACCGGCGGCGACGCCATCGCCGACTTCCCGGCCGACCGAGGTTGGGACACCGAGGCCCTCTACGACGCGGACCCCGACGCGCCCGGCAAGACGTACCTCCTCAAAGGCGGATTCCTCGACGGGGCAGGGGACTTCGACGCTGAGCTGTTCGGCGTCTCGCCGCGTGAGGCCCTGGGCATGGACCCGCAGCAGCGGCTCGTCCTGGAGTCGTCGTGGGAGGTGCTGGAGCGCGCCGGTATCGACCCCAGCTCGCTCAAGGGCACCAAGACCGGCGTGTTCGTGGGCGCCGCGGGGACCGGCTACCTCACCACCATGCAGCAGGTGCCCGAAGGCGTCGAGGGCTACACCGGCACCGGCTCCTTCATCAGCGTCATCTCCGGCCGCGTCTCGTACTCCCTGGGCCTCGAAGGCCCCGCGCTGACCGTCGACACCGCGTGCTCGTCGTCGCTCGTGGCCCTGCACCTGGCCGTCCAGTCCCTGCGCAACGGCGAATCCACGCTCGCGCTGGTCGGCGGTGTGGCCGTGATGCCCACGCCGTGGGTCTTCGTCGACTTCAGCCGACAGCGCGGCCTCGCGCCCGACGGCCGCTGCAAGGCGTTCGCCGCCGGGGCCGACGGCACCGCCTGGTCCGAGGGCGTCGGCATGCTCCTTGTCGAACGGCTCTCCGACGCACGCCGCAACGGCCACAACGTCCTCGCGGTGGTGCGCGGTTCAGCCCTCAACCAGGACGGCGCGAGCAACGGCCTCACCGCGCCGAACGGCCCTTCCCAGCAGCGCGTCATCCGCGCGGCCCTCGCCAACGCCGGTCTGACCGGGGACGAGGTGGACGCGGTCGAGGCGCACGGTACGGGCACGACGCTCGGCGACCCGATCGAGGCGCAGGCGCTGCTCGCCACGTACGGCAAGGGCCGCACGGGAGGCCGCCCGCTGTGGCTCGGGTCGGTCAAGTCGAACCTGGGCCACACCGCGCACACCGCCGGTATGGCCGGTGTCATCAAGATGGTGCTGGCCCTCCAGGAGGAGAAGCTGCCGCGCACCCTGCACGTCGACGCGCCCACCTCGAACGTCGACTGGTCCGCGGGCGCGGTCCGTCTGCTGGAACAGCCGGTCGACTGGAAGCGCGGGGACCGCCCGCGCCGGGCCGGCGTGTCCTCTTTCGGCATCAGCGGGACGAACGCCCACGTGATCCTGGAAGACGCACCCCAGGCCGACGAACCCGCGTCCGTGGACGAAACACCGTCAGCCCAGGGCCCGTTGGGCGAACTGACAGCGGTGCCGTGGGTGGTGTCCGGGCGGTCCGCCGCCGCGCTGCGCGGCCAGGCCGCGAGGCTCGCCGCCTTTGCGGCCGACTCGAACGAGCTGCCCGCCCCGGTGCACATCGGGCGCGCACTTGCCGCCTCCCGCGCGGCACTTGAGCACCGCGCGGTGGCCGTCGCCGACGACGTCAAGGAAATGGTGCCAGGGCTGGCGGCCCTGTCGGAGGGAGTTGCGGCCTCCGGTGTGGTGTCCGGCGTGGTGCGTCCGGGCGCGGGTCGGGTGGTGTTTGTCTTCCCTGGTCAGGGGTCACAGTGGTCGGGGATGGCGTTGGGGTTGTTGGACTCCTCGCCGGTGTTCGCGGCGCGGTTGGCGGAGTGTGACGCGGCCCTGTTGCCTTACGTCGGTTCGTCGGTGGTGGAGGCGATCCGTGAGGGCGCTCTGGATGACGTGGTGGTGGTTCAGGGTGCGTTGTGGGCGGTGATGGTGTCGCTGGCTGCGGTGTGGCGTGCTGCCGGTGTCGAGCCGGGTGCGGTGATCGGTCACAGTCAAGGTGAGATCGCGGCGGCCTGCGTGGCGGGTGCTCTTTCCGTGGAGGATGCGGCGCGTGTGGTGGCGTTGCGCGCGAAGGCCATTCGCGGGACCTTGTCCGGCAACGGCGGGATGGTGTCCGTCGCGCTGCCCGCGCAGGACGTACGTGAGCGGATCGCGCGCTGGGACGGTCGTATTTCCGTTGCGTCGGTGAATGGGCCCTCGTCCACGGTGGTCTCGGGTGAACCCCAAGCACTCGCTGAGCTGCTGACCTCATGCGAGGCCGAGGGCGTACGGGCGCGTCGTATCGATGTGGACTATGCCTCGCACTCGGCGCAGGTGGACGCCATACGCGACGAGGTCGTTGAGGCTCTGTCCGGCATCGAACCGGCAACCTCCGATGTCCCGTTCTACTCCACGGTGACCGGCGGCCGTATCGACACGACCACGCTCGACGCCGAGTACTGGGTGACCAACCTCCGCCAGGAAGTCCGCTTCGACGAGACCGTCCGAGCCCTCCTCGCCGACGGCTTCACGTACTTCGTGGAGTCCAGCCCGCACCCCGTCCTCGCGGTCGGTCTGGCCGAGACGTTCGAGGACGCGGGATCGGACGCCGTCGCACTCGGCACGCTTCGCCGGGACGAAGGCGGCCAGGAACGCTTCCTGACCTCCCTCGCCGAAGGATGGGTACGCGGCCTGCCCGTCGACTGGCGGTCCGTCTTCGCGGGAACCCCCGCCCGCCGCGTGGACCTGCCCACGTACGCCTTCCAGCACCAGCGTTACTGGCTGGAGTCCGGCTCGCTCGGCAGCGCGGACGCCTCGTCGCTGGGGCTCGGGGCGGCCGACCATCCGCTGCTGGGCGCGGCCGTGCAACTCGCCGACGATAACGCCCTGTTGCTGACCGGCCGGATCTCCCTGCGTACGCACGCGTGGCTGGCCGACCACGCCGTGAACGACACCGTGCTGCTGCCCGGCGCGGCCTTCGTGGAACTCGCCTTGCGTGCCGGTGAGGAGATCCGCGCCGAGCAGATCGATGAGCTGATCCTTGAGGCGCCGCTGGTGATCCCCGAGGGCGGTGCCGTCCAGCTCCAGGTGGCGGTGGGCGGCCCGGACGCCGACGGACGCCGCGAGGTCACGATTCACTCGCGCGGCGAGGACGGCATCGCGGACGACGAACGGTGGATACGACACGCAGTCGGCGTCCTCAGTACGGAACGGCCCGCTGAAAGCGCCGGGTTGACCGACTGGCCGCCCGCCGGTGCCCGGCCGGTCCCGGTCGAGGACTTCTACGCCCGGGTGGCGACGGCGGGTTACGGCTACGGTCCGACGTTCCGGGGCCTGCGCGCCGCGTGGCGGCACGGCGACGATGTGTACGCCGAGGTCACGCTGCCCGACGCGGCAGCCAAGGACGCCGAACGCTTCGCCCTCCACCCCGCCCTGCTCGACGCGGTCCTGCACGCCGTGTCCCTGCTCGACGGCGGTACGCCGGAGTCGGCGCCGCTGCGGCTGCCCTACGCGTGGGAAGGCGTGGCGCTGTCCGCCGTCGGCGCGAGTCGGCTGCGGCTACGGGTCCGCCCGCTGGACGGCGGTGCCGTCGCGCTGACGCTCGCCGACGCGGCAGGGGCCCCGGTCGCGGAGGTGCAGTCCGTCGTCCTGCGCGAGACCACCCCCGAACAGCTCCGGCAGGCCGACGGCACCGCCGGCCGGGACGGCCTCTTCGCCCTGGACTGGACGCCGCTGCCCGTTTCCGCCGGGGGCGCCGTCGCCGCGCCGGGACCGGTCCTCACCCTGGGCGGCGGCCAGGACGTCACGGATGTCGCCGCGCTGCTGGCGGGCCTGGACGCGGGCACCCTGGAACCGCCCGCCCATGTGATCACCCGGCTGGGTCCCGTGAACACCCGGTCGGAGGTCGACAGTGAGCTGCCGTCGCGGGTGCGCACCGCCGTCACCGACGCGCTCGCCCTCGTCCAGGCATGGCTCGCCGACGAACGGCTGAACGCCTCGCGGCTGGTCGTCGTCACCAACCGGGCGGTCTCCACCGGGCCGGACGACGAAGTGGCGGACCTCGTGCACGCACCCGTGTGGGGGCTGCTGCGGACCGCGCAGTCCGAGGCGCCGGACCGCTTCCTCCTGGTCGACACCGAAGACACCGACGGCACCGACGACACCGCCGGCACCCGTGGCACCACTGCCGCTTCCGGCACCCTGGCCGCCGCTGTCGCCTCCGCCGTCGGCGTCGGCGAACCGCAGATCGCGATACGCGACGGCGTGCTCCTCGCGCCCCGTTTCGCCCGCGTCGCTCCGGCCGGGCCCACGCCGGTGCCGCTGCGCGACGACGGGACCGTGCTCATCACCGGCGGAACCGGCACCCTCGGACGGCTCTTCGCCGAGCATCTGGTCTCGGCGCACGGGGTGCGGCATCTGCTGCTGGTCGGCCGCCGGGGCCGGGCGGCCACGGGCGCGCCGGAGTTGGAGCGGCGCTTGCTGGACGCGGGCGCGTCGAGCGTCGAGATCGCGGCTTGCGACGTGGCCGATCGGTCGTCGTTGGCCGCGCTGTTGGAGGCGATTCCCTCCGACCGACCGCTGACGGGTGTGGTGCACGCGGCCGGTGTGCTCGACGACGGAGTGGTGTCGGCACTGACGGCCGATCAGGTGGCCCGAGTCCTCGCGCCGAAGGTGGACGCGGCGGTGCATCTGCACGAGCTGACCCGGCACTTGGACCTGTCGCTGTTCGCGCTGTTCTCCTCGATCGCCGGTGTACTCGGCAACCCGGGCCAGGCCGGTTACGCGGCGGCCAACGTCTTCCTGGACGCCCTCGCCACGCGCCGCCGCGCCGAGGGACTGCCGGTCACCGACCTGATCTGGGGCTACTGGTCAGAGGCCAGCGAGCTGACGGCCCACCTCGGCGACGCCGACGTGGCCCGCTACCTGCGAATGGGCGTCACGCGGATGTCGCCCGAGCAGGGCCTGGCACTCTTCGACGCCGCCGCGTCCGCCGACGGCGGCTCCGGGGTCCACGTCGTCAGCCGCCTCGACCTGCGCGCCCTGCGCAGCGCGGGCCGCGCGGGCGAACCCGTCCTCCCGGTCTACCGGGGTCTGGTCCGCAGCCGACCGCGCCGCGCCACCGACGTCGGCGGCGACTCCGGCAGCCTCCTGCGCGCCCTCACCGGCCTGACCGAGGAGGACCAACTCCGCTATCTGCTCGACCTGGTCCGAGGCCGCGCCGCGACAGTCCTCGGATACGCCGACCCGTCCGCCGTCGAACCCGCCCGCAGTTTCAAGGAGTTCGGCTTCGACTCGCTGACCGGCCTGCAACTGCGCAACGCGCTCGCGGGCGCGACGGGCCTGCGCCTTCCTGCGACGCTTGTCTTCGACTATCCGACGCCACGGGCGTTGGCCGGTTTCCTCCGCACGCTGGTGCTCGGTGACGAGCGCACCGGTCAGGTCGCCGGCCGTAGGGGTACGACGGGTCCCCTGTCGGCGCGTGACGCGGCCGATCCGGTGGTGATTGTGGGGATGGCGTGTCGGTATCCGGGTGGTGTGGGTTCGCCTGAGGAGTTGTGGTCGCTGGTTGCTTCGGGTGGGGATGCGGTGTCGGGGTTCCCGGTGGACCGGGGGTGGGACATCGAGGGGTTGTTCGATCCGATTCCTGGTGTGGCGGGGCGGAGTTATGCGCGTGAGGGTGGATTCCTTTATGGCGCGGGTGAGTTCGACGCGGGGTTCTTCGGGGTGTCTCCGCGTGAGGCGTTGTCGATGGATCCGCAGCAGCGGTTGCTGCTGGAGGCGTCGTGGGAGGTGTTGGAGCGGGCGGGTATTGATCCCGGTTCGCTGAAGGGCAGTTCGACGGGTGTCTTCACCGGCGTCATGCACCACGACTACGCCGTGGGCGCCGATGCCACGGCCAACGACACCGAGGGCTACGCCCTGATGGGCTCGTCTCCGGCCGCCGTCTCCGGCCGCGTCTCGTACACCTTCGGTTTCGAGGGCCCGGCGATGACGGTGGACACGGCGTGCTCGTCGTCGCTGGTCGCGATGCATCTGGCGGCGCAGGCCCTGCGGTCGGGGGAGTGCTCGCTCGCCCTGGCCGGAGGCGTCACGGTGATGTCCACGCCCACTCTTTTCGTGGAGTTCAGCCGCCAGCGGGGCATGGCGCCCGACGGCCGGAGCAAGGCGTTCTCGGCTGCGGCGGACGGTGCCGGTTGGGGTGAGGGCGTCGGTGTGCTGTTGTTGGAGCGGCTGTCGGACGCGCGGCGCAATGGTCACCGGGTGCTGGCGGTGATGCGGGGTTCCGCGGTGAATCAGGACGGTGCGTCGAACGGGCTGACCGCGCCCAACGGTCCGTCGCAGGAGCGGGTGATCCGGGCCGCGTTGGACAGCGCGGGGCTGACGGCCGCCGACATCGACGTGGTCGAGGCGCACGGTACGGGGACCACGCTCGGGGACCCGATCGAGGCGCAGGCGCTGCTGGCCACCTATGGCCAAGAGCGTGGCGGCGAGGACCCGTTGTGGCTGGGCTCGGTGAAGTCGAACATCGGGCACACGCAGGCCGCCGCCGGGGTCGCGGGCGTCATCAAGATGGTCGAGGCGATGCGCCACGAGGTGCTGCCCAAGAGCCTTTACGCGGACGAGCCGACGCCGCACGTCGACTGGTCGAGCGGCGCCGTCGAATTGCTCGCCGAGGCGATGCCGTGGACAGCCGACACCCACCCGCGCCGCGCGGGGATCTCGGCCTTCGGGGCGAGCGGGACGAACGCGCACGTGATCCTGGAGGAGCCGGGGGGAGACGCTGCGGCCGACACCTCTGCGGCGCCGGAGCGCGAGCCCGAAGTCAGCCCGGACGCAGGCCCGTTGGGTTCGCTGACGGTGGTGCCGTGGGTGGTGTCCGCGCGGTCGGCGGACGCGCTGCGCGGCCAGGCCGAACGCCTGGCGGCCTTCGCAGGGACGGACGACGCACCTGCTCTCACCTCGGTCGGCCGCGAACTGGCCCTCTCCCGAGCGGCGTTGCCCCACCGGAGCGTGGTCCTGGCCGCCGACGCCGAACATGCCCAGGACGTCCTCGGCGCGCTCGCCGAAGGAGCCCCGGCCGCCCGACTCGTCAGCGGCGCGATGCGATCGGGCGACGGCAGAGTGGCGTTCGTCTTCCCCGGTCAGGGGTCGCAGTGGGCGGGGATGGCGATGGAGTTGTTGGACTCCTCGCCGGTGTTCGGGGCGCGGTTGGCGGAGTGTGACGCGGCGCTGCGTCCTTACGTCGGGTCGTCGGTGGTGGAGGCGATCCGTGAGGGCGCTCTGGATGACGTGGTGGTGGTTCAGGGTGCGTTGTGGGCGGTGATGGTGTCGCTGGCTGCGGTGTGGCGGTCGGTGGGTGTTGAGCCGGGTGCGGTGATCGGTCACAGCCAGGGTGAGATCGCGGCGGCCTGCGTGGCGGGTGCTCTTTCCGTGGAGGATGCGGCGCGTGTGGTGGCGTTGCGGGCGAAGGCGATTCGCGGGTCGTTGTCGGGCCGGGGTGGGATGGTGTCGGTCGCGCTGCCTGTGGAGGACGTACGGGAGCGGATCGCGCGGTGGGACGGTCGTATCTCCGTTGCGTCGGTGAACGGGCCCTCGTCCACAGTGGTCTCGGGTGAACCCCAAGCACTCGCTGAGCTGCTGACCTCATGCGAGGCCGGGGGCGTACGGGCGCGTCGTATCGATGTGGACTACGCGTCGCACTCGGTGCAGGTGGATGCCATCCGTGACGAGGTCGTTGAGGCCCTGTCGGGTATCGAGCCGCAGTCCTCGCAGGTGCCGTTCTACTCCACGGTGACCGGCGGGCGTATCGACACGACCACGCTGGACGCGGCGTATTGGGTGACCAACCTCCGCCAGGAAGTCCGCTTCGACGAGACCGTCCGAGCCCTCCTCTCCGACGGCTTCGGGTACTTCATCGAGTCCAGCCCGCGCCCCGTCCTCGCGGTCGGTCTCGCCGAGACCTTCGAGGACGCGGCATCGGACGCCGTCGCCCTGGGCACCCTCCGCCGCGAAGAGGGCGGCCAGGAACGCTTCCTCACCTCCCTCGCCGAAGGATGGGTACGCGGCCTCCCCGTCGACTGGCGCTCCGTCTTCGCCGGTACGCCGGATTCGACGGGCGCCGGGCAACTCGCCCTGCCGACGTACGCCTTCCAGCACGAGCACTACTGGCTGACCGCCGACGCCGCGCGCGCCGGGGACCCGAGCGGGCTCGGGCAGGCCGCGGCGGACCACCCTCTGCTCGGCGCGGTGGTGCGGCTGGCCGGTTCGGATCAGGTCGTGTTCACGGGTCGGCTGTCGCTGGCGTCGCACGCGTGGCTGGGCGATCACCGGGTGGAGGGGACCGTCCTGGTCCCCGGTGCCGCGCTGGCGGAGTGGGCGCTGCGGGCCGCTGACGAGGTCGGGGCCGGGTGCGTAGAGGAGTTGACGCTTCAGGCGCCGCTCGTCGTTCCGGAGAGCGGCGGCGTGCAGGTGCAGGTCTCCGTCGGTGCGCCCGACGCTGACGGGCGGCGCGAACTCGGCCTCCACTCACGGCCCGAAGGGGCGGGGGAGTCGGCGCCCTGGGCTCTGCACGCGGTCGGCACTCTCGCGGTCGCGTCCGACACCGCCGAGATGACCGAGGACTTGACGGCGTGGCCGCCGCCCGGGGCCGTGCCGGTACCGGTCGAGGACTTCTACGCCGAGGTGAGCGCGTCCGGTTACGGCTACGGTCCGGCGTTCCAAGGGCTGCGCGCCGCGTGGCGGCGCGGCGACGACGTCTACGCCGAGGCCGCGCTGCCGGACGAACTCCACCAGGACGCGGTCAAGTTCGGCATCCACCCGGCCCTGCTCGACGCAGCCCTGCACGGGATCGTCCTGTTGCGCGGCGGCTCGCCCGCCGAACTCACCGATCTACGCCTGCCGTTCGCCTGGACCAACGTGGTGCTCGGCGCGGTCGGCGCGACCTCCGTACGCGTATGTCTGCGGCCTGCGGGCGAGGACGCCGCCTCGGTGCTCCTGGCCGATGCGGAGGGGGCACCCGTCGTATCGGTGGCATCGATCGCGCTGCGCACGGCGACCGCCGACCAGATCCGCGTCGCCGCCGCGAGTGCGGCAGGCACGGCCGACGGCCTGTACCGCGTGGACTGGGTGCCGGCCGCGCTGTCCGCCGACGGCGGCGCGCCCGACGAATGCGTGTTCCTGGAACGGCTCTCCGACATCGACGCGGCACAGCCGGTTCCGCCGCTGGTCGGCGTGGTCCTGCCTCCGGCCTCGGTCTCCGGCGATGTGCCGGGTGCGGTGGCGGACGCGGTGACCGGCGCGCTGAGTCTGGTCCAGGAGTGGCTGGCCGAGGAGCGGTTCGCTGATTCGCGGTTGGTCCTCATCACCCGTGGCGCGGTGGCCACCCACGCTGGTGAATCCGTCGTCGATCTGGTCCAGGCTCCGGTGTGGGGCCTGGTGCGCAGCGCGCTCGCCGAGAACCCCGGGCGCTTCCTGCTGATCGACTCCGACGCCGATGTCGACGCCCACCTCGCGTCGGGACAGGCCGCGGTGCGTGACGTGCTCGCCTACGCCGTCGGTGTCGCGGTGGCGGCGGGTGAGGCGCAGGTGGCGGTGCGTGGTGGTGAGGTGCTGGTGCCGAGGCTGGTGCGGGCGCCTGCCGGTGGCGGGGGTTTGGTGCCGCCAGCCGAGGGCGCGTGGCGACTGGTCGCCTCCGGCGACGGCACGCTCGACGGACTGTCCGTCGAGCCCAACCCGGCCGCCGAGGCGCCGCTCGTCGCCGGTCAGGTGAGGGTCGACGTCCGTGCCGCGGGAGTCAACTTCCGCGATGTGCTGATCAATCTGGGCATGTACCCCGACCCGGACGCGTACCTCGGAACCGAGGGTGCGGGTGTCGTGGTCGAGGTCGGGCCCGGTGTCGCTGGTGTGGCGGTGGGTGACCGGGTGATGGGTCTGCTGCCGGAGTCGTTCGGTCCGTTGGCGGTGGTGGACGAGCGGTTGGTCGTCCGGGTGCCGGCGGGCTGGAGTTTCGAGCAGGCCGCCGCCGTCCCCGTCGTCTTCATGACCGCCTGGTTCGGCTTGGCCGATCTCGGCGAACTGCGTTCCGGGCAGCGGGTGTTGATCCACGCCGCTGCCGGTGGTGTGGGGATGGCGGCCACGCAGTTGGCCCGGCACTGGGGTGCCGAGGTCTTCGGGACCGCCAGCGAGGGCAAGTGGGACACCCTCCGGCAGGCCGGTCTCGCCGAGGACCACATCGCCTCATCTCGCACCCTCGACTTCGAGGACGCGTTCCGGCAGGCCACCGATGGGCACGGCATGGACGTCGTCCTCAACTCGCTGGCGCGGGAGTTCGTGGACGCGTCGCTGCGGTTGCTGCCGCGCGGCGGCCGGTTCCTGGAGATGGGCAAGACCGACATCCGCGACCCGCAGGCCGTAGCCGCCGAGCACCCCGGCGTCACCTACCACCCATATGCCCTCACCGACATCTCTCCGGACCGACTCGGCGAGATCCTGCGGGAGTTGGCGGAGTTGTTCGCGGAGGGTGTGCTGGAGCCGTTGCCGGTGCGGGTGTGGGATGTGCGTCGCGCCGGCGAGGCGTTGCGGTTCATGTCGCAGGCGCGGCACGTCGGCAAGGTCGTGCTGCGTCTTCCGCGTGCGGTCGATGCCGCGAGTGCGGTGGTGATCACGGGTGGTACGGGTCTGCTGGGCGGGCTGGTGGCCCGGCATCTGGTGGCCTCGTACGGAGTGCGCGATGTCGTACTGGCGGGTCGGCGTGGTGCGAGCGCGCCTGGTGCGGATGCGCTGGTGGCGGAGTTGGAGGCGGCGGGTGCGCGGGTCGAGGTCGTGGCGTGTGATGTCGCGGTCCGGGACGAGGCGGCCGGGCTGCTCGCGCGCTTTGGCGGGGAACGGCCGTTGGGCGGTGTGGTGCACTGCGCGGGCGCGCTGGACGACGGTCTGGTGCCGGACCTGGACGCGGAACGTATACGGGGTGTGCTGGGCGCGAAGGTGGATGGCGCGTGGCATCTGCATGAGCTGACCCGGGACTTGGACCTGTCGCTGTTCGTGCTGTTCTCGTCGCTCGCGGGCGTGGTGGGCACGGCGGGGCAGGCGAACTACGCGGCGGCGAACACGTTCCTGGACGCTCTGGCCGGTGTGCGCCGTACGAGCGGGGCGGCGGGTGTGTCCATGGCATGGGGACACTGGGCCACCGACTCGGAGTTGACCGGTTCGCTCGATGAGGTCGACCGGGCACGCCTGGCCCGTTCCGGCGTGGTGCCGATGAGCGTCGAGCAGGGGATCGGCCTGTTCGACGCGGCCGTCGGCTGGGACGTACCGCTCGCCGTCACCGCGCGTCTGACGCCCGGCGACGCCCAGAGCACCGGGGAAGCCTTCCACGCCCTCACCCGCGAACTGACCACCCCGTCCGTCCGCAAGTCCCGCGCCGTGGCGAGCAGTTCGACCCGTGCCGACTCCTCGGCCCTGGTCCGGCGGCTCTCCGCGCTGTCGCCCGCCGAACGGACCGAGGCCCTGCGCGACATCGTACGCACGCACGTCGCGGCGGTGCTCGGCCACGGGTCGCCGGCCGCCGTCGACCCGGAGCGCGCGTTCAAGGAGCTGGGCTTCGACTCGCTGACCGGTGTCGAGCTGCGCAACCGCCTCGGTGCCGCGATCGGGCAGCGGCTCGCGGCCACGGTGGTCTTCGACCACCCCACCCCCGACGCCCTCGCCGCGCATCTGGAGGACGAACTGGGCCTCGGCGCGGCATCCGCCGAAGACCGTGCCCCGGCCGGAGCCCTTCCGACGGCGGCCGGGCTCGACGACGATCCCGTCGCCGTCGTCGCCATGACCTGCCGCTTCCCGGGCGGTGCCGATTCGCCCGAGCAGTTGTGGGACCTGGTGGCGTCGGGCACCGACGCGATCTCCGGGTTCCCCACCGACCGGGGTTGGGACCTCGCGGACCTGTACGACCCGGATCCGGCCAGGTCGGGCAAGAGCTACGCCCAGCAGGGCGGTTTCGTGCGCGGCGCGACGGACTTCGACGCCGAGCTGTTCGGCATCTCGCCGCGCGAGGCGCTGGCGATGGACCCGCAGCAGCGGCTTGTACTCGAGGCGGCCTGGGAGGCCGTGGAACGCGCCGGGATCGATGTGGCCACGCTGCGCGGCAGCCGTACCGGTGTGTTCATCGGCGCGGTCGGCACCGGCTACGGCCAGGACCCCGACCTTCAGCAGCGCGTTGAGGGGTACTCGGTCACCGGGAACGTGCTGAGCGTCATCTCCGGCCGCGTCTCGTACGTCCTCGGCCTCGAAGGACCGGCGATGACGGTGGACACGGCCTGCTCGTCGTCGCTGGTCGCCCTGCACCTGGCGGCTCAGGCGCTGCGGGCGGGGGAGTGCTCGCTGGCCCTGGTCGGCGGGGTGACGGTGATGCCGAGCCCGTTCGGCTTCGTGGAGTTCAGCCGCCAGCGCGTGCTGTCGCCCGATGGCCGGTGCAGGGCGTTCGCCGCGGACGCCGACGGTACCGGCTTCTCGGAAGGCGTCGGCATGCTGGTGGTCGAGCGGCTGTCGGAGGCCCGCCGCAACGGCCACCGCGTCCTCGCCGTCATGCGCGGCTCCGCCGTCAACCAGGACGGCGCGAGCAACGGCCTCACCGCGCCGAACGGCCCCTCCCAGCAGCGCGTCATCCGCGCTGCGCTCGCCAACGCCGGTCTGACCGGCGACGAGGTCGACGCGGTCGAGGCGCACGGCACCGGCACCAACCTCGGGGACCCGATCGAGGCGCAGGCGCTGCTCGCCACCTACGGCAGGGACCACGCGCGGGACCAGCCGCTGTGGCTGGGCTCCATCAAGTCCAACATCGGCCACACGCAGGCCGCGGCCGGTGTCGCGGGTCTGATCAAGATGGTCATGGCGATGGGCCACGGCATGCTGCCCAGCACCCTGCACGCCGAGGAGCCCTCGCCCGAGGTGGACTGGTCCTCCGGCCGGCTCCGGCTGCTCAACGCGGCGACGCCGTGGCCCGATCGGGGCCGCCCGCGCCGCGCCGCGGTCTCCTCGTTCGGCATCAGCGGGACGAACGCGCACGTGATCCTGGAAGAGCCGCCCGCGGAGCCGCTTGAGGCGGTCGAACTGGCCGGTCCTGGCTCCGGGTTCGGAGAGGGGGCAGAACCCGCTACGTCCGACGCGCCCGCCGCCTCGGCCCCGGCCGCCGTCGTGGGTGACCCGCCCGGCACCGTCGTCCCCTGGGTGCTCTCCGCCAAGTCCGCGGCGGCGCTGCGCGCGCAGGCCGGACGCCTCGCGGACTTCGTGGCCGACCGGCCCGACACCACGGACGCCGAGATCGGGCACGCGCTGGCGACCACCAGGACCGTCCTGGAACAGCGGGCCGTCGTCCTGGCGGGTGACCGCGCGCAGGCCGCCGCCGCCCTCGGCGGGCTCGCCGACGGTACGCCGACCGCAGGGGCGGTCACCGGCGCCGCCGACGTACGCGGCAGGGTGGCCTTCGTCTTCCCCGGACAGGGCTCGCAGTGGAAGGGCATGGGGGCCGAACTCCTCGACACCTCAGCGGTGTTCGCCGAGCGGTTCGCCCAGTGCGACGCGGCGCTCCGCGTCCACCTGGACTGGTCGGTCACCGACGTCGTGCGCGGGATCCCCGGCGCGCCCTCGCCGGACCTGATCGAGGTTCTGCAACCCGTGCTGTTCGCCGTCAACGTCTCCCTGGTCGAGCTGTGGCGGTCGGTCGGTGTCGAACCCGCCGCCGTCGTCGGCAGCAGCCAAGGGGAGATAGCCGCCGCGCTGGTGGCGGGGGCGCTCACGATGGGAGACGCCGCCGAGATCATCGCGCTGCGCAGCGCCCTGTTCGCCGCCGAACTCGTCGGCAACGGCGCGGTCGCCTCAGTGGCGCTGCCCGTCGCCGAGGTCGAGACGCGAACAGCCGTGTGGAGCGGGCGGCTTGACATCGCCGGACGCAACGGCCCGACCGCCGTCACCGTGGCCGGTGACACCGAGGCGCTGACGGAGTTCGTCGCGGCCTGCGAGGCCGACGGCGTCCGAGCCCGCGTCGTCGGGTCGACCGTGGCCTCCCACTGCGCCCAGGTCGAACCGCTGCGCGAGCGGATCATGGAACTGTTCGCGCACATCACACCGCGCCGCGCCACCGTCCCGTTCTACTCGACCGTCACCGGCGGCCTCGTCGACACGACGACCCTCGACAACGCGTACTGGTACCTCAACGCCCGCCGCCCGGTGGACTTCCAGGCCGCGGTACTGGCCATGGAGAGCGACGGCTTCCGGTTCTTCGTCGAGGCCAGCGCGCACCCGGTGCTCACCACCGCCATGGCCGCGACCTTCGAGGACGCCGAACGCGACGGCGTCGCGGTCGGCACGCTGCGCCGTGACGAAGGCGGCATGGCGCGCTTCACCACCTCCGTGGCCGAGGGCTTCGTCCGCGGTCTGCCCGGCGTCGACTGGCGCCCCCTGGCCCCCGGTTCGGGCGGTACGCCGCTGGCCCTGCCCACGTACGCCTTCCAACGCCGCCGCTTCTGGCTGGACGATCTGCGGGACCGTACCGCGCCCACCACCAGCGGTACGGGCGACCTCGCGGACGCCGGATTCTGGGCCGCCGTCGAACGCGGCGACCTGGAGCACCTGGCCGGGGAACTCGAACTCGGGTCCGGAGAGGACGAGTTGGCGACGGTCCTGCCCGCCCTGTCGTCCTGGCGCCGCCGCAGCCTGGACCGTACGGCCCTGGACCGCTGGCGTTACGGCATCGCCTGGCGCGCCCTGGACACCGCGAACGCCCGTGCGCCGCGCGGGCGGTGGACGATCCTCAGCTTCCCGGACGAGCCGTGGGCCGCCGCGGCGGGCGACGCGCTCGCCGCCGCGGGCACCACGGTCACCCACATCGAGATCCCCGCAGACCGGACCGACCGGGCGGCCCTCGCCGAACTCCTCCGGACGGTCGAGGCGGACGGCGTGCTGTCCCTCCTCGCCCTCGGGGACTCCGAGACCGGCCGTCAGGGGGCGGACGGGTCCGAGACGGGTGTGCCGGAGACGGGCGGCCAGGTGGCAGGCGGTTCCGAGGCGCGCGGCACCTCTACGGGTGGCACCGCTACGGGTGGCTCCGCTATGGGCGGTGCCGAGGAGGTTGCCGCGCACGAGGTGCCCGGGGCGTCCGCCGTCGACGGCACCGGCCCTGCGGTCTCCGACGCCAGCGCGCCCGGCCACGCCCCCGTCGGCTCCACCGCGCTCCGGGGCCACGACCCCGCCGGGCGCGAGGCCCCGGAACCGGCTGCCGCCGGTCTCTCCCCGGCCGCCCGCGCCACCCTCGCCCTCGCCCAGGCCGCCGCCGACGCCGAACTGACCGGGCGGCTGTGGGCCGCCACTGCGGAGGGCGTCAGGACGGCACCCGGCGACGCGGGGCCCCGCTCCGGCCAGGCCGAGGTCTGGGGCCTGGGCCGGGCCATCGCGCTGGAGCAGCCCCGCCAGTGGGGCGGCCTGGTCGACCTGCCGTCCCGGCCCGACCCGGCCGCCGCCGTCCGGCTCGCCGCCGTCCTCGGCGGACTGCCCGGCCCTGACGGGACCGCCGACCCGGCAGCCGCCGACGCTCAGACCGTGGACCCCGCGTCCGGCGGCTCCGCGTCCGCCGTCGAGGACCAGGTCGCGGTACGGGCCTCCGGAGTCCACGGGCGGCGGCTCATCCGTACGCCTCTCGGGGCCGCGCACCCCGCACGAGCCGCCGCGTGGCGGCCCGACGGCACCGTTCTGATCACCGGGGGAACGGGCGGGATCGGCGCGCGCGTCGCCCGCAGGCTCGCCGCCGAAGGCGCCCCGCACCTGCTGCTCGCGGGCCGCCGCGGCCCCGACGCGCCCGGCGCGGCCGAACTGCGCGCGGAGTTGGAGGCGGCGGGCGCCGCCGTCACGTTCGCCGCGTGCGACGTCGCCGACCGGTCCGAGGTGGCCGCGCTCCTCGCGGGCGTCCCCGCCGACCGGCCGCTGAGCGCGGTCTTCCACGCGGCCGGCGCCCCGCAGACCTACCTGGCCGCCACCGACACCACCGACGAGGACATCACCCGCATCGCCTCGGGCAAGATCGATGGCGCCCGCCACCTGGACGACCTCCTCGGCGACACACCGCTCGACGCCTTCGTGCTCTTCTCCTCCAACGCCGGGGTGTGGGGCAGCGGAGGGCAGGCCGTCTACGCCGCCGCCAACGCCCACCTCGACGCGCTCGCCGAGCGGCGCCGCGCGCTCGGCCGTACCGCGACCTCACTGGCCTGGGGCGCCTGGGGCGGCGGCGGCATGATGGAGGCCGAGGGCGCGGCCGCCTACATGGAGAGCCGCGGCGTACTGGCCATGGATCCCGAACGCGCCGCCACCGCACTGCTCCAGGCCGTCGCGCACGAAGAGACGTTCGTCGCCGTCGCCGATGTCGACTGGGAACGGTTCGTCCTCGGCTTCACCGCGCTGCGCCCCAGCCCGCTGCTCGCCGAACTCCCCGAGGTACAAGCGGCGTTGCGCACCGAGACCGATCAGGCCGACTCCGCCGCCCCGACCACCGCGGGCGCCGAATTCGCCGCCCAGTTGGCGACGCTCTCCGAGCCCGACCAGCTCAAGAACGTCCTCGACCTGGTACGTGACCAAGCAGCCAGCGTCCTCCAGCACGCCGACAACTCCTCGGTACGGGCGGGCCGCACGTTCAAGGATCTCGGCTTCGACTCGCTGACCGCCGTCGAACTGCGCAACCGCCTGTCCACCGCGACCGGCCTGAAGCTGCCCGCGAGCGTGGTGTTCGACCACCCCACGCCCACCGCGCTCGCCCAGCACCTGCGGACCCGCTTCACCACCGGCGCCGCGTCCGCGGCGACCGGTCCCGTGAGCACCGGCGGGACCGGCACCGGATCCGTCCTGGACGAGCTGGACGCCCTCGCGGGCGCGGTCGCCGCTCTGCCCGCGGACGGTGAGGAGACCGCCGAAGTCGTCGGCCGCCTGGAGGAACTGCTGTGGCAGGTACGGCAACGACGCGACGGCCGGGGCGAGATCGAGTCGGCCACCGCGGAGGAGATGTTCGACCTGCTGGACCGCGAACTCGGCAACCCCTGATCCGCCGCACGCGGACGGGACATTCCTGAACCGGAGAGCCTGGAGTCGAAAAGGATGGCAATGGCGGAGAACGAGGCGAAACTGCTCGCGTACCTGAAGCGGGTGACCGGCGACCTGCGCGAGACCCAGCAGCGGCTCCGCGACGCCACCGCCGCCAGGAACGAGCCGATCGCGGTCGTCGGCATGGCCTGCCGCTACCCCGGCGGCGTCGAAACCCCCGACGACCTGTGGCAGTTGGTCGCCGAGGGCGGCGACGCCATCACCCCGTTCCCCAAGGACCGGGGCTGGGACATCGACGACCGCTACGACGAGGACGCCGCGCGGCCCGGCAGCAACTACGTGCGGGGCGGCGGATTCCTCACCGGAGCAACCGAGTTCGACGCGTCGTTCTTCGGTATCTCCCCCCGTGAAGCCCTCGGCATGGACCCGCAGCAACGGCTCCTCCTGCCCTGCACATGGGAACTCTTCGAACGGGCCGGCATCGACCCGCTGTCCGTCAAGGGCAGCCCCACCGGCACGTTCATCGGCTTCAGCTCCGCCGACTACGGCTGGGAGCTCCCCGCCATCCCCGAGGAGGTCGAGGGCTACTACGCGACGGGCAACTTCGCCAGCGTGATGTCCGGCCGCGTCGCCTACACCTTCGGGCTCGAAGGCCCGGCGATCAGCGTCGACACGGCCTGCTCGTCGTCGCTGGTCGCCATGCACCTGGCCGCCGGGGCACTGCGCAGCCGCGAATGCTCCCTGGCCGTCGCCGGCGGAGTGACCGTCATGTCCACCGCCATCGGCTACCCCGAGTTCAGCCGGCAGCGCGCCCTGTCCCCTGACGGTCGCTGCCGCGCCTTCGCGGCCTCCGCCGACGGCTTCGGCCCCGCCGAGGGCCTGGGCCTGCTCCTGCTGGAACGGCTGTCGGACGCCCGGCGCAACGGCCACCGCGTCCTGGCCCTGATCCGCGGCTCCGCGGTCAACCAGGACGGTGCCAGCAACGGCCTCACCGCCCCCAACGGCCCCTCCCAGGAACGCGTCATCCGCGCCGCGCTGCGCAGCGCCAGGATCGCCGCCACCGACGTGGACGTGGTCGAGGCGCACGGCACCGGCACCTCCCTGGGCGACCCGATCGAGGCGACCGCCCTGCTCAACACCTACGGCGCGGGACGCGACGGCCAACGGCCGCTGTGGCTCGGCTCGGTGAAGTCCAACATCGGCCACACCTCGGCCGCGGCGGGTGTGGCGGGCGTGATCAAGATGGTGCAGGCCATGCGGCACGGAGTCCTGCCGAGAACCCTGCATGTCGACGAGCCGACGCCGCACGTGGACTGGTCCGGTGGCGGGGTGGAGTTGCTGACCGAGGAGCGGGAGTGGGTCAGGGGTGACGGACGTGCGCGGCGGGCAGGTGTGTCGGCCTTCGGGATCAGCGGGACGAACGCGCACCTGATCCTGGAGGAGGCCGGTGAGCCGACGGACGACGCGCGCGGGGCCGGCGGTGCGGCCGGCTCGGCGGACGCGGGCGATTCGGGAGACTCGGGCGACCGGGCCGATACGCCGGAGGCCCGGTCGGAACCCGCGAACGGGCCGCTCGGGCCGCTGGGGTCCGCTGTCCCGTGGCCGGTGTCCGCGCGGTCCGCCGCCGCACTGCGCGACCAGGCCGAGCGGCTGCTGGAGTACACGTTGGGCGGCCACGGCCCGGCCGCGCCGGAGATCGGCCTCGCCCTGGCGACGACCCGCGCCGCGTGGGAACACCGCGCGGTCGTGCTGGACCTGGACCATCCCTCGGCCCTCGGCGCCCTCGCCTCAGGCACCCCCACAGGTGCCACCGTCACGGGCCTGGCGACGGTGGACGACACCGACGGCCGACCGGCCGACCACGTGGTCTTCGTCTTTCCGGGTCAGGGGTCGCAGTGGGCGGGGATGGCGATGGAGCTGCTTGCTTCAGCTCCGGTGTTCGGGGCGCGGCTGGCTGAGTGTGACGCGGCGCTGCGTCCTTATGTCGGGTCGTCGGTGGTGGAGGCGATCCGTGGCGGGGCTCTGGATGACGTGGTGGTGGTTCAGGGTGCGTTGTGGGCGGTGATGGTGTCGCTTGCCGAGGTGTGGCGGTCGGTGGGTGTTGAGCCGGGTGCGGTGATCGGTCACAGTCAGGGCGAGATTGCCGCTGCTTGCGTGGCGGGTGCGTTGTCGGTGGAGGATGCGGCGCGTGTGGTGGCGTTGCGGGCGAAGGCGATTCGCGGGTCGTTGTCGGGCCGGGGTGGGATGGTGTCGGTCGCGCTGCCTGTGGAGGACGTACGGGAGCGGATCGCGCGGTGGGACGGTCGTATTTCCGTTGCGTCGGTGAATGGGCCCTCGTCCACGGTGGTCTCGGGTGAACCCCAAGCACTCGCTGAGCTGCTGACCTCATGCGAGGCCGGGGGCGTACGGGCGCGTCGTATCGATGTGGACTATGCCTCGCACTCGGTGCAGGTCGACGCGATACGTGACGAGGTCGTTGAGGCCCTGTCCGGCATCGAGCCGCAGTCCTCGCAGGTTCCGTTCTACTCCACGGTGACCGGCGGCCGTATCGACACGACCACGCTCGACGCCGAGTACTGGGTGACCAACCTCCGCCAGGAAGTCCGCTTCGACGAGACCGTCCGGGCCCTCCTCGCCGACGACTTCACGTACTTCGTGGAGTCCAGCCCGCACCCCGTCCTCGCGGTCGGTCTGGCCGAGACGTTCGAGGACGCGGGATCGGACGCCGTCGCACTCGGCACCCTCCGCCGGGACGAAGGCGGCCAGGAACGCTTCCTGACCTCCCTCGCCGAAGGATGGGTACGCGGCCTGCCCGTCGACTGGCGCTCCGTCTTCGCCGGAACCCCCGCCCACCACGTCGACCTGCCCACGTACGCCTTTCAACCGCGCCGCTACTGGCTGGACATCGACCGCTCCGGCCCCGCCGTCCGCACGACGGCGCGGACCGATGTGCTGGACGACGGTCCCGACGTCGACCCGGGCGCGCTGACCGTGCGGCTGGCGGGACTCGACCGCGAGGAGCGGGAGCGCGTACTGCTCGACCTGCTGCGCGTGGAGGTGGCGACGGTGCTGCGGCACGCCACTCCGGACGACGTCGCGGCCGAACGGGCATTCAAGGAGCTGGGCTTCGACTCGCTGACCGCCGTCGAGCTGCGCAAGCGGCTGAGCGCGGCGACCGGATTGAAGCTCCCGGCGACTGTCGTCTTCTCCTACCCGACGCCGATCAGCCTGGTCCGCTTCCTGCTGGACGAGATGGAAAGTACGCCGGTCGACGGTGAACACGCCGACGTCTTGAACGAGTTGGACGGGATCGCCACGCGGCTCGGCGGTATCTCGCCGGACGGCGAGACGCGTGAGCGGATCACCCGGCGTCTGGAGTCGCTGCTCTGGGCGTGGCGCGGAGACGCGGCAACCGGTGCGGAGGCGGGCGCCGACACCGGCGGAATCGCGCTGGACACCGCGTCGGACGACGAGATGTTCGCGCTGATCGACAAACAGTTGGGCACAGGCTGAGCCGCTCCGGTCACCGCTGTCGGACAAACGTCGCAGATCGTCGAAGGAGCGAGGGGAATGGCCACCGGTAACACGGAGGAGAGGCTTCGGGAGTACCTGAAGCGGGTGATGGCCGACTTGGGCGTCACGAAGCAGCGGCTGCGGGAGGCCGAGGCCGCCGCCCAGGAGCCGATCGCGATTGTCGGCATGGCCTGCCGCTACCCGGGCGGTGTGCGATCGCCCGAGGATCTGTGGCGGTTGGTGGACGGCGAGCGTGACGCCATCGGCCCGTTCCCCGACGACCGCGGCTGGGACCTGGCCGGACTCTTCGACCCCGACCCGGAGAGCCGTGGCACCAGTTACGTCACCGAGGGCGGATTCCTCGACGGCGCGGCCGACTTCGACCCCGCGTTCTTCGGCATCACCCCGCGCGAGGCGCTCGGCATGGACCCGCAGCAGCGGCTCATGCTGGAGATCTCCTGGGAGGCGTTCGAGCGTGCGGGCATCGACCCGCGCGCCGTGCGCGAGGAACGGGTCGGCGTCTACACCGGAATCGTCGCCAACGGATACGTGTCGCGGCTGCGGCGCACGCCCGAGCCGGTCGAGGGCTACGTCATCACCGGCACCATGTCGAGCGTCGCCGCCGGGCGGATCGCGTACACGTTCGGTTTCCAAGGGCCCGCGCTCAGCGTCGAGACGGCGTGCTCGTCGTCGCTGGTGGCCCTGCACCTGGCCGTGCAGGCGCTGCGTTCCGGCGACTGCACGATGGCACTCGCGGGCGGCGTCGCGGTCATGCCGACTCCGGACGCCTTCGTGGAGTTCAGCCGCCAGCGCGGCCTGGCGCCCGACGGCCGGATCAAGGCGTTCGCCGCCGCCGCTGACGGCACCAACTGGGCCGAGGGCGCGGGCGCGTTGCTCGTCGAGCGGCTGTCGGACGCACGCCGCAAAGGCCACCGTGTCCTGGCCGTCGTCCGTGGCACCGCGCTCAACCAGGACGGTGCCAGCAACGGACTGTCCGCCCCCAACAACCTCGCTCAGGAACGGGTGATACGCGACGCGCTCGCCGACGCCCGCCTCAGCGCCGCGGACGTGGACGTGGTCGAGGCGCACGGCACCGGCACGACGCTCGGTGACCCCATCGAGGCGCAAGCGCTGCTCGCGACGTACGGGCGGGAGCGGACCGGCGAACGGCCCTTGTGGCTGGGCTCGGTGAAGTCCAACATCGGGCACTCAGGACCCGCTGCGGGCGTGGCGGGCGTGATCAAGATGGTCCAGGCCATGCGGCACGGAGTCCTGCCGAGGACCCTGCATGTCGACGAGCCGACGCCGCATGTGGAGTGGTCCGGCGGCGGGGTGGAGCTGCTGGCGGAGGCGCGCGAGTGGGTCCGGGGCGAGGGACGTACGCGGCGGGCGGGCGTGTCGGCCTTCGGGATCAGCGGGACGAACGCACACGTGATCCTGGAGGAGCCGCAAGCCGCAAGCGAGGACATCGCCGAACTCGGCCCCGCCGAGGGCCCGTTGGGCTCGCTCACCGTCGTTCCGTGGCCGGTGTCCGCACGGTCGGCCGCAGGGCTGCGCGGGCAGGCGGACCGGTTGGCCACCGACCTGGCCGCTACCGCCGCAGCCGCGGACATCGGCCTCTCGCTGGCCACCACCCGCTCCGCGATGGAGCACCGCGCGGTGGTCCTGGTCGCGAGCAGCACACAGGCCCTGGACGTACTCGGCGCGCTCGCGGCGGACACGCCCGCCCCCGGCCTGGTCAGCGGAGCGGTTCGCTCCGACGCGGGCCGGGTGGTGTTTGTCTTCCCCGGTCAGGGGTCGCAGTGGGCGGGGATGGCGTTGGGGTTGTTGGACTCCTCGCCGGTGTTCGGGGCGCGGTTGGCTGAGTGTGACGCGGCCCTGTTGCCTCATGTGGGGTCGTCGGTGGTGGAGGCGATCCGCGAGGGTGCTCTGGATGACGTGGTGGTTGTTCAGGGGGCGTTGTGGGCGGTGATGGTGTCGCTGGCGGCGGTGTGGCGTGCTGCCGGTGTTGAGCCGGGTGCGGTGATCGGTCACAGTCAGGGCGAGATTGCCGCCGCTTGCGTGGCGGGTGCTCTTTCCGTGGAGGATGCGGCGCGTGTGGTGGCGTTGCGGGCGAAAGCCATACGCGGGACCTTGTCCGGCAACGGCGGGATGGTGTCCGTCGCGCTGCCCGCGCAGGACGTACGTGAGCGGATCGCGCGCTGGGACGGTCGTATCTCCGTCGCGTCGGTGAACGGGCCTTCGTCCACAGTGGTCTCGGGTGAACCCGGCGCGTTGGATGAGCTACTGACGGCGTGTGAGGCCGAGGGCGTACGGGCGCGTCGTATCGATGTGGACTACGCGTCGCACTCGGCGCAGGTGGATGCCATACGTGACGAGGTCGTCCAGGCCCTGTCCGGCATCGAACCGGCAACCTCCGAGGTGCCGTTCTACTCGACGGTGACCGGCGGCCGTATCGACACGACCACGCTCGACGCCGAGTACTGGGTGACGAACCTCCGCCAGGAAGTCCGTTTCGACGAGACCGTCCGAGCCCTCCTCTCAGACGGCTTCGGGTACTTCATCGAGTCCAGCCCCCACCCCGTCCTCGCCGTCGGTCTCGCCGAGACCTTCGAGGACGCGGGCTCCGACGCGGTCGCACTCGGCACCCTTCGCCGGGACGAAGGCGGCCAGGAACGCTTCCTGACCTCCCTCGCCGAAGGATGGGTACGCGGCCTCCCCGTCGACTGGCGCTCCGTCTTCGCGGGAACCCCGGCCCACCACGTAGACCTCCCCACCTACGCCTTCCAGCGGCAGCGCTACTGGCTGGAGGACGACGATCCCGAGCGGGCAGCGGCGGGCGGCGCGGCGAGCGCCGGGGTGCCCGATGTCGTGGAGGAGGCCTTCTGGGCGGCCGTGGACGGCGGAGACGCCGACACGGTGGCCGGTGAGCTGGGCGTCATCACCGATCTGCCGCTGCGCGAGGCGCTGCCCGCGCTGTCCACGTGGCGCAGGCGCCGCCGTGAGGCGTCGGCGGTCGACGGCTGGCGGTACCGGATCGGCTGGCGGCCGGTCGTGTCCCCGGCGCAGGTACGGCTCACCGGTCGCTGGCTGCTGGTGCTGCCCCCGGCCGACCGGTGTCCCGCCGAATGGGCCGACCTCGCCGCCGCGGCCCTGACCGGCCACGGCGCCCAGGTCGAACGGCTGCACCTCGACGCGACCATTACAGCGGGAAGCGCCGACGCCCTCGCCGCAGAGCTGCGGTCCCGCACCGACGGCGACACGACCGAGCGGACCACCCCCCTCACCGGCGTCCTGTCCCTGCTCGCGCTGGACGAGACGCCCGACCCCGAGCACCCGGCGGTCACGGAGGGCCTGGCCGCCACCGTTTCCCTGGTCCAGGCCCTGGTGGCGGTGGCCGAGGAGTCCGGGACGCAGCCGACGCTGTGGTGCGCCACCCGTGGCGCGGTGTCGGTGGCGGCGGGGGACAGGACGGTCTCGGCGGCGCAGGCGCAGATCTGGGGCCTCGGCCGGGTGGTGGCGCTGGAGCACCCACTGCTGTGGGGCGGGCTGCTGGACCTTCCGGCCGCGCCGCTCGCGGACCTGTCCGAGGAGGCGGTGGCCCGCGCCGGCCGTACCCTCGCCGCCGCCCTCGCCGGGATCGCCGACGAGGACCATGTGGCGCTGCGCCCGGACCTCGGCGGGCTGCTGGGCCGCCGTCTGCTGCGGCCCCCGGCCGCCGACTCGGCCGCCGTCCGTACGTGGCTGCCCGAGGACACCGTGCTGGTCACGGGCGGTACCGGCGGGATCGGCGCGCACATCGCCCGCTGGCTGGCCGCCGGGGGAGCGCCGCATCTGGTGCTGGTCAGCCGTCGCGGGGCGGACGCGCCGGGCGCCGCCGCCCTGGAGAAGGAGCTGGTGCAGGCCGGGGCACGGATCACCTTCGCCGCGTGCGATGTGGCGGACCGCGACGCGCTCGCCGCCGTACTCGCCGCGATCCCGGCGGAGGAACCGCTGTCGGCCGTGTTCCACGCCGCGGCCGTCCTGGACGACAGCGTGGTGGCGCATCTGACCCGTGATCAGATGGAACGGGTGCTGCGCGTCAAGGCCGGCGCCGCGGTGCATCTGCACGAGTTGACGCGGGACATGAACTTGTCGGCGTTCGTGCTCTGTTCGTCCTTCGGAGCGACCTTCGGCATGCCGGGGCTCGGCAACTACGCGCCAGGCAACGCGTTCCTGGACGCGCTGGCCGAGCGCCGCCGCGCCGAGGGACTTCCCGCCACCTCCGTGGCATGGGGTACGTGGGCCGGTACCGGTATGGCCGCGGGGGACGTCGGTGCCCGAGGCCGCCTGGAGGGCATCCACGAGATGACGCCCGCGCTGGCCGTGACCGCCCTCCAACAGGCGCTCGACCGCGACGAGACCGCCCCGGTGGTCATCGACCTGCGCTGGGAGCGGTTCGCGCCCGTCTTCCACGCCAAGCGCCCGACCGCGCTGTTCGCGGAGATCCCCGAGGCGGTCGCCGCGCTGCGGTCCGGTGCGGCGGGCGACACGGAGGCAGCGGGGACCGGAGCGGCCGCCGCAGGGGAACTGCGCTCCCGGCTGGCGGGCCGCCCGGCGGCGGAACAGGAGCGCGAGCTGGTCGAGTTGGTGCGCGGGCACGCCGCCGCGGTCACCAGCCACGTGACCCTCGACGGCGCCACGGGGGAATCCGTCGACCAGGACCGGCCGTTCCGCGAGCTGGGCTTCGACTCCCTCATGGCGGTCGAACTGCGCAACCGGATCGGTACGGCGACCGGCCTGGCCCTGCCGTCGACGCTCGTCTTCGACTATCCGACGGTCGCGGTCCTCGCCCGCCACCTGCGCGAGGAACTGGGCCTCGGCGGCGAGGACACCGCCGGGACGCCGGGCCTGGCCGAACTCGACCGACTGGAAAGCGCTTTGGCGGCCGGGCTGCCCGAGGGACCGGCCCGCGCGAAATTCGTCAAGCGCCTTGAGCGCCTGCTGTGGAAGGTCGGCGACGACGAGGCCGCGGACGACGAGGCACCCGAAGACCACGGCGGGAGCGCGACGGACGAGGACGCGCTGGGCGCCGCGAGCAACGAGGAGATCTTCGCCCTGATCGACCGTGAGCTGGGCACGTGATGACCCGCTCGTTCTCTGGAAACCCCGCCCGCAGGTCCCCACGATCCCCGGAGTGCACGCGATGACGAACCAGGCCCCGTCCACCGACGAGAAGAAGCTCCGCGACTACCTCAACAAGGTCATGACCGACCTGAGGCGCACGCAGCGGCGGCTGCGGACGGTCGAGGCGCAGAGCCACGAACCCGTCGCGGTCATCGGCATGGCCTGCCGCTATCCCGGCGGTGTCACCTCCCCCGAGGACCTGTGGGACCTCGTCGCGGGGGAGGGGGACGCGATGACCGGCTTCCCCGGCGACCGTGGCTGGGAGACCGACGACCTGAGGCTGTTCGACCCCGAGGGCGTCGAACTCGCCTGCGAGGGCGGCTTCGTGGACGGCGCCGCCGACTTCGACGCCGAGCTGTTCGGCATCTCGCCGCGCGAGGCGCTGGCCATGGACCCGCAGCAGCGGCTGGTCCTGGAGTCCGCGTACGAGGCGTTCGAGCGGGCCGGTATCGCACCCGCCGACCTGCGCGGCAGCCGTACCGGCGTGTTCGTCGGCGCGTCCTACACCGGGTACGGCGCCGATGTCGCGCGGATACCCGAGGGCCTTGAGGGCTACACGATGACCGGGTCGGCCAACAGCGTGGTCTCCGGCCGTGTGTCCTACGCCTTCGGCCTGGAGGGCCCGGCGCTGACGGTGGACACCGCGTGCTCGTCGTCGCTGGTCGCCCTGCACCTGGCCGTGCGGTCGCTGCGCGACGGCGAGTCCGAACTCGCCCTGGCCGGAGGCGCGATGGTGATGCCGAGCCCGATGGAGTTCATCGAGTTCAGCCGCCAGCAGATGCTCGCGCCCAACGCCCGGTGCAAGGCGTTCGCCGCCGCCGCGGACGGCACCAGCTTCTCCGAGGGCGCGGGCCTGGTGCTGTTGGAGCGGCTGTCGGACGCCCGGCGCAACGGCCACCGCGTGCTGGCCGTGGTCCGCGGCACCGCGGTCAACCAGGACGGCGCGAGCAACGGCCTGACCGCCCCCAACGGCCCCTCGCAGCGCCGGGTGATCGAGGCCGCGCTCGCCGACGCCCGGCTGACCGGCGACGAGGTCGACGCGGTCGAGGCGCACGGTACGGGCACGACGCTCGGCGACCCGATCGAAGCGCAGGCACTGCTCGCCACCTACGGCAAGGACCGCCCCGCCGACCGGCCGCTGTGGCTCGGTTCGGTCAAGTCGAACATCGGGCACGCGCAGGCCGCCGCGGGTGTCGCGGGCGTGATCAAGATGGTGCAGGCCATGCGGTACGGACTGCTGCCGCGCACCCTGCACGTGGACGCGCCGACCCCCCAGGTCGACTGGTCCAGCGGTACCGTCGAGCTGCTGACCGAGGCCAGGCAGTGGCCGACCGCCGATGACCGGCCGCGCCGCGCGGGCGTCTCCGCCTTCGGCATCAGCGGCACCAACGCGCATGTCGTCCTGGAAGCCGCCACCGACTTCGCCGAGCCGGACGAGGCCGAATCCGCGCTGGACGAAGGCCCGTTGGGCCCGCTGAACGCCGTCCCGTGGCCCGTGTCGGGCCGGTCCGCCGCCGCCCTGCGCGCCCAGGCCCGCCGACTGAGCGGATACGCGGGCGACTCCGACGCCCCGGAACTCGCCTCCATCGGCCGGGCGCTCGCCCTCACCCGCGCCGAGCACGAGCACCGCGCCGTCACCGTCGCCACCGACACCAAGTCGGCGCTCAGCGCGCTCGGTTCGCTGTCGGAGGGCGTCCCGGCGCCGGGTCTGGTGTCCGGTGTGGTGCGTCCGGGTTCCGGCCGTGTGGTTTTCGTGTTCCCTGGTCAGGGGTCGCAGTGGGTGGGGATGGCGATGGAGTTGCTTGCCTCGTCTCCGGTGTTCGGGGCGCGGTTGGCTGAGTGTGACGCGGCGCTGTTGCCTTACGTGGGGTCGTCGGTGGTGGAGGCGATCCGCGAGGGTGCTCTGGATGACGTGGTGGTGGTTCAGGGTGCGTTGTGGGCGGTGATGGTGTCGCTGGCGGCGGTGTGGCGTGCTGCCGGTGTCGAGCCGGGTGCGGTGATCGGTCACAGCCAGGGCGAGATTGCCGCCGCTTGCGTGGCGGGTGCTCTTTCCGTGGAGGACGCGGCGCGTGTGGTGGCGTTGCGGGCGAAGGCCATTCGCGGGTCGTTGTCGGGTCGGGGCGGGATGGTGTCGGTGGCGCTGCCCGCGCAGGACGTACGTGAGCTGATCGCGCGCTGGGACGGCCGGATCGGTGTGGCTTCGGTGAACGGGCCTTCGTCCACGGTGGTTTCGGGTGAGCCGGAGACGTTGGACGACGTTCTCGCCGCATGCGAGGCGGGGGGCGTACGGGCGCGTCGTATCGATGTGGACTACGCGTCGCACTCGGCACAGGTGGATGCCATCCGCGATGAGGTCGTTGAGGCCCTGTCGGGCATCGAGCCGCAGTCGTCGCAGATCCCGTTCTACTCCACGGTGACCGGCGGCAAGCTCGACACCACCGCGCTGGACGCTGCGTATTGGGTGACCAACCTCCGTCAGGAGGTCCGTTTCGACGAGACCGTCCGGGCCCTGCTCTCCGACGGCTTCGGGTACTTCATCGAGTCCAGCCCGCACCCGGTTCTCGCAGTCGGTCTCGCGGAGACCTTCGAGGACGCGGCCTCCGACGCCGTCGCCCTGGGCACCCTCCGCCGCGAAGAGGGCGGCCAGGAACGCTTCCTCACCTCCCTCGCCGAAGGATGGGTACGCGGCCTGCCCGTCGACTGGCGGTCCGTCTTCGCCGGTGCCCCCGCCCACCACGTAGACCTCCCCACCTACGCCTTCCAGCACCAGCGCTACTGGCTGGAGGGCGACGCCGCGCGCGCCGGGGACCCGAGCGGGCTCGGGCAGGAGGCCGTCGATCACCCGCTGCTGTCGGCCGCGGTCCGCGTCGCCGGCGAGGACCGGATCGTGCTGACGGGCCGCCTCTCGCTGCGCACCCACCCGTGGCTGGCCGACCACAGTCTGCACGACCGTCCCGTGCTGCCCGGCGCCGTCTTCGCCGAACTCGCCCTCTACGCGGGCGAGATGGCGGGCTGCGGCCGGATCGAGACGCTGGAGCCGACCGTACCGCTCGCGCTGCGGGGAAAGGCCGCGGTGCACGTCCAGGTGTCCGTGGGCGCGCCCGACGAGGACGGGGGCCGCCCGCTGGCCGTGTACGCCCGCGCCGAGGACGCCGAGCCGGACGCGCCATGGGTCCGGCATGCCACCGGCGTCCTCGTACCCGAGGAACCGGACGCGTCCGGCCCGGCCGACGAACTCGAAGGCTCCGTCTGGCCGCCCAGCGGCGCGCAGCCCGTCAGCCTCGCCTACTTCCACCGCCGGATGGCCGACCTGGGCCAGGCGTACGGCCCGGCGTTCGAGGGCCTGCGCAAGCTGTGGCGGGTCGGCCGCGAGTACTACGCCGAGATCCGGCTGCCCGAGGAACACGCCCGCGACGCCGCCCGGTTCTGCCTTCATCCGGCTCTGCTGGACGCCGCTCTGCAACCCGCTTTGGTCAACCGGAACCTGAACGCCCAGTGGACGCGGTGGTCCGGCTTCTCGCTGCGCGCCGCCGGGGCGACCGCGCTCCGCGCCCACCTGCGTCCGACCGGCCAACCCGACGAGTTCACCGCGACGTTCACCGATCCCGACGGCCGCCCGGTCGCCGTCCTGGACGCCGGGCTGCCGCAGCCGGTGACCGCCGACGAGGTGAACCACTCGGCCGCCGGCCGGCCGGACAGCCTCCACCGCGTGGAGTGGGCGCCGGTTCCCGTCTCCGGCCAGAGCGCCGACTGGCTGCTGCTCGGCCCGGTCGACGACCGGCTCACCGAAGCCCTGGAGGAGTCCGGGGCGTACCCGCAGGCGTACGACGATCTCGGCGCGCTCACCGAAGCTCTCGACGCGGGGCTTCCCGCGCCCGAACTCGTCGCCGTCAGCGACGGGTTCGGTCCGCACGAGCGGGACGACGCCTCGGCCGCCCGTGCCGCCACCGTCGACCTCCTCGCCACGGTGCAGAGCTGGCTCGCCGAGGACCGGCTGGCACCGTCCCGACTGGTCGTCTTCACCCGGCACGCGGTCGCTGCCCGCGCCGAGGACCGGATCGGCGACCTCGTCGGCGCCGCGCTGTGGGGTCTGATCCGTTCGGCGCAGGCCGCGCACCCCGGCCGGTTCGTCCTGGTCGACGTGGACGACGACTTGGGCTCGCTGGCGCTCTTCCCCACCTCCGTACCCGCCGCTGTCGGCTCCGGCGAACCCCAACTCGCCCTGCGCGCGGGCACGGTCATGGTGCCCCGGCTCGCCCGTGCCACGTCGTCGGCGGCAGGCGGCACCCCATGGCGGCCCGACGGCACCGTCCTGATCACCGGCGGCACCGGCGCCCTCGGCGGCCTGATCGCCCGTCACCTGGTCCAGCGGCAGGGCGTACGTCATCTGCTGTTGGTCGGCCGCCGTGGCGAAGAGGCCCCCGGCGCGGCCGAGTTGCGGGATGAGCTCGTCGGGTCGGGTGCCGCGACCGTGACCGTCGCCGCGTGTGACGCCGCGGACCGTGACGCGCTCGCCGCCGTCCTGGCGACCGTCCCCGAGGAACGCCCGCTGACCGCCGTCCTGCACTGCGCGGGCGTGCTGTCCGACGCCTCGCTGGAACGGCTCACCGCGCAGGACATCGACCGGGTCTTCGCGCCCAAGGCCGACGCCGCCCTCAATCTGCACGACCTCACGCGCGACGCCGACCTGTCCGCGTTCGTGCTGTTCTCCTCCGCCTCCGGCGTCCTCGGCAGCATCGCCCAGGCCAACTACGCCGCCGCCAACGCCTTCGTCGACGCCCTCGCCCGGCAGCGGCGCGACCTCGGGCTGCCGGGTCAGTCCCTCGCCTGGGGCCTGTGGGCGCAGAGCAGCGCGATGGGCGCCGACGCCGACGCGGCCAAGGTCGCGCGGGCCGGGGTCCTGCCGCTGTCCGCGCGCCAGGGCACCGACCTGTTCGACGCGGCCGTCACCGATGGCGAGAGCCTGCTCGTCCCCATCCGGCTCGACACCGACGCGCTGCGCGTACGGGCCGCGTCCGGCACGCTCCCCGACCTCCTGCGCGGCCTCGTCCAGGCCGCCGCACCGGCCAGGCGCAAGGTGGAGGCACCGCGCGCGGAGAGCGCGGCGGCCGACTGGTCGGCCCGGCTCGCCGGGCTGTCGCAGGCCGAACAACTGCACAGGCTGGAGGAGTTGATCCGCGGCCATGTCGCCTCGGTGCTCGGCCACGGCTCGCCCGAGGCCATCGAGACCGACCGGGCCTTCAAGGAGCTGGGCTTCGACTCCCTGACCGCGCTGGAGCTGCGCAACCGGCTCCAGGCTTCCATCGGTGTCCAGTTGCCCGCCAGCATCGCCTTCGACCACCCGACCATGACCGCCGCGGCCCGATTTATCCGCGGCCAACTCGCTCCGGGCGAAGCCGCCGAGACCGTCCCGGCCCTCGCCGAACTGGACCGCCTGGAATCGGTGCTGCTGGACCTGCCGGCCGCCGACGACGAGCTGCGGCGGAAGGTCACCGCGCGGCTGCACGCCCTGGCCTCCAAATTGCAGGACGCGCAGGACCCCGGCGCCGCCCGGTCCGCCGGCAAGGCCGAGGACGACCTCGATCTCGAAGCGGCCACCGATTCCGAGCTGCTCGCCATGCTCGACGACGAACTCGACACCCCGTGACGGCGCCCACCGTACGGCTGTGACCTCACCGAACCCGAACACGAATAGGTGTGACTCCTGATGGACACCACGGTCAGCAGCGCCGGCGCCGGCCAGGTCGGCGAGGACAAGCTCCGCGAGTACCTCAAGCGCGCCACCGCCGACCTGCGCAAGGCGCGGCGCCGGGTCCGCGAGCTGGAGGACCCGCAGCCCATCGCGATCGTGGCGATGGCCTGCCGCTACCCGGGCGGCGTCGAAACCCCCGACGACCTGTGGCAGTTGGTCGCCGAGGACGGCGACGCCATCACCCCGTTCCCCGTCAACCGCGGCTGGGACCTGGACAGCCTCTACGACGCCGACCCCGACGCCGAGGGCAAGAACTACGTGCGCGAGGGCGGATTCCTGCACGACGCCGACCAGTTCGACGCCGACTTCTTCAGCGTCAACGCCCGCGAGGCCCTGATCATGGACCCGCAGCAGCGGCTCATGCTGGAGATCTCCTGGGAGGTGCTGGAGCGCGCGGGCATCGACCCGCTGTCCGTCAAGGGCAGCCGCGGCGGTGTGTTCGTCGGCGCCGCCACCGTCGACTACGTCACCGGCAACCACAAGGTGCCCGAGGGCCTTGAGGGCTACATCGGGGTCGGCTCCTTCGCCAGCGTCGTCTCCGGCCGCGTCTCCTACAGCCTCGGCCTGGAGGGCCCCGCGCTCACCGTCGACACCGCGTGCTCGTCGTCGCTGGTCGCGATGCACCTGGCGGTGCAGGCGCTGCGGTCGGGTGAGTGCTCCTTCGCGCTCGCAGGCGGTGTCGCGGTCATGCCGACACCGCAGGGCTTCATCGCGTTCAGCAGGCAGCGCGCCCTCGCGCCCGACGGCCGCTGCAAGTCCTTCGCCGGGGCGGCCGACGGCTTCGGCCCGTCCGAGGGCGCGGGCGTGCTGCTGCTGGAGCGGCTGTCGGACGCGCGGCGCCAGGGCCACCAAGTGCTCGCCGTGCTCCGCGGCTCGGCCCTCAACCAGGACGGCGCCAGCAACGGGCTCACCGCCCCCAACGGCCCGTCCCAGGAGCGCGTCATTCGCGACGCCCTCGCCGACGCACGCCTGTCCGTCGACCAGGTGGACGCTGTCGAGGCCCACGGCACGGGCACCCGGCTCGGCGACCCCATCGAGGCCCAGGCCCTGCTCGCGACCTACGGGCGGAACCGCGCCGACAGCGACGCCCTCAAGCTCGGCTCCATCAAGTCCAACATCGGCCACACCGCCCACGCGGCGGGCGTGGCGGGCGTCATCAAGATGGTCCAGGCGATGCGGAACGGACTGCTGCCGCGCACCCTCCACGTCGACGAGCCGTCCCCCTTCATCGACTGGTCCAGCGGCGGAGTCGAACTTCTCACCGAGCCGCTCGAATGGAAGCGCGCCGACCGGCCGCGCCGGGCCGCCGTGTCCTCCTTCGGGATCAGCGGGACGAACGCGCACGTGATCCTGGAGGAGCCGGAGCACGACGGCGCGCAGGCCGTCTCGGAACCCGAAGTCGGCCCGGACAGAAGCCCGTTGGGGCCGCTGACGGTCGTCCCGTGGCTGGTGTCCGGGCGGTCGGCCGCCGCTCTGCGCGAGCAGGCCGAACGGCTCGCGCACCACGTCGGCGACAGCTCCCGCCCGGCCGACGTCGGGCTGTCGCTCGCCACGTCACGGGCCGCCCTGGAGCACCGCGGCGTGGCCCTCGCTACGGAGGCGCACCAGGCGCGGGGCCTGCTGGGGTCTGTCGCGGAGGGAGTCCCGGCGCCGGGTGTGGTGTCCGGTGTGGTGCGTCCGGGTTCCGGCCGGGTGGTTTTCGTCTTCCCTGGTCAGGGGTCGCAGTGGGCGGGGATGGCGATGGAGTTGCTTGCTTCCTCGCCGGTGTTCGCGGCGCGGTTGGCTGAGTGTGACGCGGCGCTGCGTCCTTATGTCGGGTCGTCGGTGGTGGAGGCGATCCGGGAGGGCGTCCTGGATGACGTGGTGGTGGTTCAGGGTGCGTTGTGGGCGGTGATGGTGTCGCTGGCGGCGGTGTGGCGTGCTGCCGGTGTTGAGCCGGGTGCGGTGATCGGTCACAGTCAGGGCGAGATTGCCGCTGCTTGCGTGGCGGGTGCTCTTTCCGTGGAGGATGCGGCGCGTGTGGTGGCGTTGCGCGCGAGGGCCATTCGCGGGACCTTGTCGGGCCGGGGTGGGATGGTGTCCGTCGCCCTCCCGGCGGAAGCGGTGCGGGAGCAGATCGGGCGTTTCGGGGGGCGGATATCCGTCGCCTCAGTGAACGGCCCGTCGTCCACGGTCGTCTCCGGTGAGCCGGAGGCGTTGGAGGACCTCCTCGCCGGATGCGAGGCCGAGGGCGTACGGGCGCGCCGTATCGATGTCGACTACGCATCGCACTCGGCGCAGGTGGACGCCATACGTGACGAGGTCGTTGAGGCTCTGTCCGGGATCGAACCGACCTCGTCCGATGTCCCGTTCTACTCGACGGTGACCGGCGGCAAGCTCGACACCACCGCGCTGGACGCCGACTACTGGGTGACCAACCTCCGTCAGGAGGTCCGTTTCGACGAGACCGTCCGGGCCCTACTCTCCGACGGCTTCGGCTACTTCATCGAGTCCAGCCCGCACCCCGTCCTCGCCGTCGGTCTCGCCGAGACCTTCGAGGACGCGGCATCGGACGCTGTCGCGCTCGGCACGCTCCGTCGCGAAGAGGGCGGCCAGGAACGCTTCCTCACCTCCCTCGCGGAGGGTTGGGTACGCGGCCTGCTCGTCGACTGGCGGTCCGTCTTCGCCGCAACCTCCGCCCACCGGGTGGACCTGCCCACGTACGCCTTCCAGCGCCAGCACTACTGGCTCGCCGAAGGCTACAAGAACTCCGGCGACGCCTCCGACCTCGGTCTTGAAGCCGCCGGACACCCGTTGCTGGGGGCCGCGTTGCCGGTCGCGGGCGCGGACCGGCTGCTGCTGACCGGGCGGCTGTCGACCGCCACCCACCCCTGGCTGGCCGACCACCGGGTGGGCGGCCGACTGCTGCTGCCCGGTACCGCTTTCGTGGAGCTGGCGCTGCACGCCGCCGACCTCGCGGGCTGCGGCACGGTGGCGGAACTGACCCTCGGCAGCCCGCTGGTGCTGCCCGAACGGGGCAACGTCCAGGTGCAGTTGTCCGTCTCCGCGCCCGACGAGCGGGGCCGCCGCGAGTTGGAGGTGCACGCCCGGCCCGAGGGCGGCGAGACCCCCGCGGAGTGGACGCGGCACGCCACCGCGACGCTCGCGCCCGCCGCCGACGCGGCGGACGGCGGTGCCGACGCCGCGCTGGGCGGGACCGCGTGGCCGCCGCCGGGCGCCGTGGCCGCCGACACCGAGGGGATGTACGAGCGGGCGCGGGAGTCCGTCTACGCCTTCGGCCCGGCCTTCCAGGGGCTGCGCTCTGCGTGGCGGCTCGGCGACGCCGTCTACGCCGAGGCCGCGCTGCCGGTCGAACTCCACCAGGACGCGGGCAGGTTCGGCGTCCACCCGGCACTGCTGGACGCGGCGCTGCACGCCACCGGCTTCGGCGACTTCCTCGATTCCTCGGCCACCTATCTGCCGTTCGCCTGGCGTGACGTGACGCTGCACGCGGTCGGTGCCGGGGCCGTGCGGGTGCGGGTGACGGCGGCCGAGGGACAGGACAGCCTGCGGCTGACGCTCGCCGACGCGGACGGCGCCCCGGTGCTGTCCGTGGGCTCGCTGGTGATGCGGCCGGTCAGCGCGGCTCAGTTGGACGCGGCGGGTCCGGACGCCGACGCGGACATCAAGGACGCGCTGTTCCAACTCGACTGGCAGCGGCTCCCGTTGGACGCGGGCGCGCCGACCGGCGCGGGCTGGGCCGTACTCGGCGACGACGTCCACGGTCTGCTGCCCGCGCTGCGCGCGGTGGACGCCGTGGCCGAAGTCCGCACCGGCCCCGTTGAGTTGGCCGCCGCGATCGCCGAGGGCGCGCCCGCGCCCGGCCTGGCCCTGCTGTCGTTCGGTACGCCGAAGCCCGGCGACGACCTCGCGGCCACCACCCGTGACGTCGTCACCGACGCGCTCGCCCTGCTCCAGGAGTGGCTGGCCGACGACCGGCTGCGGGGCACCCGGCTGGCGCTGGTGACCAGGCGGGCGGTCGCCGCGGCCGAGGACGAGGATGTCGAGGACCTGGCGCACGCAGCGCTCTGGGGGCTGCTGCGGTCGGCGCAGGCCGAGAACCCGGGCCGGTTCCTGCTGCTCGACCTCGACGGCCGCGACGAGTCGCGGCTGCGCGTCGGCGCCGCCCTCAACAGCGCGGTCGCCGCCGACGAGCAGCAGATCGCGCTGCGCGTCGGGGCGGCCACCGTGCCGCGCCTCGCCCCGACCGACACCACCCGCCTGCTGCGCCCGCCGGCCGGCGCCGCGGCCTGGCGGCTCGACACCACCGCGCCCGGCACCCTGGACGCTCTCGCGCTGATCGCGCACCCCGAGGCGCTGGCACCGCTGGAGGAGGGGCAGGTGCGCGTGTCGGTCCGCGCGGCCGGTGTGAACTTCCGTGACGTGCTGGTGAGTCTCGGCATGGTGCCGGGCCAGGCGCGGCTCGGCAGTGAGGGCGCGGGCCTGATCACCGAGGTCGGGCCCGGCGTCACCGAGTTGGCTGTCGGAGACCGGGTGATGGGTCTGCTGCACGACCCGTTCGGACCGTACTCGGTCACCGACCAGCGGCTGGTGGTGCGGATACCGCGCGGCCTGTCCTTCGAGCAGGCGGCGGGCGTGCCCGCGGTGTTCCTGACCGCCTGGTTCGGGCTCGCGGACCTCGCGGGCCTCGTCGAGGGACAGCGCCTGCTGGTGCACGCCGCGACCGGCGGCGTCGGCATGGCCGCGGCCCAACTCGCCCGCTACTGGGGCGCGGAGGTCTTCGCCACGGCCAGCGAGGGCAAGTGGGACACGCTCCACCGGATGGGCTTCGAGGAGTCCCGCATCGCCTCCAGCCGCACCCTGGAGTTCGAGGAGAAGTTCCTCGCGGCCACCCACGGGCACGGCGTGGACGTCGTACTCAACTCGCTGGCGCAGGAGTTCATCGACGCCTCACTGCGGCTGCTGCCCGAGGGCGGCACATTCCTGGAGCTGGGCAAGACCGATCCGCGCGACGCGGACACGGTCGCCGCCGACCACCCCGGGGTGGCGTACCGCCGCTACGACCTGATCGACGCGGGCGCCGACCGGATCGCGGAGATCCTCGGCAAGCTCGTCGCGCTCTTCGAACGCCGGATCCTGCGCCCGCTGCCCGTCCGCACCTGGGACGTGCGCCGCGCGCCCGAGGCGTTCCGGCTGATGAGCCAGGCCAAGCACACCGGCAAGCTGGTGCTGACCGTGCCCAAGCCGCTCGACGCGGACGGCACCGTGCTGGTCACCGGAGGCACCGGCACCCTCGGCTCGATCGCCGCCCGGCACATGGTCACCGCATGGGGCGTGCGGCACCTGCTGCTGACCAGCCGCCGCGGTCCCGACGCCCCCGGCGCCGTACAGCTGCGCGCGGAGCTACTGGAGTCGGGCGCCGAGAGCGTCACCGTCACCGCGTGCGACGCGGCGGACCGCGACGCGCTCGCCGCCGTACTGAGCGCCGTCCCGGCCGACCGCCCGCTGACCGCCGTCGTGCACACCGCCGGTGTCCTGGACGACGGGATGGTCGGCTCGCTGACCTCGGAACAGGTCGACCGGGTGCTGCGGCCCAAGGTGGACGCCGTGGTCAACCTCGCCGACCTGACGAGGGAGTTGGACCTGGCCGAGGTCGTGCTGTACTCGGCGGGCGCCGGTGTGCTCGGCAACCCGGGACAGGCCAACTACGCCGCCGCGAACGCGTTCCTGGACGCGTACGCGCACCATCGCCGCGCTCACGGGCAGCCCGCGCTCTCCCTGGCCTGGGGCTACTGGTCGGAGGTCAGCGAGCTGACCGGGCGGCTGGACGAGCAGCAGGTCGCCCGGATGACCGGCTCCGGTGTGCTGCCGATCGACGCCCGGCGCGGCATGGCCCTGCTCGACGCGGCGCGCGGCACGGGCACGGCCCTGGCCGTCCCGACCCGGCTGCACCTGCCGACGCTGCGCGACCAGGCCGGGCAGGCGCCGGTGCCCGGCATGCTGCGCGCACTGGTCGCCGGCGGCAGGCCCGCGGGACGCCGAGCCGCCGCCCGCTCCACCGCCCCGGTGGAGGCGCGCTCGCTCGCCGCGAAACTGGCCGGACGGCCCGCGGCCGAGCAGCGCGAGCACCTGCTCGATCTGGTCCGCTCGCACGCCTCCGCGGTGCTCGGGCTCAGCGGCACCGACCCGGTCGGCCCGTCGCGGGCCTTCAAGGACCTGGGCGTCGACTCGCTCACCGCGGTGGAGCTGCGCAACCGGCTCAACGCCGCGACCGGCCTGACACTCCCCAGCACCCTGGTCTTCGACTGCCCGTCCCCCTCCGCGCTCGCCGCCCGGCTCCACGAAGAGCTGGTGGAGGGCTCCGCCGATGTCGCGGGACCCCCTTCGGCCGACTCCGAGGAGGCCAGGATCCGCGGACTGCTGGCCACCGTCCCCTTCGCCCGGCTCCGCGCCGCCGGCGTCCTGGACACGCTGCTGCGGCTGGCCGACACACCCGACGCGCCCGAGGAACCCGAGGCGCGGGAGGAGCGGCGCGAGGCCATCGCCGACATGGACGTCGACGATCTGGTGCGCGCCGCGCTGGGCGAGCGGTGACGGCGTGCGCCCGGTACGTACGGCAGCGGTCGGTACGGCAGCGGTTCGTACAGCAGCGGTCGGTGCGGCACCGGACCGTACGGACCGGGTTCGCCCCTCGACCCGCGGTACGGAGCCGGACCGCGGGGCACCTGGGGCCGCGGCAGGAGCGGTACCGGTTCTGAACGCCCGAGCACCCGCCCGGAGCCGGCCGACGCGAGAGCCGAGCCCGGGGCCCCGGCCCACCGGGGATCACGACACGCGGCGCGAGCGGCGCCGGGCCCCACGGAAGTCCCAGCAGAAACGGAGTCACTGATGGCCATGGAGACCGGACGCATCGTCGAGGCGCTGCGCGCGGCCCTCACCGAGACGGAACGGCTGCGCGAGGAGAACCAGCGGCTGCTGTCGGCGGCCACCGAGCCCCTGGCCGTCGTCGGGATGGCCTGTCGCTTCCCCGGCGGCGCGGACACCCCGGAGAAGCTGTGGGAGGCACTGGAGTCCGGCCGGGACATGATGACCGACATCCCGGACGACCGCGGGTGGGACCTGGGCATGCTGCTCGGCGACGGCGACACCCCCGGCGCCTCGATCGCCCGGCAGGGCGGCTTCCTCACCGACCTGCCGCGCTTCGACGCCGAGTTCTTCGGCATCTCGCCGCGCGAGGCGCTGGCCATGGACCCGCAGCAGCGGCTCGCCCTGGAGGTGTCCTGGGCCGCGGTCGAGAACGCCAGGATCGACCCGCACTCCCTGAAGGGCAGTGCGACCGGCGTCTTCCTCGGCGTCTCCTACGCGGGCTACGGCACCGACGCCGAGGAGCTGCCGCCGCAGATCATGGGCTACCAGCTCACCGGCAACGCCAGCAGCGTGGCGTCCGGCCGGATCGCGTACGTCATGGGTCTGGAGGGGCCCGCGGTCTCCATCGACACCGCCTGCTCCTCGTCGCTGGTCGCGCTGCACCAGGCGTCGCAGGCGCTGCGCTCGGGCGACTGCGCCATGGCCCTGGTCGGCGGCGCCAGCGTGATGCCCACCCCCACCCTCTTCATCGAGTTCACCCATCAGCGCGGACTCGCCGCCGACGGCCGCATCAAGGCGTTCGCCGCCGCCGCCGACGGATTCGCCTGGGCCGAGGGCGCCGGCGCGATCGTCGTGGAACGCCTGTCGGACGCCCGGCGCAACGGCCACCGGGTGCACGCGGTGATCCGCGGCTCCGCGATCAACCAGGACGGTGCCAGCAACGGCCTGGCCGCGCCCAGCAGCCGCGCGCAGGCCAAGGTGATCCGCGCCGCGCTGCGCAACGCCGGGCTGTCCGCGCACGAGGTCGACATCGTGGAGGCGCACGGCTCCGGCACGACGCTCGGCGACCCCATCGAGGCCAGCGCGCTGCTGGCCACGTACGGTCAGGAGCGGCCCGCCGACCAGCCGCTCCGGCTCGGTTCCATCAAGTCCAACTTCGGGCACACCGGGGCCGCCGCGGGCATCGCCGGGGTGCTCAAGATGGTGCTGGCGATCAGCAACGGCGCGATGCCGAAGTCCCTGCACATCGACGCCCCGACGCCCGCTGTCGACTGGGACTCCGGGGCGGTGCGGCTGCTCACCGAGACCATCACGTGGCCCGAGGCCAAGCCCGCCGACGAGTCGGGGCACCAGCCGCGACCGCGCCGCGGCGCCGTGTCCGGCTTCGGTATCAGCGGCACCAATGTGCACGCGATCTTCGAACAGGCCCCCGCGGAACTCGCGGATCCGGCCCCGCCGACCGGCGTGCGCGCTCCTTCGGCCGTCGGCGAAGGGACCGTCGGTGAAAGGACCGTCGGAGAAGGGGCCGCCGATGCCGTAGCCGCTCCGGCCGTGCCCGTCCTGCTGCCCGTCTCGGGTGACGGCAGCCGCGCGCTGCGCGCCCAGGCCGCCCGGCTCGCGGACCACCTCGCCGACCGGCCCGAGCTCGCGGTGGCCGACGTCGGCTACTCCCTCGCCACCACCCGCGCGGAACTCACCGCCCGCGGCACGGTCCTGGCCGCCGACCGCGAGGAGGCGCTGCGCGGACTGCGCGCCCTGGCCGACGGCGTGCCCGACCCGGACGCGGCCGTCGGGCCGCCGTCCGCGAGCGGTCGCCCGGCCTTCCTCTTCACCGGCCAGGGCGCACAGCGCGCGGGCGCGGGACAGGAGCTGTACGCCACCTACCCGGCGTACGCGGCGGCCTTCGACGCCGCCTGCGCGGCGCTGGACCCGCACCTCGAACGCCCCTTGCGCGAGCTGGCGTTCGCGGCGCCCGGATCACCGGACGCGGCCCTGCTGGACGAGACCCGGTACACCCAGCCGGTGACCTTCGCCGTCCAGGTCGCGCTGTACCGGCTGCTGGAATCGTGGGGCGTGCGGCCCGGCCACCTCATCGGCCACTCGGTGGGCGAGCTGTCCGCCGCGCACCTGGCCGGGGTGCTGTCGCTGCCCGAGGCGGCCGAACTGGTCGCCGCGCGCGGGCGGTTGATGGGCGACCTGCCGTCCGGCGGCGCGATGGCCGCGATCCAGGCGTCCGAGGCCGAACTGGCGCCGATGCTCGCCGGACGCGACCACGAGGTGTCGCTCGGCGCGGTCAACGGCCCCCGGGCCGTGGTCGTCTCCGGGGACGAGGCCGCGGTGGACGAACTCGTCGCGCACTGGGCCGCGCAGGGCCGCAAGACCCGGCGGCTGGCGATCAGCATCGCCTCCCACTCCACGCGGATGGACCCGATCCTGGACGCCTTCAGGGACCTGGCCGCGACGATGACCTTCGCCGAACCGGAGATCCCCGTGCTCTCCAACGTCACCGGCACGATCGCCGGGCCCGGCGAGCTGACCTCACCGGACTACTGGGCCCGCCACATCCGTTCGGCCGTCCGCTTCCTCGACGGCATGCGGACGATGGCCGCCGCCGGTGTGACCACCTACGTCGAGCTGGGTCCCGACTCCGCGCTCAGCTCCATGGCGCGCGACAGCCTGGGGGAGGCCGCCGCGGGCGCCGTCGTCGTCCCGGCGCTGCGCCGCGACCGGCCGGAGGCCCGCACGCTGCTCGCCGCGGTCGCCGCGGTGCAGACCCGCGGCGTCCGGCCCGACTGGGAGGCGGTGTTCGCGGGCACCGGCGCCCGCGTCGTCGACCTGCCCACCTATGCGTTCCAAGGCGCCGGTTACTGGCTCGGCGCTACGGGCGCGATGCACCGGACCGCCGCCGCCCCGGCCCCTTCCGTCAGCCCCGTGCCCGCCGCGGAACCGGCGGCGCGTCAGGAGTCCGGCACCTTCCGGGAACGGCTCGCCGGGCTCGGCCCCGACGAGCGGCCCGCCGAACTGCTGGGCGTGGTACGGCTCCAGGTCGCCCGGGTGCTCGGTCACCCGTCGGGCGAGCACGTCGACCCGGACCGCGAACTGTCCACCCTCGGCTTCGACTCGCTGTCCGCCGTCGAACTGTCCACCACGCTCAGCGCCGTCACCGGCATCGCGCTGCCCAGCACCCTGGTCTTCGACCACGCCAGCGTCGACGCGCTCGCCGCCCACCTCGACCGCGAACTCGGCGACGCCGTCACGGGATCCGCCGCACCGGCGGCACCCGCCGTACGCTCGGCCGAGGGCCTGAGCGGCCTGTTCGAACGCGCCGTGGAACTCGGACGGGGCGAGGAGGCGCACGACCTGCTCGCCCGGTTCGCCGACTACCGCGCCCAGTTCACCACCACCGCCGAACTGACCCGCCCCCTGCGGACGGTGAAGCTCGCCGACGGCCCGGACGAGCCGCTCCTGATCTGCTTCCCGACCTTCATCTGGCGGCAGAACTTCCACCAGTACGCGCGGTTCGCCGCCGGCCTCGGCGGACGGCGCGCCACCACCGTCGTGGGCCTGCCCGGCTTCGTGTCCGGGGAGGAACTGCCCTTCTCCGTCGACTCGTTGACCGAGGCGCTGGCACAGGCGGCCCAACAGGCCGCCGGGGGACGGCGGTTCGCGGTCCTCGGCTACTCCGGCGGCGGCAACATCGCCGCCGTCACCGCGGCCCGGCTGGCGGCGGACGGACACGCCCCGGCCGGACTCGTACTCATCGACACGCCGACCTGGGGCGGCGGGCACGGGCTCGGCGCCGACTGGACGGACACCTTGCAGAACTCGCTGCGCGAGCGCCGGGAGGTCGTGGAGACCTCCGCCGACGACGCGGGCGAGGCATGGCTCACCGCCCGCGCCCGCTACGCCGGGTTCGACTACGGCCTCGACGCCCTCACCGCGCCCACGCTGCTGGTGCGGGCGAGCGAACCGATCGGCGGCCACCAGGGCGGTGCGGCCGAGGGCTGGCGGGTCGACTGGGCGCTGCCGCACGACACCGTCGACGTGCCGGGCGACCACTTCTCGATGATCGAGGCCGAGCACGCCGCGGCCACCGCGGCGGCCGTGGACGGCTGGCTGTCCGCCCTCGACCCCGACTGACGGGCCCGCGGCGCCGGCCGGAAGGACCTCCGGCCGACGCCGCGCCCGGACCCCGATCCGGCGCGGCGGCTCCGCGCGGGCGCTACGGCAGACCTGGCCGAACCCGGCATCCCGTGGCCCCGCGCGGGCGCCACAGGAACCTGCCCGCACCCGACATCCACCCCCCTACGCCCACCGCTCCATCCGTCGTCGCCGAACCGGCCCGGCGGCGCTGAGGAGGAAACCATGACCGCCTGGGACCTGAAGACCGGTCCGTGGATCACCCGTTACACGCCCGCGGCACCCGGTCCCGGCGCGGTGCAGCTCGTCTGCCTGCCGCACGCCGGGGGATCGGCGACCTTCTTCAAGCCGTTGAGCGCGCACATGCCGCCGGGCGTGGAGGTGCTGGCTGCCCAGTACCCCGGTCGGCAGGAGCGGCGCAACGAGCCCTGCACCGAGGACATCGGACGCCTCGCCGACGCCGTCGCCGACGCGCTCGGGCACCTCCCCGACACCGCTCCGCTGGCGCTCTTCGGACACAGCATGGGCGCCCTGGTCGGCTGGGAGGTGGCCCGCCGCCTGGAGGCGGGCGGCAGGAGCCGCCCCGTGGCGCTGATCGCTTCCGGGCGGGGAGCGCCCGCCGTGCACCGCAACGCGCACCTCGGCCGCCGCAGCGACGCCGAACTCGTCGCCGACCTCACCGCGTTGAGCGGCACCGAGGGCGCACTGCTCGCGGACCCGGGCATCCTCGCCATGGTGCTGCCGGTGCTGCGCGGCGACTACCGCGCGCTGGACGCCTTCGCCTACCGTCCCGGCGTACCGCTGCGCTGCCCGATCAGCGTGTTCCTCGGCGAGGACGACCCCTGGGCGCGCGGTGCGGACGCCGAGGGGTGGCGCCGGGAGACCACGGGCGGGACGTCCTTCCGACGCTTCCCCGGCGGCCACTTCTATCTGGCCGAGCAGTGGCCCGCCGTGGCCACGGCCGTCGCCGCCTGCCTCGGCCGGGTCCCCGCGTCATGAGCCGGCCGTCTGCCGGGAGAGGCCGGGCCGCCCAGGACCCGCCGCCAGGCCCGGCAGCGGACCGCGGTCGCCGCCCGTACGCGCGACGACCGGCCCAGGCCGAAGCCCCGGCATGAGCCCCGGCCGAGGTCCCCGCCCGGAGGCGTACCCCAGGACATCCATCAGGAAAGGAACGTGAGAGGACACCATGGTCGGAACATCCACGGGGCACATGGGACCAACCGGATCCACCGGACCCGTCGCCGGAGGCCGCGCCGTCGTGCTCGGCGCGGGCATGGCCGGAATGCTGGCGGCCGTCGCGCTGCTGCGCCACGTCGACACCGTCACCGTCCTGGACCGGGACCGGCTGCCCGAGGGGCCCGAACCGCGCCGCGGAGTCCCGCAGGCCAAGCACACGCACGTCCTGTGGTCCGGCGGCGCGCGGCTCATGGAGTCGCTGCTGCCCGGCACCGTCGACCGACTGCTCGCCGACGGCGCCCACCGGATCCGGCTGCCCGAGGACCTGGTCTCGCTCACCGCCTACGGCTGGCAACAGCGCATGCCCGAGACGCAGTTCATGATCGCGGCCAGCCGGCCGCTGCTCGACTGGACCGTGCGGGACCAGGCGCTGCGCGACAAACGGATCACCGTGCTCGCCGACACCGACATCATCGGCCTGCGCGGCGACGCCGACCGGATCACCGGCGTCACCTACAAGCCGCGTACGGGCGGCGGGATGTCGGTCGTCGAGGCGGACATCGTCGTGGACGCCACCGGCCGCGGCTCCCCGATGAAGCGCTGGCTCGGCGTGTTGGGGCTGCCGCCCGTCCAGGAGGACGTCATCGACTCGGGTATGGCCTACGCCACCCGCATCTTCGCCGCACCCGAGGGCGCCCGCGGTCCTTTCCCGCTGGTCAGCGTCTACGCCGACCACCGCGCCGGGGTGCCGGGCCGCAACGGCATCCTGCTGCCGATCGAGCGGGGACGCTGGATGGTCACCCTCTCCGGGACCCGCGGCGCCGAACCGCCCGGCGACGAGGACGGATTCCGCGACTACCTGGACTCCCTGCGCCACCCGCTGATCTCGCAACTGCTCCGCCACGCCGAGCCGTTGACCCCCGTCCAGGCATCCCGCTCGACGGCCAACCGCCGGCTCTTCTACGAGCGCCTGGTGCGCTGGCCCGACGGGCTCGCGGTCGTCGGCGACGCCGTCGCCGCCTTCAATCCGGTCTACGGACACGGCATGAGCAGCGCCGCGCTGGCCGCCGCCGCCCTCGACCGGACGCTGTCCGAGTGCGGCGGCCTGGTCCCCGGCGCGGCGCAGGCCGTGCAGCGCGCGGTCGGCGCGGTCGTCGACACGCCCTGGATCCTCGCCACGTCGCAGGACGTCTGCTACCCCGACGTGCAGACCAGGTCCGAGGACCCGCGGCTGACCCGCTACGCCGCCGAACGCCGCCGCCAGGCGGACACGATCGGCGAGGCGGCGCTGCTCGACCCCGTCGTCTGCTCCGCCGCGCTGCTGGTCAACACGCTGTCGGGCGAGGCCGACGCGCTCGGCGCGCCGGACGTCCAGGCCGCGCTCGCCGCCGTCGTCGGCACGGTCGCGCCCGCGGAACCCACCCTGACCGCCGCCGAGTGGTGCGCGGTGACCGCCGACGACCGTGCGGAAGCCGTATCTTGACGTTACATTGATGACTGAAACGAGTAGCGGGTACAGCAACAACGAGAAGGTTCCGTACGATGGCAGACATGACCGGTCCGGGTCCTGACCCCACACCCCAACCCCTCGGCCCGGGCGGGGAGTCGAGGCCGGGCCCGGACGTCGAGGCGTGGATGGAACGCGTCACGTCCTGGTTCATGAGCCAGGCCGGGTGGCCGCCGATCATGGGGCGGACGGTGGCCTGGCTCATGGTCAGCGAGCCGCCGGCCCAGACCCCCGCGCAGATCGCGCAGGCGGTCCAGGCCAGCCGGGCGTCCCTGACCACCACGCTGAAACTGCTGACCGAGGCGCGGATGGTGCAGGCCGTCACCCGGGCCGGTCAGCGCTCGACCTACTACCAGATCACCGAGGACGCGTGGTCGGGCGTGCTCAAACGACGGCTGGAGAGTCTGACGTCCTTCGTGGACATCACCGGCGAGGGGCTGGCGCTGTTCCCGGAGGACTCGGAACGGGCCGGGCGCGTGCGGGCGGCCCACCGGCTGTTCGCCTGGCTCGACTCCGAGGCCGACCCCATGTGGAAGCGCTGGGACGCGGTGAACACCGACGGCCCGGCCGATGTCCCCGAGACCTAGGAGCGGCGGAATGAGCAGCACGGAGACCAGGAAATGGTGGGCACTCGGGGCGATCGGGTTAAGCCTGCTGGCCGTCGGCGTCGACTCGACCATCCTCAACGTCGCCGTCCCCACGATCAGCAGTGACCTCGGCGCCTCGACCAGCCAACTCCAGTGGATCGTCGACAGTTTCACGCTGGTCCTGGCCGCGGTCCTGCTGCCCGCGGGCCTGATGGGCGACAAATACGGCCGCAAGAAATTCCTGCTCGCCTCGCTGATCCTGTTCGGCGTGGCCTCGCTCGCCTGCGCCTACTCCAACACGGCGACCGAACTGATCGCCTCCCGCGCGCTGTTGGGCCTGGCGGGCGCCTTCCTCGTGCCGCTGAGCACATCGGTGCTGCTCAACATCTTCGAGAGCGAGGAGGAGCGAACCAAGGCCATCACTGTCGTGGCGATCTCCACCATGCTCGGCCTGCCGCTCGGCCCGATCGTCGGCGGCGCGCTGCTCAACCACTTCTGGTGGGGCTCGGTCTTCCTGGTCAACGTGCCGCTCGTGGCGCTCGGCAGCTTCGCGGTCGCGAAGCTGGTCCCCGAGTCCCGCGGCAGTGCGGGCATCGGCATCGACTACGTCGGCGTGCTCATCTCCAGCCTCGGCCTGACGGCGATCACGTACGGCACGATCGAGGCCGGTGTACGCGGCTGGGGCGACACCGTGGTGGTGCTGGCGATCGTCGGCGGCGCGCTGGCCCTGGTGCTGTTCACCTTCTGGGAGCGCCGGGTCACCGCCGCCGGCGGCAGTCCGCTGGTGGACCTCGAACTGTTCCGCAGCCGCGGCTTCGTGTGGGGCTCGGTCCTCGCCACCGTCGTCAGCTTCGCGATGTTCGGCCTGATCTTCGCCCTCCCGCAGTACTACCAGGCGGTGCTCGGGACCGACGCGCTCGGCACCGGCCTGCGGCTGCTGCCGCTGATCGGCGGCCTGCTGGTCGGCGCCAGCGTCGTCAACAAGCTCCCCGCGCAGCTCGGTCCGCGCGCCGTACCGGCGCTCGGGTTCGTGCTGATGGGCGTCGGGCTGTTCATCGGCATGGCCACCTCGACCACGTCGGGCTACGGGTTCATCGCCATCTGGCTCACGATCATCGGCGCCGGACTCGGCATGTCCCTGACCCGGACGATGGCGGCGGCCCTCAACTCGCTGTCCAAGGAACGCAGCGGCGTCGGGTCGGCGTTCACCCAGGCGGTACGGCAGGTCGGCGGTGCGATCGGAGTGGCCGTGCTCGGCTCCGCGGCCAACTCCACGTACCGCGGCCACCTGGACCTCGGGCAGTCGCCCCAGCAGATCCAGGACGCCGCCGGGCGCAGCCCCGCGGCGGGCGTCGCCGTGGCGGCCAAACTCAAGAGCCAGGCCGTTCTCGACGCCGTCCGCGACGCGTTCGTCGTCGCGATGCACACCGTGCTGCTGGCCTGCGGCGTCATCGTCGTCGTCGCGGCCGTCCTGGCCCTGGTGTTCCTGCCCAAGCGCGCCGCCCTGCCGCAGGACAGCGATGACACGGCGGCGTCCGCCGCCTCCGAGGGCGGAGACCCGGGCGGCCCGCCGCCCGGCCGTGCCTCCGGCTCCCTCGCCTGACGCCTGACGCCTGACGCCTGACGCCTGACGCCTGACGCCTGACGCCCGTCGGCCGCCGGAACGGCCCGCCGCCGAGCCCTCAAGGTGCGGCGGCCGGGCCCCGGCTCAGGGGTCAGTTCAGCGACGACCGCGCGATGGGGAAGTCGAAGTAGGTGTCCGGGTAGGGCTCGTTGTCGAGGGTGTAGTGCCACCACTCGACCGGCAGGTTGGTGAAACCGGCGGCTTCCATCGCGTTCTTGAGGGTCAGCCGATTGGCCAGTTGGACGCCGGTGATCCGCGGGTCCAGGGTGTTCGCGAGGGTGTCGAAGCAGTCGAAGCCGGTCCCCATGTCGATCGAGTTGTCGGGGAAGCGGTCGGCCCGGGCGCCGTAGCACGGGGTCAGCGGCTCGCCGGGGACGTAGGCGCGGGTCTTGGCGGCCGGAAGTCTGACGATGGTGAGGTCCATCGTGCTGCCGCGGCTGTGACCCGACTTCGCCGCGATGTAGCCGTCGGTGAACAGATCGGCCTTGTTCTCGTCCGGGTAGAACTCGCCTTTCATCTTCTGGTCGTTCAGATCCTCCGCCCAGCGGACGAAGTGGTCGACAGCGCGCTGGGGGCGGTAGCAGTCGTAGACCTTCAGCGAATACCCGGTCTTCAGCAGTGCGCGCTGGACCTTGTGGAGTGCCAGTGCCGCCGGGCGGGTGAGGACGCACATCGGCTGGACGTAACCGTCCACCGGCGCTCCGACGAAGTCGTGCGCAGTGGCGTAACGCATTTCCTGGATGATCGAGCGGTCGACCGAACCGAGGGCGACGAATCCGGCCGGTGCCTTCACGTCGTCCGCGACCGCCGCGGGGGCGGAGAGGGCCAGGGGCGACGCTAAGGTGACCAGTGCGAGGAAAAGCGCGCGCGGCGTCATGGAATGTGCGGTGCGTGACATGCGTGCAGGTATACCAGCCTGGATACGAGCCGATCAACGATGCGATATTCTCCGGCAATTGCGTGGGGTATGTCGAAATATCGGGTCGTGACTTTCGCATTCGTAACGAGGAGGACTTCTCATGCGCAAGGTGACCTATTCGATGAACGTCTCACTCGACGGTTACATCGTCGGGCCGGACGGCGACTTCAACTGGACGGAGCCGGACCCGGACGTCTTTCGCTCCTGGATCGACGAGATCCGACAGATCGACGTCCATCTGCTGGGGCGGCGGCTGTACGAGACGATGCTGTACTGGGAGACCGCCGACCAGGATCCGGCGCAGGACGCCGCCCAACTCGAATGGGCCGCGCTCTGGAAGCCGCTGCCCAAGGTGGTGTTCTCCACCACGCTGTCGGCGGTGGAGGGCCATGCCCGACTGGCCTCCGGCGACGTGGCGGGGGAGATCGAGCGGCTGCGGGCCGAGCCGGGGGAGGGCGACATCGCGATCGGTGGCGCGACGCTCGCCGCCCAGGCCGCCGCGGCGGGCCTGATCGACGAGTACCGGGCACGCGTCTACCCGGTACTCGTCGGCGGCGGCGTCCCGTTCTTCCCCCGGGACGAGCACCGGGTGGACCTCGACCTCGTCGAGACCCGCGCGTTCAGCTCCAGCGTCCTCTACCTGCGCTACCGCGTGGCGCGCCGCGCGTGAACCGCGTCCCGCGTGCGGGAGCGCACCGCGCGTCTCAGCGAGCGGCGTCCCCGGCGAGGGCGCGGTCCGCACCGTGACCCCGCTCCGGTAGCGGCACGCTCATCTCCCGCAGTCCGTCGAGGAGTCCCGCGAGCGCGTCCAGGTCACGGGCGACCCACGACGACACCGACATCACGGCGAGGTTGTCGACCAGCGAGGTCACCGCCACGACCGGCACACCGGCCGAGAACGCGGCCTGCATCTCCATGGCGGTACCCATGCTGAGCGTGCGGCCCGGCAGAAAGGCGATGCACAGGTCGCAGTCGGCCGCCTCCCGGGTCATCTTGTTGAACGTGGCCCGCAGCGCGGCCAGTTCCGCGGGCAGCGACCCGAGGTCGAGCACCGGGGGAACGTCGCCGATCAGCTTGCCGATCACCGACATCGTCGTCGGGTCGGCGAGCTGACGGGTGACCCCGGTGCTCGGGTCGAAGCACTCCGCCTCGGGGAAACGCGCCCGCACCAGAGCCGCGATCTGCTCGCGATAGCCCTGGTCGTCGATCCGCAGATCGGCGTTGGCCCCCTGGATCGTGCCGGCGATGAAAACGCGCCGAAGCTCCATGCGCTCCCGATTCGTCATGCGTCCTGCAAGGAGTAGCCCGGCAGGTCCGTCCGGTGATCGGCGATCTTCTGATACACCTGCGCGGCCGACACCAGATGCTCTTCGATGTCCGCGCGCCCCAGGCCCGTACTGCGCTCCAGGTCCGCCCAGACCGCCGAGGCGTGCGCGCCGTCGCCGTTGCGGGACGCCACGCCCTGGCCGGACCGCAGCCAGATGTCGGCGGCCGAGAACTCGCGGTCGGCGAAGCCCTTCAACGGGATGATCGCCTCGGCGGTCACCTCCGCCCCGGCCACCAGCGCCCGGATCGACACGCTGTTCTGCTCGGGGTGGGTGAGCAGCCCCAGCATGTCGGACGAGAAGTCGGCGTACACGAACTCGTTCTCCGAGCGCAGCGTGAAGTGCCTGCTCAGGATGTACGTGTCCTTCTCCACGCTGTACTTGGAGTAGCTGAGCCGGATCCGGTAGCCGTGGTCGGAGGACCGGTACACCGCCGCGAGCCGGCCGGGGTGCCGCCCGCCCCGGGCGTCCAGCCTGACCGGCGCGGCGTCGACCTCGACCGACGAGTGCCCGGCCGCGACCTCCCGCGCGGGGAACCGGATCGGCGTCAGGTGCAGGAGGTACGGGTCGAGCACCACGACGTCGCCGCCGGTCTCGAAGACCGCCGCTATGTGCCGGAGATCCTGGAGGATCTTCGCCTCGGGCGCGCCGAGCGCCGTCGCGCGCTCCGCCACGTAGAGCGTCTGGTAGATGCACGCCAGCCCGTGCCGCGGATCGGGCGCGCTCTTGTGGTACCAGTGCAGGTATTCCGTCCCGCTGTTGTACGGGACGGTCCGTAGCACCGACTCCAGAGCGGTGCTGTACGGATCGCGCGTCGCTGTCACGTGAATCGCTCCTCCAATACGGTGTCGTCGGCGCTTTCCTCGAACACCATCGAGCGCAGTTCCTTACGGCGCACCTTCCACGTGGACGTCCGCGGAAGGCGGTCCCAGGGGATGAACACCGGGGCCGCGAGCGGCGCCAGACCGCGCGTCACCTCGGCCCACTCCTCGGCGGTGAGGTCCGGTCCGTCGAGGCTGACGACGGGGACGGGACTCTGGTCGCCGCGGGTCAGGACGATCACCTCGACGGCGTTGTCGATCCGGTCCAGCAGCTCGCTCTCCAGCTCCGTGGCGCTCCCGCCCGGAATGGCGTCCACCGCGCGGTCCACGAAGTGGATCCGGCCGAGGGCGTCCCGGTGGCCGACGTCACCGGTGTTCCACCAGGCGCCCTTCCACTTCTCCGCGTAGCGGTCGGACTCGCCGACGTAGTCGACGCAGATCGACTTGGCCTTCGCGAACAGCACGCCGACCTCGCCGCGCTTGACCGGCTCGCCGGTCTCGGGGTCCGCGGCCTTGACGCTCACCAGTCCCGGCCAGGGGTTGCCCATCATGTTCATGTTCCCGCCGGAGGCCGCACGGCGGTTGATCTGTCCGCGGGTGTAGCCGAAGCCGGCCATCGGGCCGACCTCGCTCTGGCCCCAACTGTGCCCCCACAGCACGAACCGGCGCTCGGAGGCGTTCACGAACGGCCGGGCGATGGAGGGGTGCATCAGGTCGAAGGTGTTCATGTAGTAGCGGACCCGCGCGAACAGCTCCGGCCTGCGCCGTACCAGCGGCACCCAGCGCTGGAAGACGTTCGGGGTGGCCTCGATCGTCGTCGGCCGGGCCCGGTCGAGCACCCGCTCGACGTCGTCGGCCTCGTGGCTGCTGGCGATGACCAGCGCCTTCGGCGCCCACCGGAGCTGCGCCATGGCCCAGGCGTAGGCCCGCGAGTGCGCGAACGATATGGAGCTGAGCGCGATGTCCTTCTGGCCGTTGACGGCGAGCGGCATCGGCAGCAGCTCCAGCCGGGTGCCGGCCCGGCAGGAGTCCGCGGTGTGCGCGACGAGCTTCGGCGTGTTCGTGGTGCCCGAGGTGTGCGTGATCATCATCGGCTCGCTGTCGGCCCGTAGATCGAGGGCCGGGGCGGCGCTGCCCCGCAGCCCGTCGATCGTGAGCAGACCGGCTCCCGTGTCGGCGCCGTCGATCTGCACGGTGGTGCCGAACGACCGCAGGTCCACCCCGACGCGGTCGGCCGCCTCCAGCACGTACGAGGCGATCACGGTGACCGAGGGGTCGAGCCGCTTGAGCATCACCGCCAGGTGCTCCGGGTAGTTGGCCCCCGAGATCGTCGCCGCGGTGGCGCCGATCCGCGCGGCCGCGGCGGCCAGCAGGATCATGTCGAAGTGATTGCGCTTGACGACGGCGATCCGGTCGCCCTTGCGCGCGCCGGCCTCGTACAGCCAGGCCGACGCCTCCCGCACCAGTTCGGCCAGCGCGGCGGCGTCGTAGTCCGCGCCGCCGTCCGGGGCGATGTCGAACGGCCGGTCCAGGATCAGGTCGGTGGTGCGTGACTGCTCGACGTGCCAGTCGAACAGCAGCCCCAGGTTCTTCGGCGGCTTCTTCATCTGACGCCTCCTCAGACCGCGAACGAGACGATGAAGGCGGCGACGGCGATGGCCAGGAACCCGAGGCAGTTGACCCAGAACTCCTGCTTCAGGAAGCGCGCCCGGATGTGCGCGAACGACGCGCACAGGAAGTAGACGATCACGCCGACGTTCGCGGCGAAGCCGATGCCGTCGTGCTTGATGCCCACCAACAGGCCCACGATGGCGAGGGTCTTGACGACGATCAGCACCCACCACCAGTCCCGCGGCAGGTTGACGCCGTCGAGGCAGACCTGGATGAACTTCGGCGGGCGCAGGGACATCAGGACATCGGAGGCCAGCAGTACCGCGAGCACGATCTGCGGCCACGACGGGCTGGGGCTGAGGTGCATTCTCGTTTTCCTTTGGTTCGGTCGGCATCTGCGGGGGCGGGGGGACCCTCCGGGCCGGAGCGTCCGGCGGGCGGAAGGCGGGGGTTCGAGCGGACGACGGCTGGTGTGCGGGCGGACGGCCGCCGAGGCCGGGCGGACGGTCGCGGGTTCAGACGGACGGTGGTGGGTTCAGTCGGGCGGTGGTGGGTCAGGCGGACGACCGTCGGTGTCGGTCGGACGACCGCCGGGTTCGCGTGGGCGGCGGCCGGTGTTCCGTCAGGCCGGCTCCGACCGCGGTCCGAGTGCGTCGAGCAGGTACGCCACGAGCGCGTCCACGGTCCTGTGGTCCCACGCCACCGTGGGCTCGACGACCAGGTCGAACTCGTCCTCGATGTCACCGCAGAGGCTGAGCGCCGCCACGGAGTCGAGGCCGTAGTCGGTCAGCGGCGCCGTCGGATCGATCTCGTCGGCGGACAGCCGGGTGTAGGCGGCGACGTGGCCGACCAGCCACCCGGCCAGCGACTCGGCCGTGTGCGGTCGCGGTGTGCTGTCGGGACGGGGCGCCGAACTGCCGGTAGTCGTGTCGGTCACGGGTTCCTCCAGATCCGAGTAGGGGTTCTTGGTACGGGGCGGCGGGCGCCGTCAACCGGCCAGGGCGGTGTCGTAGAGATCGAAACCGCGGCGCTCGGTGTGGCGGCGCAGCAACTCCTCCCACACCCGCCCGGCGCAGTCGGGTGGCAGCTCGGCGGGACGGCGGCCGAGTCGCTGGACGAGCCGGTCCAGGGCCGCCGCGGCCCACGCCGGGTCGGCGAGGAAGGGATCCCCGCCCCGCGCCCGTGCCCGGCGCCACACGCCGAGCACCGCGGCACCCGCCAGCACCACCGCGTAGCGGTCCGACAGCGCGAAACTCGCGGGCGAGGCCAGCGCCGTACGGTCAAGCGGCGCGAGCGCGAGGCTCTCCGCCTGGATCAGGCGCAGTTCGTCGGTGAGGTGCAGCGCCAGCGCGCGCACGGCCGCCTCGTGCGGGGTGCCGTCCGGCGCCGTGTCCGCGGCGGCGACCAGCGACGCGCTCAGGCCGTCCCGGTCGCCGGTCAGGGCGAGCCGGTCGAACGGAATCCCCGGCAGGTCGGCGCGCGGGTCGAACAGGGCGTCGGAGGCCGGTTCCGTCCTGAACCAGGAGCGCCGGGCCAGCCGCGGCAACTGCGGGATGATCGTCGCCTGGCACGCCGCCGCGCCCGCGTGGCCCAGGCTGAGCACCGGCAGGTCCCTCAGATGCTTCTGGAAGACGCCGAACTCCCCGTCGCGCAGGTAGAACCGGGCACCCAGCACGACCGAGAGATCGTGGACGGCCTCGCCCAGCAGCGTCGGCACCAGATACTTCACCGCCGAGGCGTAGACGCTCGCCTCGTCCGGCAGCAGGTGCACGGCGCGGGTCCCGACCAGGCAGAGGCAGTCGCTGATGAGCAGATCCAGGAACGCGCCGCCGAGTGTGGCCCGCGCGTGCGGTATCTCGGCCACCGTCCGCTTGTAGAGGTGCCGTCCCCGCGCGAAGGACACCACCGTGCGCAGCGCCGTGTCCGCCGCGCCCAGCGCCATTCCCGGCAGCGCGCTGCGGGTGAGCTGGAAGGAGCGCAGGGCCACGTCGGTGCCGTGCCCCAACTGTCCGACGAGCGCGTGCTCCGGGACCGGCGCCCGGTCGAAGTCCAGGCCGGACAGCAGGCAGCCGCGTACGCCGACGGTGCCGTAGCGGGGCAGTACGGTCAGCCGCTCGGGCGCCACCTCGGCGCGTTCGACCATCAGCACCGAGTGGCTGCGCGGCCCCGGCGCCGGGTCGGTGCGGCTGAACAGCAGCCATGCCTGCGCCCGTTCGGCGTTGTTGATGACCTGTTTGGCGCCGTGCAGTACGAACGAGCCGTCGGGCCGCACCCGCGCCTCGAACTCGTTGCGCAGGAAGTCGTTGCCGTGCGCGAGTTCGTGGTAGGCCACGGAGACCCGGCCGCCGCCCAGCAGGATCTCCGCCAGCCGGGCCCGCTGCCGTGCGTCGCCCTCGGTCCACACGTTGACCGCGGCCATGAACGACGTGACACCGTAGCCGAGTCCGAGTGCCACGTCCCGCCGGAACACCTCGCGCAGGACGCGTGCCAGCGAGTCGATCCGCTCCAGCCGGCCGCCGAGCGCCGTGGGCACGAACTCCGCGTTGAGGCCGAACGCGTCCAGCAGCTTCTCGCCGTCCGCGGACAGCTCACCGGCCTCGTCGGCCTCCAACAGCCGTGCGTTGCCTACCGGGTTGGCCGGGTCGGCGGGATCGCCGAAGGCGGCGTTGAGTTCGGCGACCCGGGCCGCCACGCGCGCTTCCTGACCGTCCGTCATGACGCGCTCCCCACTGCCGCCGCCGAAGGGGGTGCCGGTGTCGGCGCGTGGCCGGTCGCGGCGGGCCGGTCGGCCTCCCGCGCGGGGCCGTCCGGGCGCAGCGACAGCGGCAGCAGCGAGACCAGCCGTCCCTGCGCGTGCAGGGCGCCCGCCGCGTCGAGCACGTCGTCCAGCGCCTCGGGGTCCGCCGCGTCGGGCACGCCGAGCGCGGTGAGCAGCCGGGCGAGGGCGGCCCGCAGCCACAGGGCGTTCCGCCACAGGGGCGCCGTCGCGCCCGCCTCCGCCTCGACGTGGCTGTGCGTCCACAGGCCGACGCAGGCCGCCGCGGCGAAGCACAGTGCGAAGCGGCGGGCGGCCTCGAAGGCGGCCGGCGGCGTCTCGGTCTGCGCGTCCTGGAACCCGGCCATCTCCGCGTGCACCTCGTCCACGACGGTCACCAGCCGCCGCGCGGCGCGCAGGGCGGGCTCGACCGCGTGATCGCGCGCGGCGAGGCCGCGCAACTCCTCGACGCAGTCGGGCAGCGCGGCCAGGACACCGCTGCCATGGCGGGCGATCAGCGAGAGCCGGTCGACGGCGACGGCGGGCAGCGGCGCGGACAGGCGGAAAGCGGTGACCGCTCCCGGCACGTCCCCGGTGCCGCGCTCGTGGGCCCGTACCAGCAAACGGAACTGGCTGATCAGCGAGTTGAGATTGACCAGGGTGTTGCCGTCGAAGAGGCCGACGATCCGGTGGTCCCTGTCCACCTTCTGGAACCGGCCGCCCGCATAGACGTCCTTGAGGAAGGCGCGGGCGCCGAGCAGCCGGGTCAGCGCGGTGACGACCGCCTCGGTACGGGTCGGCACCAGGTACTTGGTGACCGCGGAGACGACCGAGAGCTCCGCCGGGAGGGTCTGAACGGCGCGGGCCACGACCAGCGTCAGCGCCTCGTCGGCCAGCACGTCGGCGGCGCTCTCCGCCAGGGTCCTGCGCGCCTGCGGCAGTTCGATCAACGACCGGCCGTACAGGCCGCGTTCGGCGGCGAAGTCGAGACCGAGCGCGAGCGCGTGGTCGGCGGCGCCCAGGGAGAGCGCCGCGCACATGGTGCGGGTCAACTGAAGCGCCTTGAGCACCGTCTCCAGGCCGCCCCCCACCTCGCCGACCACGGCGTCGGCGGGAACCCGGGCCCGGTCGAAGGCGATCCCGGAGATGTCCGCGCCGCGAATGCCGTGCGTACGCACCTTGTCCAGGTGCCGGTAGGCGTCGGCGGGCACGTCGCGCTTGTCCACCAGCAGGACGGAGTAGCCACGGGGGCCGCCCGCCGGATCGGTACGGCAGAGCACGGACAGCAGGGCGCCGCGCGTGGCGTTGTTGATCAGCCACTTCTCGCCGCTGAGCAGATAGTCCCCGACCGGCGGCCCGGTGGGCGAACCGGTGGACGCGGTGCCGGCGGCAGGCGTCCCGGTGGACGCGGTGCCGGCGGCAGGCGTCCCGGTGGACGCGGTACCGGCGGTCGGCGTCCCGGTGGACGGCTCCGCGACGACCTCGCCCGCCAGCAGGTCACTGCCGTGGGCGCGCTCGGTCAGCGCGAGAGCGACCGGCAGCCGGGAGGCGATGGCCGCACCGAGCCGACGGGACTGCTCCGCCGAGCCGTTCACCCAGACGCACACCGCGCCCAGATACGTCTTGCCGTGCGCGATCGCCACCGTCAGGTCGCGGCGCGCCACCGTGCGCATGAGCTGCACCAACTGCTCGTAGTCCGTCAGCCGGCCGCCGTGGGCGGCGGGGACGTAGAACTCGTGCAGGCCGAGCCCGTCCAGCAGGTCGCAGAGCGCGGCGGGGAACTCCTCGCGCTCGTCCAGCTCCAGGCTGCGGGCATGGCTGAAGAGCGTGCCCGGCTCCCTCGGATCGCCGAGATCCCATTCCAGCCGCTCGGCGAGACGGTGAGGTGTGTGGTCCACGGCTCAGCCCGCCGAGGTGACCAGCGGGCCGGCCACGAGGTTGGCCACCTGTTTGTCGAGGTCCTGGTGGACCGCGCCCAGCCGGTTCTCCAGCAGCAGCGCCCGCATCAAAGTGCGCTGGATCTTGCCGCTGGTGGTCTTGCGCACCGTGGCCGGGCGGACCAGCAGCACACTGCAACTGGCCTGGAATTCGCGGCGGACATGGGCGCGTACCTCGGCGCACAGCTCCGCAGGGTCCTGGGCGGCGCCGCGGCGGAACTCCTGCACCAGCACGAGGTGTTCCTCGCCGTCGTCCACGGAGAAGGCCGCTCCGGCGCCGCCGCGGAAGGCCGGGTGCAGGGACTGCACCTCGCGCTCGACGTCGTGCGGGTAGATGTTCCGCCCGTTGATCAGGATCATTTCCTTCAGGCGGCCGGTCACGTAGAGCTGCCCCGCGTCCAGGAGGCCGAGGTCGCCGGTGCGCAGCCAGCCCGGGTCTGAGCCCGCCGCCGACACGATCGCGGCGTCGAAGACCTCGGCGTTGGTGTCGGGACGCTTCCAGTACCCCGACGAGACGCTGGCGCCCTTGACCCAGATCTCGCCGACGCGGCCCTCGGGTTGCTCGCAGCGCTCGTCCGGATCGACGATCTTCACACTGAAGTCGGCCGGGTCGACCACGCCGCTGCCGACCAGGTCGCGGGTGCCGCCGCCCTGCGGTGCGTCGCGCAGCCGCCCCTGCTCCAGCGCGGCCGCGTCCACGGTACGGAAGACGGGGTTCTGGTCCGCTCGCACGCCGGAGATCAGCAGTGTGGTCTCGGCCATGCCGTAGCAGGGGCTGACGGACTCGGGCCGGAAGCCCGCGGGCGCGAAGCGCTCGGTGAACGCGCGCACCGTCTCCGCCCTGATCGGCTCGGCCCCGTTGGAGGCGTGCTGCCACTTGCTCAGGTCCAAGGTCGCCAACTGCTCGTCGGTGACCCGGCGCAGGCACAGGTCGTAGCCGAAGTTGGGGCTGCCGCTCACGGCGACGCCGTACTCGCTGATCATCTGCAACCAGCGCACCGGCCGCATGAGGAAGGAGACCGGGGACATCAGCGCGGTCGAGCCGCCGACGTACAGCGAGTGGAGTATGTGCCCGATCAGGCCCATGTCGTGGTACGCGGGCAGCCAACACCCCATACGGCTGTCCTGGTGGGTGCCGAGGACGTGCTGGATGGCGAGTTGATTGGCCATCAGGTTCCCGTGGGAGACCATCACACCCTTGGGCTCGCTGGTGGAGCCCGAGGTGTACTGGAGGAACGCCAGCGAGTCGGCGGTGAGTTGAGGGCTGGTCCACGCCCGCGCGTCGCCCTGGGCTGGGTCGTCACTGGCCAGGACGGCGACGCCGGTCACGCCCGACTCGCGCAGCCAGGCGCTGACGGCGGGTTCGTTGGCGGAGTCGGTGAGCACCGCGCGGACCTCGGCGTCGCGCACAATGCCCGTGAGCCGGGTGGCCTGGTTGCCCTGGTCGCCGGGCAGCGGCGCCGGGACCGCGACCGAACCCGCGTAGAGGCAGCCGACGAAGGCCGCGACGAAGTCCAGGCCCGAGGGGTAGAGCAGGAGCACTTGTCCTGCGACGGCGCCGCATTCCTGTAACCAGGAGGCGATCCGCTTGGCCTCGGCGTCCAGCGCCGCATAGGTCAGCCGCTGTGCCTCGGCGCCCGGCGTGCTGCCGGGCAGGAAGAAGTACGCGTCCTTGTCCGGCAGTTCAGCGGCATGACGCAGCACAAGCTCGGTGAAATGATTCGGCCTTCGCAAGATCGCCCCCGATCTCAATCTCGCCCACGGCTGAACCTCCAGCCGGCAGCGACCAATAGACGTTGTCGCGATCGGACGGCGCACCCCCGTATCCGGGCGCGGTCGATCGCGGCGACGACACTAAAAATCTATTGCGAATTCACATCGCTCGGCCCGTGGATCCTCGGGAAGCACTGCGCCGAGCTCTGATTCCTACCCCGTGTCATCAGTCAGATCCGTCGTTGAAGACCGACCTATGGCTGACTGGCGGTCGTGACAGTACCAGACGCCCGAGGCACGCGCGCCCGTAACGACCAAGCTCCGAACGGGACTTCGTCCATAATGTGCGGTTACCTGTGGGGTAGTCGGCGTCGGGTCGCGGCGGAAGTGAGGCGTGGGGTTCCGGAGCCGGCAGCCGGGCGGGACATTCGAAGCCCGGCGCCGTAAAACCGGTCGAACGCGCGATCGGCACGCTGTTACGGTCTGTGTGTGGCGAAACTCAATCAGATCATCGCGGTCGAGAAGGGCGTCAAGTCCAAGGCGCAGCAGGAACTGACGACCGCTCATCACGACTTGCAGAAGCCCGCGTTGCTTTCCGGGATCTCGCGGAGCTATCAGCCGAAGGACGAGGAGGGCGAGCAATTGCCGCCCGAGTCCACCCGGGTGCAGGTCAAGGCCGAGAACGTGCTGCGGGACACCGCCGCGGCGCTCACCCGGCTCTTCGACGTGACCGCCACCAAGGACTGGGCCAACTGCGAGGCGCGCGCCGACGTCACGGTCGACGGCCGCACCGTCGTCAGCGACGTGCCCGTGTCGTATCTGCTTTTCCTGGAGAAGCAGCTCACCGACCTCAACACCTTCGTGCGCAAGCTGCCGGTGCTGGACGCGGCCGAGGGCTGGAATCTGGACGCCTCCACGGACGCCTGGAAGACCGAGCCGGTACGGACGATCCGCACCAAGAAGGTCCCGCGCAACCACGTGAAGGCCGAGGCCACCGAGAAGCACCCGGCCCAGGTCGAGGTGTACTACGAGGACGTGGCGGTCGGTTACTGGACCACGGTGAAGTTCTCCGGAGCGCTCCCCGCCCGCCGGGTGAACGAACTGCTGGACCGGGTCGAGAAGTTGCAGCAGGCGGTGAAGTTCGCCCGCGAGGAGGCCAACGGCACGGAGGTCACCGACCGGCGCGTCGGCGAGGCCGTGTTCGGGTTCCTGTTCGCGCAGTGACCCCCTAGATCCCCTCCGCCGGAGCGCGGAGGGTGCGCCAGGAGCGCAAAGCTGAAGCTGAAGTTTGTCGTGAACGACGCGGTTCCAGTGGGGGTTCGAGTCCCTCACCCCGCACCACTCGCGGGGGTAGCCCAAATGGCAGAGGCAGACCGCGATCAATCTCAGACTCTCGCTCCAGACTCAGCAGTCGCCGCCGATCACCGGATCGATCGGCCGCGGGCAAGGTCGTCAGGTGCAGGTTCGAATCCTGTCTGGTCCTCTTTCACGGGCCGGTAGTTCAACGGTAGAACGAGTCGACATCAGATTGACCCGCGGCCTCAAGTGCGCCGGTGTGTGCACGGGGCGGCACTTCGAGGGGCCCGGGGGCTGGACATGCCTCCGGGTCCCGCTCCTTTGTCAGCGCTGACGCCGCCGGTCCGCCGCCGTCTCCGCGAGCACGTCGAGGAAGGCCGCCACCGCGGGCGTACGGTGCAGGTCGCGGCTGGTGGCCGCGTACACCTCGCGCACCGGGATCCGGTCGGTGCGCAGCGGCACCAGCACGACATCGGGGCGGACCGCGCCCACGGCCAGCGACGGCACCAGCGTGACGCCCAACCCCTGTGCCACGAAGCCGAGTTTGGCCAGCCAGTCGCCCATCACCAGGCCAATCCGCGGCCGGAAGCCGGTCCGCAGGCAGGACGCCATCAAGGTGTCCTCGACACGGGTGCTGCCGGCGATCCAGTCCTCGTCCGCCAACTCCGCGAGCCCGACCTCCGCGCGCCCGGCCAGCCGGTGGTCCACCGGCAGCGCCACCATCATGCGGTCGTCGACCAGCGGGAGGAGGTCGCGCCCGTCGAAGACCGGCGCGCCCGTCGTGCTCGCCACCGCCACGTCGAGGTCGCCCGCGAGCAGCCGCGTGCACAGCCCGCGGCTCTGGCCCTCCCGCACGGTCACGGTGACGCGGGGATGGCGGGCGCGGTACGCGGCGAAGGCGCGGGGGAGGAGTGCGGCCTGCGCGGTGGCGAAGGCGCCGACCCGGACCCGGCCCGCCGACAGGTCGTGCAGCGCCGCCAGGTCCCTGCGGGCCGCCGCGAGTCGTCCGAGCACCGCCTCGGCGTGCGGCAGCAGCGTCTCGCCCGCCTCCGTCAGCCGCACCCCGCGCGCGAGCCGGTCGAACAGCGGCGCGCCCCCGTCTCGGCCTCGAGCGCCGAGATCTGCCGCGACACGGCGGACGGCGTGTAGCCCAGCGCCCGGCCCGCGGCGGTGAAGGAGCCGTGCCCCGCCACCTCGGTGAAACCCCCTCGGATGCGGCCCCGAGGGGGGCCTGAAGGGGGCCCCGAGGGGGTGGCCCGACCCCCGTCCGACGCCTGACGGCCACCGGCCGACCGCTCAGCGGTGGCGTAGCGGTTAGCCTGTGAGCACCATGATCCGATTCACGACGCCCTGGGGTGACCTCGACCTCACTCGCTTCCCGCAGGACCCGCGCGACCAACTGCGGGCCTGGGACGCCGCCGACGCGTACGCGCTCCGGCATCTCGCGGACACCCGAGCCGACACGAGAGCCGACGCGCGGGCCGACGCGCGGGCCGACGCGCGGGCCGACGCGCGAGGCGAAACCCGCACCGATCCGCGGGCCGATCCGCCGGGCGACGCCCGCGCCGCTTCCCGTCCCGCCGCGCAGGCGGACGGCGCGGCCGGCGGGCGTCCGGCGGTCGGGTCCGTGGACCTGTCGGGGACCGTCGTGGTGGTCGGTGACCGCTGGGGCGCGCTGACCACCGCGCTGGCCGCGCACCGCCCCACCCAGATCTCGGACTCCTTCCTCGCCCAGGAGGCGACCCGCGCGAATCTGCTGCGGAACGCGCCGGAGGAGGCCGACGGCGTCCGGCTGCTGTCCACCCGCGACACCCCGCCGGACCGCATCGACGTCCTGCTGATCAGGGTCCCCAAGAGCCTCGCGCTGCTGGAGGACCAGCTCCACCGCCTCGCGCCCGCCGTGCACGAGGGCACCGTCGTGGTCGGCACCGGCATGACCACCGAGATCCACACCTCGACGCTCAACCTCTTCGAGCGGATCCTCGGACCGACGCGTACGTCACTGGCCGAGAAGAAGGCGCGGCTGATCTTCTGCGCCCCGGCCGCAGGCCGGACCCGTACCCCCAGCCCCTGGCCGATCGCCTACGCGCTGCCGGACGGCATCGGCGCGGTCTCCGGCCGTACGGTCACCAACCACGCGGGCATCTTCTGCGCGGAACGGCTCGACATCGGCACCCGCTTCCTGCTCCAGCACCTCCCCGTCCGGCACGGCCCGGACCGCGTGGTCGACCTCGGCTGCGGCAACGGCGTCGTCGGTACGGCCGCCGCGCTCGCCAACCCCGACTCCGCCGTGCTGTTCGCCGACGAGTCGCACCAGGCGGTCGCCTCGGCCGAGGCCACCTTCCGCGCCAACGCCGACCCCGGGACCAAGGCGGAGTTCCTGGTCGCCGACGGCCTGACCGGCGTCCCGGCCGAGAGCGCCGACCTCGTACTCCTCAACCCGCCCTTCCACTCCCACCAGGCCACCACCGACATCACGGCCCGCCGGATGTTCACCGCCGCCCGTACCGTCCTGCGCCCCGGCGGCGAACTCTGGGTCATCGGCAACCGCCACCTCGGCTACCACCTCCGCCTGCGCCGCCTCTTCGGCACCTGCGACATCGTCGCCTCCGACCCCAAATTCGTGATCCTCCGCGCCACCAAGTCCTGACCGCTCCGCGCTCAGAACGGCTCGAAGGTCGCCCGCACGGGGCCGATCTCTCCGGCGGCGCGCAGCTCCTCCAGGTCCTCGGGCTCCAGGAATTCCAGCGCCCCCGGATCGAGTCCGTCGTTCTCGTCCACGTCGACGAGTCGGCGCACGAAGTCGAGGACGAACGCGGAGAAGGGGCCGTCGAAGGTCGCGCAGCCCTCCTCGTGGGCCATGGTGACGATCTTCCAGCGGTCCGGGTCGGGGTCGCACGGCAGGAAGAAGTGCTCGTCACCGCTGTAGTCGTAACCCCAGGAGATCAGCCCGCCGGGAGCGGGGTGGAAGGGGTACGGGATGTGCTCGGTGTCGCCGTCGCTCACGGCGCTCTCCCGCCGCGCGGTGAACATCTCGTTCGTCCTGCGCGTGCGGTCCAGCAAGGGGCTCGATCCACGGGGGTGGAAGACGACGAGTTCGCCGGAGACGACTCCGCTGCCGTAGGCGTCGAGGAACGCGGTGAAGTCGCCGGGCAGCGCGGAGCCCACGTACTGCTCGACGTCTCTCCAGCCCTCCGGATCCGGCCGCTGGTACGGGGGTTCGCCCAGCAGGGACCGCAACTCATCCAACGACGACATGCACTGCTCCAAGGCCGGTGCGGCGGTGAGGTGACGCCGCCAACCTAGCGGCGGACGCCGTCAGTCGCTGCCGCTGCCGGACCGGTTCAGGCGTCGGCGCTCCCGCTGGCGCCGGTTGCGCTCGGAACCGCGCACCAGTTCACCGGCGGCGAGGGTCACCGACGCCACCGCGCGCACCCAGCGGGGCCCGCCGCGACTCGCCCACACCACGCACGCGCACCCGCCGCCGACGACCACCAGCACGCCGATCAGCACCAGAGCGATCATGTTCTCCCATCTCCACGTCGGCCGGCCGGAGACGGCCGGGCGACACCTCAAAGATCCCACGCGGGAGGGTACTTGGGCCGACGGCACGGCGGTTCGACGGCACTTACGGCACTTACGGCACACGGTTCGACGGTCTGACGGCTCGATGACCCGACGGCCCGACCGCGCAACGCCGGTGCGCTCAGTGCGAGTTGTCGCCGGAGCTCCGGACGATCTCCTTCACCTTGGCGACGGCGAAGCCCCAGCCCTGCTCGACGGTGGGCTTGGCGGGAACGGCGATCTCGTCCGGGTTGGTGAGGACGTCCAGGAGCACCGGGCCCGGTGCGGCCAGCGCGGTGCGGACGGCGTCGTCCAACTCGTCGGGGTCGGTGACCCGGATACCCGTCAGGCCCAAGGCGGTCGCGACCGCCGCGAAGTCGGGGTTGTCCAGGACGGTGCCGAACTCCGGCAGCCCCGACTGCTCCTGCTCCAGTTTGACCATGCCCAGCCGGCGGTTGTCGAAGACGACGAGGGTGACCGGCAGGTCGTACGTCTTGAGCGTCATGAGGTCGCCGAGCAGCATGCTCAGGCCGCCGTCGCCGCAGAACGCCACGACCTGCCTGCCCCGGTCCAGCATCTGCGCGCCCAGCGCGTGGGGCATGGCGTTGGCCATCGAGCCGAGGTTGTACGAGCCCAGGAGGCGGCGGTCGCCGCGCATCTCCACGAAACGCGACAGCCATACGGTGGCCATGCCCGTATCGGAGGTGAACACCGCGTCGTCGGCGGCGTGGCGGTCGACCGCCACGGCGAGCGCCTCGGGACGGATGCCGTGCTCGCGGTTGTCCAGGGCGGAGCGGACGCGGCCGATCAGTCCCTTGTCGTGACCGGGGGCCGCCAGCCGGGCCTGCCCCTCCCGCCAGGACGCGAAGCGCTCCACGGCCTGGTCCAGGTGCTTGCGGTCACGGGCCTTCGCCGACGCGGACGGCGCCGCGTCCAACTGGACCAGCAGGTCCCGTACGGTCGCGCCGACCTCGCCGACGAGGCCGATCTCGACCGGGACGCGGCGGCCGATGTGGGTGGGCTCGGTGTCGACCTGGACCACGGTGCGGCCCTCGGGATACCAGTCGCGGTAAGGGAAGTCGGTGCCCAGCAGCAGAAGGGTGTCGGCGTCCTGGAGAGCGGAGGCCGCCGCGGGGTTGCCGATCAGACCGGTCTGTCCGACCTGGAACGGGTTGTCGCCCTCGAAGCCCTCCTTGGCCTTCAGCGTGAGCACCATCGGCGCCGCCAGCCGGTCGGCGAGGGCCATGACCTGGTCGCGGGCGCCCCGGGCGCCGCGGCCGACCAGCAGGGTGACGCGCCCGGCCCGGTCCAGCAGATCGGCGGCGGCGCGGACGGCGTCCTCGTCCGGCCGGGTGGTGGGCGTGGTGAGCGAGAAACGGGCCGGCCGGTCCGTGGACAGTTCCTTCTCCCCGATGTCGCCGGGGACCGACAGCACGGCGACGCCCTTGCGTCCCAGGGCGGTGCGGACCGCGGTCTCCAGCAGCAGCGGCATCTGCTCCGGTGAGGTGACGGTGGCCCGGAAGACCGCCACATCGCTGAAGAGCGCGTCGTTGTCGACCTCCTGGAAGTAGTCGCTGCCCAGCTCGGACAGCGGCACTTGACCGGCGATGGCCAGCACCGGGGTGTGGCTCTTGGCCGCGTCGTACAGGCCGTTGAGCAGGTGCACCGAGCCGGGGCCGACCGTGCCCATGCAGACGCCGAGGCCGCCGGTGAGCTGGGACTGCGCGCTCGCGGCGAAGGCGGCCGCCTCCTCGTGCCGACAGCCCACCCACTCCACGCCGTCCGTGGTGCGGATCGCGTCGGTCAGGGGGTTGAGGGCGTCGCCGACGACGCCGAAGACCTGGCGTACGTTCAGTTCGGCCAGGGCGTCCACGATGACGCGGGCAACGGTACGGGCCATGATTCCTCCAGCTCAGACGGTGTGGCGGTGCGGCGCGGTGCGGCGCGGTGCGGTGCACGCGGTGCGGACGGCGCCCGGTGCGCACAGCGGGACGGCTCAGACGGTGAAGCGGTCGGGGTCGGCGGCGGCCCAGTCCGCGGCCCACGAGGCGGGCGGTTCGGCGAGCAACTGACCGGGAGCCAGCCACTCGTACAGGTCGTCATAGGAGCGGACCGTGTAGGGGTCGACACGCTGACGCAGCATGTGCGGGCGAAGCTGCGCCGGATCGGTGACGCCCATCGACGCCATGATCTGAAGGGCGCTGGCGACGGTGGACTCCTGAAGCCTGCGCACCCGGACGGACTTGTCGCCGACGTCCAGGGCGCGGGCGCGCCGCGGGTCCTGGGTCGTGACGCCGACGGGGCAGGTGTTGGTGTGGCAGCGCTGCGCCTGGATGCACCCGACGGCGAACATCATGGCGCGGGCGGCGTTGCCGTAGTCCGCGCCCTGGACCATGCGCTTGACGAGGTCGCTGCCGGTGGCGATCTTGCCGCTCGCGCCGATCCTGACCCGGTCCCGCAGACCGGCGCCGACCAGGGCGTTGTGCACGGTGGTCAGGCCCTCGGTGAGCGGAGTGCCGACGTGATCGGCGAATTCCAGCGGCGCCGCGCCGGTACCGCCCTCGGCGCCGTCCACGATGATGAAATCCGGCGCGGTGCCCTCCTCGACCATCGCCTTGCAGACGGCCAGGAACTGGCGGCGCGAACCGACGCACAGCTTGAAGCCCGCGGGTTTGCCCCCCGACAGCTCCCGCATCCTGGCGATGAACCGGATCAGCTCACGGGGCGTGTCGAAGACCCGGTGGTACGGCGGCGACACGACGGTCTCGCCCTGCGGGACGTCCCGCACCCGGGCGATCTCGGCGTTGACCTTGGCCCCTGGCAGGACGCCGCCGATACCGGGCTTGGCGCCCTGCGACAGCTTCAGCGACACGCACTTGACGCTGTCCTGGGCGGCCTTGTCGGCGAACTCCCCGGCGTCGAAGTCGCCGTCGTCGGTGCGGCAGCCGAAGTAGCCGGTGCCGATCTCCCAGACCAGGTCGCCGCCGTGCCGCAGGTGGTACTCCGACAGGCCCCCTTCACCGGTGTCGTGCGCGAAACCACCGTCCGCCGCGCCCTTGTTGAGCGCCAGGACCGCCTGGGCCGACAGCGAGCCGAAACTCATCGCCGACACGTTCAGCAGCGCCATGTCGTACGGCTTGGCGCAGTCGGGACCGCCGATCCGCACCCGCGGCGGATCGTCCGGTACGGGCCGCGGGGCCATCGACGGCACCAGGAACTCGTGGCCTGAGCGGTAGACGTCGAGTTCGGTGCCGTACGGCTCCTCGGCCGCGGTGCCCTTGGCACGTTCGTAGACGATGCTGCGGGTGTCGCGGTCGAAGGGGCGGCCGTCGAAATTCCGCTCGATGAAGTACTGCTGGAGCTCTGGGCGGATCTTCTCCAGCAGGTAGCGGGCATGGCCGATCACCGGGTAGTTGCGCAGCACGGAGTGGCGGCGCTGCGTCAGGTCGTACAGGCCGAGCAGCCCCAGCAGGGCCAGGACGGTCGCGGCCGTCCACCACCAGGGGCCGACCGCCACGGCGGCAACCGCCGCCGCGACGGCCACGAGCAGGGTCAGGGCCACCGCACCGGTTCTCATCACGTCGGGCTCCTTGCCCGCCCCGGTCCCTCCATGCCGCCCGCCGGGTCAAGCTCCGGTCATCCCCGGCCCATGGTCGCGTCGGCCCGCCTTCGCGGCCTCGGGTCAGGGGTGGAGCAGGACCTTCGTCCAGCCGTCGTCGCGCTTGTCGAAGTGCCGGTAGGCGTCGGGGGCTTCGTCCAGCGGGAGTTCGTGGGAGACCAGGAAGGACGGGTCGGCCCGGCCGGTGACGATCAGATCGCGCAGGGCGCGGTTGTAGCGCAGGACGGGGCACTGGCCGGTGCCCATGTGCTGGCCCTTGGTGAAGAAGGTGCCGTAGTCGAAGGCGATCCGGCCGTGCTTGGCGCCCTCCTCGGCTGCTTCCGGGTCCTCGGGCATGTAGACGCCGACCACGCCGATGCCGCCGGTGGTGCGGACGGCCTTGACCAGGTTGTCCAGGACGAGTTCGGGGTGCTCCTGGCCGGACGGGTCGTGTGCCTGGTAGCCGACGGCTTCGACGCCGCAGTCCGTGCCGCGCCCGTGGGTGGCGTCCAGGATCTGCTCCACGGGGTCGGCCTCGGAGAAGTCGACGGGGGTGGCGCCGATGGACTCGGCCAGGGCCAGGCGGTCGGCTTGCCGGTCGACGACGAAGACCTGGGACGCGCCGCGGATCAGGGCGCTGTGCGCGGCGAGCAGTCCGACGGGTCCCGCGCCGAAGACGGCGACGCTGTCCCCGGCGCGCTGGCCGGCGAGTTCGGTGCCGTGCCAGCCGGTGGGGAAGATGTCGGAGAGCATCGTGAACTTGGCCTCGTCCTCGTCACCCTCGGGCAGTTCGAGCAGGTTGAAGTCGGCGTACGGCACGCGGAGCAGTTCGGCCTGGCCGCCGTCGTACGGGCCCATGTTGGCGTAGCCGTACGCGGCGCCGTCCATGCCCTCGGTGGGGTTGACGCGCTGGCAGAAGGCGGTCCAGCCGTACATGCAGTTGCGACAGCTTCCGCAGGCGATGTTGAACGGCACCGACACCCGGTCGCCGGGCTTGATCCGGGTCACTGCGGGCCCGGTGTCCTCGACGATGCCCATGTTCTCGTGGCCGAGGATCTTGCCCCGCTCGACGGTCGTGCGGCCCTCGTACATGTGCAGGTCGGAGCCGCAGATGTTGGTGGTGGTGATCCGGACCAGCGCGTCGTTGGGCTGCTCGATCCGCGCGTCCGGCGCATCCTCGACGGAGACGTCGTAAGGGCCGTTGTAGACCAGCGCTTTCATGTCGTCGTTCCTTTCGGGAGCGGTCGAAACGGAACAATCACCCACAGAAGTGACGATTCCCTACTGTCCGCGTACCCGCGTCACATGATTGACACGTGTGACGGGCGCCCGAGAGCGGGAAACTTTCCGCGACCGCGTCGTGACGCCACGCGTACGCCGGCCCGGTCGCCGGTCATCGGGGTGTGCAGATAGACGGTGTCCATCAGGGTGCCGTCGACGTCGAACAGCACCGCTCCGCCGGCGTGCCGCCCCGCGCTGCCGGCGGCCTTTGAAT
>NZ_JBIBHM010000018.1:0-170802 GCF_042957025.1 Streptomyces sp. NPDC008139
CCCTCCGCGCGAAGTCCACGCCGAGTATGAGAAGTTGCGAATCGCCGCGTGAAATAAACGGTCAGAAGCCTGTCCGGAAAACGTGAGGCCCCTCACTGCGCGAGCGCCGCCCGTATCGGGGAACTGGAAGCGGGCGGCGACCCCGCCGTCGCGGATGCACTGCTGGAACGGTCGCGTCGGCGCGCGACACCGGCGCTCATCGACGTGCTGCGCCGCTACCCGCCCGCGACGCGCGGCAGCAGCCGCGTCGCCCACCTGATGAGCACGCTGGACGACTCCCTGCGCCGAGGCGAGTGACGCCGAGGCGCCCGGAAGCGAGCGCCCGTCAACGCCGGCCGGGCCCGGCCTTTGACGTCGATTCCGGTGTCTTTCCCGGTCCGCGATGCGCGCCGACCCGCTGGGCCAGCACTTGTCCCGGCCACGCCCCGAACAGGAAAGGATCGGTGGGAACGAATCCGTTGCGCTCGTAGAACGCGATGAGTTCGCCGCCGCCGCCCGCCCAGCAGTCGACCCGCAGCAGGTCGACGCCTGCCCGCCGGGTCTCCCGCACGGCATGGGCCAACAGCGTCGCCCCGATGCCGAGACCGGCGTGCCGTCGGTCGGAGACCAACAGCCGTACGTACCGCTCGGGTTCCCCGGCCGGGGCGATCGGCATCTCGGGACTGGGCCCGGAGTCCAGCACCATGGCCCCGACCGGTGCTCCGCCCAACTCCGCTATGTGTGGGGCACCTTCGGCCATATACCGCTCAACCCGCTCCGCACCACCGGGCTTCTTCGAATACGGTGTCGTGCCCCACTGCTCGGTATTGCCGCGATCGTTCATCCAGACCACGGCGGAGTCGAGCATGTCCAACACCACTGGTGCGTCGGCCGGGCTGCCCGGTCTGATCCGTATCACACGCCTGTCGTCGTTCATGGCGAAAGCCTATGGGGCGGCGCCGACAGGAGGACGGTCACCGGACTCTTCTCGCGAACGTCCCGGATACCCTGGGCGGCCAAGGGCGCAAGTTCCCAACTCCGCCGACGCCTTGACGCGACTTTCACACCCGGTCACACGGAGCGCGGCCCGGGGGAATCGTTGGTCGGGCTCGCGGCAGCGTCACATGGTCCGCCGGGCAGAGCCTGGGCCGGTCGTAACTGGGCTTACCCCCCGGTCCTGCCGCGTCCCGCCCCGTCAGTGAACGGAGAATCCGCCGTCGACGAAGACCGCCTGGCCGGTGACGTAGGCGGAGGCGCGGCTCGCGAGGAAGACCGCCGCGCCCGCGAAGTCCTCGGGCAGGCCGTTGCGCCCGACCATCGTGCGGGCGGCCAGGGCCGCCACCTTCTCGGGGTCGGACGACAGACGCGTATTGAGGGGGGTCATGACGAATCCGGGCACCAGGGTGTTGCAGGTGACGCCGTACGGCGACCAGGCCTCGGCCTGCGAGCGGGCCAGTGACTCCAGCGCCCCCTTGGAGACGCCGTAAGCGCCGCTCTGGACGAAGGCCCGGTGCGCCTGCTGGGAGGTGATGTGGATGATCCGGCCGAAGCCGCGTTCCGCCATGCCGGGCCCGAAGCGCTGCCCCAGCAGGTAGGGCGCCTCCAGGTTGACCGCCATCGTGGTGTCCCACACGTCCTCGCCCAACTCGCCCATCGGGGGCCGCAGGTTGATACCGGCGGAGTTGACGAGGATGTCGGGTTCGCCGAACGCCTCGGCCGCCTCCTCGGCGGCCCCGCGCATGCCGTCGCGCGTACTCAGGTCGGCGCTCACCCAGGCCGCCCGGCAGCCGTCGGCCGCCAGCTCGCCAACCGTCGCGGCCAGCTCCGCCTCCCGGCGCGCCACGACCACGACGCTCGCCCCCGCGTGTGCGAGGGCCCCGGCGACAGCGCGGCCGATGCCGGAACTGCCGCCGGTCACCACGGCGACCCGTCCCTCCAGCGAGAACAGTTCGGAGAGGTAGGTCTGTGACGTCATGCCCGGATCCTAAACGGCGGACTCACGGCGACGACGACCAGGCCGACCGCAGGCCCGTGGCCGGTTACGCGGCGTCGCCCGCTTCACGGACCCGCATCGCTGCCGCACGCCCGCGTCCTGGCTCGCTCCACGAGGGACGTGGCGGCGCTCCCCCACTCGGGACGGGCGAAAGTGAACCCGGCCGCGAGCAGTCGCCCCGGCACCACCCGGCGGCTCTTGAGCAGCAGCTCCGTGTCCGAGCGCAGCGCGAACGCCCCCAGCTCGGCCATCCAGCGCGTCGCGGGCAGCCCCAGCGGGACGCCCCAGGCCGCGCGCAGCGCCCGCATGAAGTCGCGCTGCGGAAGGGGGCCGGGCGAGGCGAGGTTCACCGGCCCCTCGATGTCCTCGCGGGCGATCAGGAACTCCACCGCCCGCACGAAGTCCTCGTCCTGGATCCAGGAGACGTACTGCGCGCCACCGGCGACCGGACCGCCGAGCCCGAGGCGCGCCAGTCGTGACAGCACGTCGAACACGCCTCCCCGGTCCGGGCTCATGACCATCGCCGAGCGCAGCGCCACCTTGCGGGTCGCGGGGGTCGGCGCCTCGGTCTGCGCCCGCTCCCAGTTCTCGGCGATCGCGACGCTGTACGCCCAGTAGTCCGGCACTCCGTCCTCCGAGCCGCCGATCACCCCGGTCGCCTCGTCGTGTGCCGCGTCGAATCGGTGGGCGTAGACCGTCGCCGTACTCATCTGCAACCAGAGGCGCGGTGGCCGCGCGGCGGCGGCGATCGCCTCGCCGACCACCCGCGCCGAATCCACCCGGGAGTCCATCATGGCCTGCCGGTTCTCGGCGGTGTACCGGCAGGAGACGCTGCGCCCGGCCAGATTGATCACGACGTCGCAGCCGTCGATCGCCTCGGCCCAGCGGCCGAGTGTGGCCCCGTCCCAGCCGATGTCGCGCGCCCGCGCGGGACGCCGGGTCACCACCGTGACCTCGTGTCCTGCCGCCGTCAGCGCGCGGTCGAGAATCGCGCCCACCTGTCCGGTTCCCCCGGGCAGCACTACCTTCATCGGACCCCCTCGGCTTGGCTCGGCATCAGCCTAGCCCCCTTTTTTGAACACGTTCAACTGGGGAGCCGGGTGCACTCAGGGCGCGCGGCGGCACGCATGCTGCCCGAAAATGTCGAGGACGAGAGATGTCGAGAACGAGCCACCGGCTCCGTCCCAGGGACAGCGGCGGCCATCACCGGCCGCGCGAGGACGAAGGAGAGACCAGCATGGCCATTCAGCGGATGGACAACGTCGGCATCGTCGTCGAGGACATGGACGCCGCCATCGCGTTCTTCGTGGACCTCGGTATGGAACTGGAGGGCAGGGCCGAGGTCAAGGGCCGCTTCGCCGACCAGTGCACCGGACTCGACGGCGTCCACTGCGACATCGCGATGGTCAGGACCCCGGACGGTCACAGCCGGCTCGAACTGGCCAAGTACCGCACCCCCAAGGCGATCAGCGGCGGACCGCGCGACCGGCCCCACAACATCCTGGGCACCCACCGCGTCATGTTCGCCGTCGACGACATCGAGGACACCGTCGCCCGCCTGCGCCCGCACGGCGCCGAAGTCCTCGGCGAGATCGCCCGGTTCGAGGACAGCTTCCTGCTCTGCTACGTCCGGGGCCCGGAGGGCATCATCGTCGGGCTGGCCGAGCAACTGAGCTGAGGGGCCAGCCCAGTTCGGCCACCTCCTCGGCGGTCCCCCGGCTCAGGGAGCGGGGATGTCCGCGATGCGCAGGGCGGCGTCGGCGGCGGCGCGGGCGAAGGCGGGGACGGGGCGGGCCGCCGGGGTGGAGCGGTGCACGAGGATGACGCCCTCGATGAGGGCGAAGATCAGGTCGGTGCGGAGGGCCGGTTCGGGGGACGGGCAGCGCGCGCCCCGGGGTGGCGGCCGCCAGCAGGCGGGCGTAGGCGGCCTTGAGGCCGGCGCGGGCGCGGCGGAAGGCGGTGATGCGCTCGGCGGCGACCTCGGGCAGGAGGTGGAGGGCGCCGAGATTGTGCGGCCCCGCACAGAGATGTTTGGCGTCGTAGCGGCACAGGTCCCAGAGTCTGGCTTCGGCGGGGCGGGCGTCGTCGGCGAGCAGCGCGCGGGCCAGGTCGAGGGACGGGGTGACCGTGCCTTCGAGGAGTTCGGCGAGCAGATCCTCCTTGCCGCCGACGTCGTGGTAGATCGACGCCTGCCGCATCCCGGCCTGCTCGGCGACCGCCCGCGTGGTGGTGGCGGTGTAGCCGCGGGTGGTGAAGAGTTCGGCCGCCGCCGCGAGCAGTTCCTCGCGCACGCTCATGCCGCTGTCCGGCCGATGCCGCCGTACGGCTGGGCCCCGCACCGGCCAAGTCCAGCTATCTGGACGGGGAGGACCACGGCCGTATCCGCCGCGTCACCGCAAGCACCACCGCTCTGCTGACCGTCACGCTCACCGGGACGGCCCTGGCGGGCTGTTCGTCGTCGGACTCGTCCGACGACAGCGCCAAGCCGTCCGCGTCGGCCGGGACACCGTCCGCCACGCCGACGACCTCGGCGGTGCCGACGAAGACCGCCAACGGCAGGCTGGACTACACCGGGGACACCACCGGGACCGCCCTGTTCACCTCGGCGATCTCCTGCGAGGTCGTGGCGGGAAAGCTGGTCGGGGTGACCGCCCCCGACAGGACGGACGCGTCGGCGCCGAAGTCCCCGTCGTTCATCGCGACGACCGGGGGCCTCCAGAAGCTGGCGCTGCTCCAGCCGACGGCCACCGACTCGTACTCCCAGCGGTCGTCCGGCAGCGTGACGGCCGCCAAGAGCGCCGGGACCTGGAAGGTGACGGTGAAGGACCTCGTCATCGTGGGCAACCACGGCGGCGACCGCAAATCGATCACCGTCAACGGCTCACTGACCCGCACCAAGCTCACCGGTCAGTGCGTCGGGGCGTCGGGGCGTCGGAGCGGCCGTAATGCCGTGATGCAGTGATGCAGTGATGCAGTGATGCCGTGATGCAGCGATGCAGCGAGTCAACGCGCGGACAGCCCGCGCGGCCCGTCATCCTCCGGGACCGGGCCGCACGGGTTCACGCCGCCGGGGCGGCTCACCCCACCGAGGAGTACGCGACGACCCCGCGTCGCAGCCCGTCGACCGCCCGGCGGGCGTTGCGGCGGACCGGGCTGCCCTCGGGAGCGGCGTCGCTGATCTGGCCCAGGACGTCGATGAGCTGCTTGCACCAGCGGACGAAGTCACCGGCGGGCATGTCGGCGTCGGAGAGGACCGCGTCGAGGCCGTGGCCCGAGGCCCAGCGGTAGGCGGGCCAGGCGAAGCCGAGGTCGGGCTCGCGCTGGCCGACGCCCTCGGCCTGGTTGATGTGGTGGGACTCCTCCAGCGCGTCGAGACGGCCCCAGATGCGGACCATCTCGCCGAGGGCTTCCTTCGCGTTGCCGGTCGGCAGCTTGGGCGCGACGGCGTCGTCGGCCTGCCGGGTCTCGTAGACCAACGCCGAGGCGCAGGCCGCCAGTTCGGCCGGGCCCAGGCCGTCCCAGATGCCCTCGCGCAGGCATTCGCTGGCGAGCAGGTCCAACTCGCCGTAGAGCCGGGCGAGCCGCCGTCCCTCGGGAGTGACCTTCTCGGCCTGGAGATAGCCCAGTTCGGTGAGCAGCGCGCAGATCCGGTCGAAGGTGCGGGCGATGGTGTTGGTGCGGCCCTCGATGCGCCGCTCCAACTGCTGGGTGTCGCGCCGCAGTCGGTGGTAGCGCTCGGCCCAGCGGGCGTGGTCCTCGCGCTCCTCGCAGCCGTGGCAGGGGTGCGCGCGGATCGCGGTACGCAGCCGGGAGATCTCGGTGTCGTCGGCCGCGGCGGCCCGCTGCTTGCGGTGCCGTGAGGGTGCGGCCCAGCCCGCGGTGCCCGCCTTGGAGCGCATCGCGGAGGCGAGATCGCGCCGGGACTGCGGGCTGCGCGGGTTGAAGGACTTGGGGATCCGCATCCGGTCCAGCGCCTCGACGGGAACGGGGAAGTCTATCTGCCCGAGCCGCTTGACCTGGCGTTCCGCGGTGAGCACCAACGGGCGCGGGCCGTCGGCGAATTCCTCGTTGCGATGCGGGTGGCCGTTGGAACGGCCCGCGGGGACACCGGGTTCGAGGACCAGCGCGAGCCCGGCGTACTTGCCCGCGGGGACGTGGATGATGTCGCCCGGCTTCAGCTTCTCCAGCGCGTCGGAGGCCGCGGCGCGGCGCTGCATCGCGCCCTGCCTCGACAGTTCCGACTCGCGTTCCTTCAGCTCCCGCCGCAGCCGCATGTAGGCGTCGAAGTCGCCGAGGTGGCAGGTCATCGACTGCTTGTAGCCGTCGAGCCCTTCCTCGTTGCGCTGCACCTGCTTGGAGATGCCGACCACCGAGCGGTCGGCCTGGAACTGCGCGAAGGACGTCTCCAGCAGTTCGCGCGAGCGGTGCCGCCCGAACTGCCCGACGAGGTTGACCGCCATGTTGTACGACGGCTTGAAGGACGACCGCAGCGGATACGTACGGGTGCCCGCGAGTCCGGCGACCGCGCCCGGGTCGAAACCGCGCTGCCAGAGCACCACGGCGTGGCCCTCGACGTCGATGCCCCGGCGGCCCGCGCGCCCGGTGAGCTGGGTGTACTCGCCGGGGGTGATGTCGGCGTGGGTCTCGCCGTTCCACTTGACGAGCTTTTCCAGCACCACGGAGCGGGCGGGCATGTTGATGCCGAGCGCCAGCGTCTCGGTGGCGAAGACCGCCTTGACCAGGCCCTTGACGAAGAGCTCCTCGACGACCTCCTTGAAGGTCGGGAGCATGCCCGCGTGGTGGGCGGCGATGCCGCGCTCCAGGCCCTCAAGCCATTCGAAGTAGCCCAGGACGTGCAGATCCTCGTCGGGGATGGCGCGGGTGCGCTCCTCCACGATGGCGCGCACCTGGGCGCGCTTGTCCTCGGTGTTCAGCCGCAGGCCCGCGTAGAGGCACTGCTGGACGGCGGCCTCGCAGCCCGCGCGGCTGAAGATGAAGGTGATGGCGGGCAGCAGTCCTTCGTTGTCCAGCCGGTCGATGACCTCGGCGCGGCTGGGCGTCCACACCCGGCTGCGGGCGCGCCGCTCCCGCTCGCGGTCGGCCTCGCGGCCGCGCTTGGCCCGCGGGTGGTAGCTGCGCTGGTTCTCCATCCGCGCGAGCCGTTCCAGATCGGCGTTGACCTCGCGGCGGCCCTTGCCGTCGGTGGCGCCGGCCTTCTCCTCGAAGAGGTCGTACATCCGGCGGCCGGCCAGCACGTGCTGCCACAGCGGGACCGGGCGGTGCTCGGAGACGATGACCTCGGTGTCGCCGCGGACGGTGTCGAGCCAGTCGCCGAACTCCTCGGCGTTGGAGACGGTCGCGGAGAGCGACACGAGGGTGACGGACTGCGGGAGGTGGATGATCACCTCTTCCCAGACAGCGCCGCGGAAGCGGTCGGAGAGGTAGTGCACCTCGTCCATCACCACATAGCCGAGGCCCTCGAGGGCGGCGGAGCCGGCGTACAGCATGTTCCGCAGGACCTCGGTGGTCATGACGATCACCGGCGCGTCGCCGTTGACGCTGTTGTCACCGGTCAGCAGGCCGACCTTCTCGGCGCCGTAGCGCTTGGCGAGGTCGCTGTACTTCTGGTTGGACAGGGCCTTGATGGGCGTGGTGTAGAAGCACTTGCGGCCCTCGGCGAGGGCGAGGTGGACGGCGAACTCGCCGACGATGGTCTTGCCCGAGCCGGTCGGTGCGGCGACGAGGACGCCGCTGCCCGCCTCCAGCGCCTGGCACGCCTCGACCTGGAAGGGATCGAGGCCGAACTCGTACATCTCACGGAACTGGGCGAGGGCCGTTGCGTTCTCCGCTGCGCGGCGACGGCTGGCGGCGAAGCGCTCGGCGGGCGACATCTCATCGAGCGCCATCTCATCTGCGGACATCTCATCGGTCATCTTGGCTCCGAGCCTACCCGCCACCACTGACACGGCACGTGATCTTTATTGCCGCTATACCCGTCGAGCGGCCGGATCAGGCCCGCCACGCCGACCGGATCAGGCCCCCCACGGCGCGCACCGCGCACGCGCGCGGCAACCGGCTCAGACCAGCAGCCGTACGGCCTTCGACACCGTCTCGGCGACCAGCGGCAGCGGGCCGATCCGCTCGCCGTCCGCGTAGCCGGTCACGCCCTGCGCCGGGTCGACGTCCAGCCGGACGCGGGCCGCGCGGTGCACGGTGACGACCGGGTGGCTCGGGTGGGTGCCCCGGTAGACGCGGGGGAAGACCCGCAGCAGGGTGGTGCGGCTGCACGGGCCGACCACGCACACGTCGAAGAGCCCGTCGTCCATCACCGCGTCCGCGCAGATCCGCATGCCGCCGCCGTACGACGAGCCGTTGCCGACGGCTATCAGCGTGGCCTCGATCTGCCGCTCCGGCGCGTCGTCGAAGGTCACCCGGTACGGGATCGGCCGCAGCGCCGCCAGCTCCGCGAGCATCGCCAGGTCGTAGCGGAAGCGGCCGACGGGCCACCGCATACGGTTGCCGCGGTCGTTGACCCGCGAGTCGAAGCCGGAGGCGAGGACGGTGCCGAACCAGCGCTCACCTGTCCTGCCCAGGTCCAGCGCCCGGCTGCGGCCGTCCCGCAGCGCCTCGGCGATGCCCGTACCGGCTGCGGCGGCGTCCCGGACCGGTAGGCCGTTGACCCGCGCGAAGTCGTTGCCGGTGCCGACTGCGACCACGCCGAGCGGCGTGTCGGTCCCGGCGACCGCCTGGAGGGCCAGCGAGACCATGCCGTCACCGCCGACCGCGACCAGCGCCCCCGTACCGCTGTCGACGGCCTGCCGGGCGCGGGCCAGCGCGTCGGCCGCATCCTCGCCCACGACGGTACGGACGCCGTAACCGGCTTCGCGGAGCGCGTGGGCGGCGGGCTGGGCGGCGCGGGCGCCCCGGCCGCGTCCGGCGACGGGATTGACGAAGAGGGTGATCTCGCTGGTCACGCGCGGACCCTACCGGACAGCCGCCCCCCACCAGTAGCGGTGGGGGGCGGCGGTGTCAGGGGTCGGCCGGGCGCGGTCGTGCGCTCAGGTCGCGTCGTCGTAGCCGTCGTCGACGCGCTCGCCGGTCCGGTCCTCGTACGGCTCGGCGGCGATCTGCTCCGGGACGTGGTCCAGGGTGGACGCCTCGTCCGGGTCGAGGGCATAGTCCGGGTTCGCCTCGAGTCGGCGCTTGCGACGGCTGTCGTTGAAGAAGCAGATGCCCATGGCGACGAAGTACAGGAAGACGATCGGCGCGGCCAGCAGGCACATGGTGAGCGGGTCGCCGGTGGGTGTGGCGACCGCGGCGAAGACGGTGATGCCGATCACCATGCCGCGCCACCAGCCGAGCATGCGACGGCCGCTGACCATGCCGGTGAAGTTGAGCAGCACCAGCACCAGGGGCAGTTCGAAGGCGAGGCCGAAGACGATCACCATGCGGACGACGAGGTCGAGGAAGTCGTCCAGGGCCAGCAGGTTGGTGGTGTCATCCGGCACGAAGCCGATCATGATCCTGGCGGTCTGCGGCAGGATCGCGTAGGCCAGCCAGGCACCGGCGAAGAAGAGCGGGACGCCGGCGCCGACGAAGCCGAGGGTGTACCGCTTCTCGCTGCGGTGCAGACCGGGCGCGAGGAACGCCCAGAGCTGGTAGAGCCAGACCGGCGAGGCGCAGACAATGCCCGCCATCAGCGAGACCTTCAGCGCGATGGAGAAACCGCCGAGCAGACCGTTGACGGTCATCTGGGCGCAGGGCTGACCGTTCTTCTGGTGCGTCGCACCGTCCACGCAGCCGACCGATTTAAGGATCGGGTGCTGGAAGAAGTGAATGATGTCCTTGTAGACGAACGCCGCCACGATCGTGACGGCCAGGATCGCCAGGACGGACTTGGCCAGCCTGTTGCGCAGCTCACGCAGGTGGTCCGCGAGGGGCATCCGCCCCTCGGGGTCCTTCTCCTGCTTGCGGGCAGTCTTGAGCACCCACGTCCTCGTCTCGTGCGGCAGCCGCCCGGCTCGCGGTCGGCTTCGTCCTTCAGCAGAGGGTCAGGTCAGGCCTGGGGCGTGCGGTCCGCCGGCTCGGAGACCGGACGGGCGCTCGTGGTGTCGCCGGGCGCGGCCTGGATGGTGCGGGGCGCGGCCTGCTCCTGGGGAGCCGGGGCGGCGGTCGACTCCGCGGTGCCGGAGTCGTCGTTCTTCATCGCCTTGGCCTCGCTCTTGAGGATGCGCGCCGACTTGCCGAGCGACCGGGCCATGTCGGGCAGCTTCTTCGCGCCGAAGAGCAGGACGACGACGAGAAGGATCAGGACGATCTCTAGGGGCTTGAGATTGCCGAGCATAAAATGTCTACCTTCTCACCGGTGGGCGGCGTGTTCCGTGACTGCGAGGGCGTGGCGCTCGCGCGTCCGCTTCCGCAGGTGCACGACGATTCGGGCAGGTGCCCGGCCGCCGCGCTGGCTGTGATCGTATCGTGCACCGATGAACACCGGGGAATGCCCCGGAATCCGCCGGATTGCGACCCTCGCCGCGCTCGTGAGTACGGGCCGCCCGGTCAGCGTACCCCGCGTTCGCGGCCTCGCGGCAGGCTCAGCTTCTGGAGATCTGCCCGGCACGCTCGCTCAACGGGCGTGCGGCGCGCTGTAGACGGTCGCCTGCGGCGGCCAGCGCGTCGGTGGCCGCGGCCACCTGCCGGGCCAGTTCCTGGACGGCGGCGAAGACCCGGACCGCCAGCACCCCGAGCACCAGGAGTCCCGCGGTCGCCAGGCCGACGCAGAGATAGAGCCACCACATGGGCCGCGAGCCTACCGGTTCCGTTTCCGCGCCGACGCCACCCGTAGCGGCCTGTTCCGTACCAGCCTGTTCCGTAGCGGCCTGTTCCGTACCGCCCCCGTGCGCGCCGGCCCTGTCCGCGGCCGCCCGACGTGAACACCCGTCAGTGGGCGTGGAGCCGCATCGTGCGGACCCCGCCGACCGTCAGCAGTTCGACGATCCGCTCCCCCGCCGGTTTGCGGACGGCGGTGTCGCACTCGGGGCAGGTGAAGGAGTAGAAGGTCGTACGCGCCGAGCCGCCGATCGCCAGCAGCAGCGCTCCCGCGGACAGTTCGAAGCTGGTGCGGCAGTGCGGGCAGCCCGCGCGGAAGAGCACGGGCATGGTCATGGGCGCGCAGCCGGACGCCGTGGCCGTCATCGTGATGTCCTCTCACTCCCCGTAGGCGGCGAGCGCCAGCACGGCGGCGTCGCGCGCGTCCCCCGCCAGTTCGGGGGGCGACACGATCCGGCCGTCCTTGCCGAGCCGCAGCGCGAGCCGCCGCAGCGACCCGGGGTCGGGGGTGCGCAGGGTGATGCGCAGGCCGCCGTCGGGCTGCTCCTCGGCACTGTCGTGCGGATAGTATTCCGCGACCCAGCGCCCGCCGGGGCCCACTTCGATCACTACCTCGGGGTCGTCGCCCGCGGGCTGGACCAGGCCCTGCGACAGGTCGCGCGGCTGGAGCCGCGGCGGGTCGGACGGCTCGTCCAGCAACCGGATCTCCTCGACCCGGTCCAGCCGGAAGGTGCGCCGGTCCTCCGAGAGGCGGCACCAGCCCTCGAAGTAGGTGTGGCCGACGGCGAACAGCCGGATCGGGTCGACCTCGCGCTCGGTCAGCGCGTCCCTGGCGGGCGAGTAGTAGCGCATCCACAACCGCCGCCGCTCGGTGATCGCCCGGTCCACGGTGGCGAACACGCTGCCCTCGGACTCGAAGGTCACCGAGAGCTGCGCGCTGGCCCCGGCCGCCTCGCCCGCAGCGGCCTCCAGCTTCGCCCCGGCGCGCAGCAGCGCCTGCCGGTCGCTGTCCCGCAGGCCCGGCAGATTGGCCACCGCGCGGGCGGCCACCAGCAGCGCGGTGGCCTCGTCTGCGGCCAGCCGCAGCGGCTGCGCCACGTCGTCCGCGGTGCCGGGGTTGTGCCACCAGATGCGTTCGCCGTCGGTGTCGATGTCCAGCAGGTCGCCGCCGCGGAAGCTGGTGCCGCACAGCGGCAGCACATTGAGGTCGCCGATCAGCTCGGCCTCGGTCACCCCGAAGGCCCGTGCCACCTCACTGACCCGCGCTCCGGGCCGCTCCCGCAGATACGTCACCAGGGACAGCATCCTGCGCGTCTGGTCGATCGCGTTGCTCACGCCGCCGTCCCCCGCCTGTTCTTCGCTTCCGTGCCCGACCGGCGCAAGGCCGCGGCCGTCGTCCTTGTCCGCCGCCCGGCGGCCCCGCGTGCGTCGCTCACGTCGGCCACGTCAGCCCTTCGCCACGGCGCGCAGCCGGTCCAGCACGTCCGTGCGCAGTTCCTCGGGCGCCAGGACGAGTACGTCGGGGCCGAACTCGGCCAGCCAGGCGTCGAGTCCGTGCCCGTACGGGATCTCCAGCTCGTCCCAGTCGGCGTCCACCGGGGTGGTCGTCACGGCGCGGGAGCGCAGCGGGTAGCCGCTGTCGCGGCGCAGCCGGATGCGGGCGGTCGCGGTGGCGCCCTCGCCCGCCCAGCGGGCCACCGCCTCGCGGACGTCGACGTGCGCGGGCACCTCGGCGGTGAAGGCGCCGCGGGCGCGGACCTTGCCGCTGATCCGGGAGAGCCGGAAGACGCGGACGGCGCCGCGGTCGCGGTCCCAGCCCGCCACGTACCAGTGGCCGCGCCAGCACTCCAGCGCCCACGGCTCGATCTGCCGCGGCTCCGGCCGTGCGGCGTTGGCCTTGCGGTACTCGAAGGAGACGGCGCGGCGCTCGCGGGTGGCGAGCATCAGGGCCTCGAAGGCGGGTTCCGGCGTGGGGATGCGCGGTTCGAGGGCGCTGTGGGTGTCCTCGTACGGAACGCCCGCCGCACGCAGCTTCTGGAGCGCGCCGCTGGCGGCCTCGGCGAATCTGGCCTGCTGCCAGACCTTGGCGGCCAGCGCGAGCGCGGCGGCCTCCTCGGGGTCGAGGGCGATGTCGGGCAGCCGGTTGCGGTCGCGCCGCGCCAGGTAGCCGAACTCGCCGTCGATGCTCTCCACCGTGTCGATGACCAGACCCAGCTCGCGCAGGTCGTCCTTGTCCCGTTCGAACATCCGGTTGAAGGAGTCGTCGGAGGTGACCTCGTGGTACGCCTCGATGGAGCTGCGCAGCTCGCGTTTGCTGACCGGCCGCCGGGTGTTCATCAGGCACAGTGCGAGATTCATCAACCGCTCAGCCTTGGCAATCGCCATCCCGCACCCTTCGTTCGGCTCTCGTCGCCGACCGTACCGCTCCGAGGTCCCGCGACAAAAGCCGAGGAGCCCCGGCCTGGCAGGCCGGGGCTCCTGTGACGGCTGTGCGGACGGGCCCGATCAGACGGCGACGAGGTCGCAGACGAAGATCAGGGTCTCGCCGGGCTTGATCGCGGCACCGGCGCCGCGGTCGCCGTAGGCGAGGTGCGCGGGGATGACGAGCTGGCGGCGACCGCCGACCTTCATGCCCTGCACGCCCTGGTCCCAGCCGGCGATGACCTGTCCGACACCGAGCTTGAACTGGAGCGCGGAGCCGCGGTTCCAGCTCGCGTCGAACTCCTCGCCGGAGGAGAAGGCCACGCCGACGTAGTGGACGGAGACCGTGTCCCCGGCCTTGGCGACCGGGCCGTCGCCCTCCCAGATGTCCTTGATCTCCAGGTCGGCCGGCGGCTCGCCGCCCGGGAAGTCGATCTCGGGCTTCTCGATGCTCACTTCAATGCTCCTTGTGCGTTGCGGGCAACCTGGACAGTCTTACAGAATCGCCAGGATGTCCAAGGAGAAGACCAGGGTGGCGTTGGCCGGGATGTTGCTGCCGCTGGGCGGCGTGGCGCCGTAGGCCAGGTCTCCGGGGGTCACCAGCATGACGCGGCTGCCCGCCTTCTTGCCGACCAGGCCCTCCTGCCAGCCCTTGATGAGCTGTGCGAGCGGGAAGGCGGCGAGCTGACCCGCGGTGTAGCTGGCGTCGAACTCCTTGCCGCCGTCCCACAGCACGCCCTTGTACTGGAGCAGCAGCGTGTCGGTGGCCTTCACCGCGGCGCCGTCGCCCTCCAGGATGTACTCGGAGACCAGCTTGGTCGGTGCCTTGACCTTGGGCACCGTGATGCTGGGCGCCTTGCCGTCGGTGTTGGTGCCGACCTTCGGCAGATTCGCGTCGTTCTGCGGGACGGCCTTGCCCTTGGCGGAGCTCTTGGCGTTGTAGGTCGCCAGCACGTCGATCACGAAGACCAGCGTGTCGGTGCCCTTGATGCCCGCCTGGGAGTTGCCCGAGGTGCCGTAGCCCAGGGCCGGCGGGATCGCCATCTCGACGCGGCTGTTGACCTTCTGGCCGACCAGGCCCTTGTCCCAGCCGGGGATGACCTTCCCCTGGCCGATGACGTTGGTGTACGGCGCGCGGCCGTAGGAGGTGTCGAAGACCTTGGCGGTGTCCCAGATCTGGCCGAGGTAGTTGGTCGTGACGTAGTCGCCCGCGACGATGGCGGCGCCGTCGCCCTGGATGACGGTCTTGACGGCCAGGTCGGTGGACGGGGTGCCGGTGCCCTTGGCGACGGCGGGCTTCTCGCCGAACTTGGTGCCGCCGGTGATGTCCGGTACGGGGCCCGCCACGATCTTCGTGCTGGGCGTGGCGGACGCGGACGGCGAGCCCGAGGTCGAGGGGGATTCGGATGCCGCCGGGTCGCTCTTGCTCTTGCTGTCGTCGCTGCCACAACCGGCGGCGGTGAGCATGAGCGCGGGCACGGCGAGCAGTACGGAGCGTCGGCGCACGGATGTCCTCGGTTCGGATCGGGTTCGGGAACGGCGGCTGGATGCCGTCCCACACCCTACGGCGTGCCACAGGCCCCGTACGAGTTCTGCACGGGGCCTGTGTGCCGTCTGTGACGCCGACTCATGGCGTGCGCCGGTACGTCTAACCGACAGGTCGTACCGGGATGTCACGCCGTCGGTAGGACATATCGGCTCGCGTACCGGCCTACATACCGGCGATGAGCTTTTCCACCCGGTCGTCGACCGACCGGAAGGGGTCCTTGCACAGCACGGTGCGCTGCGCCTGGTCGTTGAGCTTCAGGTGGACCCAGTCGACGGTGAAGTCGCGACGCTGTTCCTGCGCGCGGCGGATGAAGTCGCCGCGCAGCCGCGCCCTGGTGGTCTGCGGGGGCACCGACTTGGCCTCGAAGATCTTCAGGTCGCTGCAGATCCGCTTGGCCTGGCCCTTGCGTTCCAGCAGGTAGTACAGGCCGCGGCGGCGGTGGATGTCGTGGTAGGCGAGGTCGATCTGGGCGACCCGGGGGTGGGACATCGTGATGTTGTCCCGGTTCCGGTAGCGCTCGATGAGCTGGTACTTCATCACCCAGTCGATCTCGGTGCCGATCCGGGCGAGGTCGCCGCTGCCGATGGAGTCCAGGGTGCGGCCCCACAGCTCCAGGACCTGCTCGATGACACCGCTGCGGATGCCGCGGCGCTCGCAGAACTCGACGGCCTTGGAGTAGTACTCCTGCTGGATGTCCAGGGCGGACGCCTCGCGTCCCGAGGCGAGCCGGACCTTGCGGCGGCCGGTGATGTCGTGGCTGACCTCGCGGATGGCCCGGATCGGGTTCTCCAGGGTCAGGTCGCGCATCACGGTGCCCGCCTCGATCATCCGCAGGACGAGGTCGGTGGCGCCGACCTTGAGCAGCATCGTGGTCTCGGACATGTTGGAGTCGCCGACGATGACGTGCAGGCGCCGGTAGCGCTCGGCGTCGGCGTGCGGCTCGTCGCGGGTGTTGATGATCGGACGGGAGCGGGTGGTGGCGGAGCTGACACCCTCCCAGATGTGCTCGGCCCGCTGGCTCACGCAGAAAACGGCGCCGCGCGGGGTCTGGAGTACCTTCCCCGCGCCGCACAGAAGCTGCCGGGTGACGAGGAACGGAATGAGGATGTCCGCGAGCCGGGAGAATTCCCCGTGCCTGGCGACCAGGTAATTCTCGTGACATCCGTAGGAGTTGCCGGCCGAGTCGGTGTTGTTCTTGAAGAGGTACACATCGCCTGCGATGCCCTCTTCGTGAAGGCGCCGTTCGGCGTCCACGAGAAGGCCCTCAAGGATGCGTTCGCCGGCCTTGTCGTGCGTGACGAGTTCGGTGACGTTGTCGCACTCGGGAGTGGCGTACTCCGGGTGCGAACCGACGTCGAGATAGAGGCGGGCACCGTTGCGGAGGAAAACATTGCTGCTTCGGCCCCATGACACGACACGGCGGAAGAGGTACCGCGCCACCTCGTCAGGGGACAGACGCCGCTGTCCCCTGAACGTGCATGTGACGCCGTACTCGTTCTCCAGCCCGAAAATGCGGCGGTCCATGTCTGAACATTACGCCTGATGCGTGGTGCTGAAACGAGGTTCGACCGCTCCGTTTCGATCTTTTTCGGAGGGGCTCCGGAGGTTTGGCGGCGTCAGGATTCGGCCGGTGCACAGCAGGACGAGCATCGCGACCGCGCCGCCCGCGCCCGCGACCCCGAATCCGGCGGCCGTTCCGCCGTGTTGGGCGGCGACTCCGGCGGCGGCCGTGCCGAGCGCCGCGCCGACCCCGGCGGAGGTCACCACCCAGGAAAACGCCTCGGTGACGGTGCCGGCCGGGGCGTGTCGGTCGACCACGAGGAAGCCGCAGGCCAGGGCGGGGGCGAGGAAGAGTCCGGCGAGCGCGGCCAGCGGCAGCATCCACGGCAGGCCCGGCACCAGCGCCAGCGGCGGGTAGCAGAGGGCGAGGCCGACCGAGAGCAGCCGCAGGCGGCGCTCGGGCACGCCGGACCAGACGCGGGCGCCGTAGGTGAGGCCGCCGACGAGGGCGCCCGCGCCGTTGGCGGCCAGGACGTACGCGGCGACCGGGCCGCCGCCGTGCGCGTCGCCGTAGGCCACGGCGGCCAGCGAGACGGCGCCGAGGGCGATGCCGACGAAGAAGAAGGCGCCGAGCAGGACAGCGAGGCCCGGTGAGCGCAGCGCGCCGAGCCAGTGGGCCTCGTGCGGGGCGGCCCGCCACTGCCGGGACGGCCGGGAGGTCACCACGACGAGGGTGCCCGCGACGCCGAGCGCGCCGGTGACGATCAGGGCGACGGCCTGCGAGGCGGCCGAGACGATGACGGTCACCAGCAGCGGCCCGAGGGTGAACAGCACCTCCTGCGCGGCGGCGTCCAGCGCGTACGCCTTCTGCACCCGCTCCTCGTCGCCGAGCACGGAGGCCCACAGCGCCCGCAGGCCGCCCTCCAGCGGCGGTGTGGCGACCCCGGCCAGGACGACGGCGGCGACGGCCAGCGGCAGCGGGTCGGGGCCGACGGCCGCGAGCAGTCCGAAGCCCGCCGCGGCCAACAGCGCGGCGGCGGTCATCACCCGCGGCTGGCCGCGCCGGTCGACGGCCCGGCCGAGCAGCGGCTGCCCGATGGCGACGGCGGCGCCGTAGATCGCGGACAGGGCGCCCGCGAGGCCGTATCCGGCGCCCTCGGAGCGCGCGAAGAGCACGATGGCGAGCGCCGCCATGGCGTTGGGCAGCCGTCCGAGGAGGGTCCCGCCGAGCAGCCGTGCGGCGTGCCGTGTACGCAGCAGGTCCCCGTATCCCGCGGTCTGCCCAGCCATCCCGGCTCCTCTCCCCCGGCGGTCCCCGGTGCCTCGCCGCCGCGACCGGCGGCTCACGACCCGCGAGCCGCGGCCCGCGCCACGGCCCGTACCGCGACCCGCAGAGCCGCGACCGCTCACGTGTTACGTATAACGTCTACGGTCATACGTACCATGTCGGCAGTCGGCGGGTCCACCCGCAGGAGCGAACGGGAAGGGTGCGGAAGGTTGACGGGGAGTACGCGGCCGACCTCTCGTGACGTCGCGCGGGCGGCCGGAGTGTCGCAGGCGACGGTTTCGCTCGTGCTCGGCGGGAAGTGGCACGGCCGGGTGTCGGAGCGGACGGCGCACGCCGTACGGGACGCGGCGGGGCGGCTCGGCTACCGGCCGAATCTCGCCGCCCGCAATCTGCGGCTCGGCCGCACCCGGACGGCCCTGATGGTGGTGCCCGCGCTCACCAACGAGTACTTCGCCCGCGTCTATACGGGGGCGGCGCTGGTCGCCGCCGAGCACGGCTTCGGCGTGGTGCTCTACCCGTCACCCGACGGCGTCGGACCGGCCCGCGACCCCTTCGGCTCCGCCCGGGCGGCCATCGACGGGGTCATCGCCTCCTCGATGGCCGCGGACGCCCTGACCGGCATCGGCGGCGGTGAACTGCCGCTGGTGATGCTGGACAGCGGTCCGGCGGCGCCGGGCGGTCCCCCCACGGTCGACCTGGCGGTCGGCGACGGATTCCGGCAGGTGGTGCGCCACCTCGTCGCGCTCGGGCACCGGCGGATCGCCCATGTCGCGGCCGACATCGACAGCTGGACGTTCCACGAGCGCACGCGGACGGTCGCGGCCGAGCTGGCCGCGGTTCCCGGGGTGGAACTCACCTCCGAGCGCTGCCCGTTGGACGTGGACGCCGGCCGCTCCGCCGCCCTGCGCGCTCTGCGCGGGCCCGGTCCCCGGCCCACCGCCCTGCTGTGCGACGACGACATCCTGGCCGCCGGGGCGTGCAAGGCCGCCAGGAGCCTCGGGCTCCGGGTGCCCACGGACCTGTCCGTCACCGGCTTCGACGATCTGGCGTTGGCCACCGCGCTCGATCCCGAGCTGACCAGCGTGCGGCTGCCCGCCGAGGCGGTCGGGGACCGCGGCATGACCGCGCTGCTCACCCTTCTCGACGGTGGCTCCGTCGGGCCGGTGGAACTCCCCGTCGAACTCGTCGTCCGCGGCTCCTCGGCCCCGCCACCGGCCTGATCCCTCGCCTGGTCACCACCCGCCTCGGCGGGGCGGTTCGGCTGTCCCCGCCCCCACCGGCCGGTGGGGGCGGGCCGCGCAGTTCCCCGCGCCCCTTAAAAGATCGGCTCGCCGCCCGGACGAAGGACGGTGCGCCCCGCAGGTCACCACCCGCCCCCGCGGGGCAATCCGGTTGTCCCCGGACCACCGGGCCGGTGGGGGCGGGCCGCGTCCCTGCGGGGCGCTACTCCTCCTCGTCCGAAGGGTCGTCCGTGGTGGCCGTCGAGGCGGACTCGGTCTCCAGCAGGCGGGAGAGCTGGCGGCCGAGGATGCGCTTGAACTTGCGCTGCTGGGGGCGGGTGCGGTCGAGGACGGCGACCTCCAACTGCTCGGCGGTGAGCTGGCGGTCGCTGCCGTTGTTGTCGCGGCCGAGGGATTCGACGGCCAGCGCCAGCGCCTCGGCGAGCGTCATGCCGTCGCGGTGCCGCTGGTCGAGGTAGCTGCCGATCTGGTCGGAGTTGCCGCCGACCGCGACCGCGCCGTGCTCGTCGACGATCGACCCGTCGTGCGGCAGCCGGTAGATCTGGTCGTCCTCGGGGGCCGAGCCGACCTCCGCGACGATCAGCTCGACCTCGTAGGGCTTCTCCCCCACGCTGGAGAAGATGGTGCCCAGGGTCTGCGCGTAGACGTTGGCCAGCCCACGGGCCGTCACGTCCTCGCGGTCGTAGGTGTATCCGCGCAGATCGGCGTAGCGCACGCCGCCGATCCGCAGATTCTCGAACTCGTTGTACTTGCCGACCGCCGCGAAGGCGATCCGGTCGTAGATCTCGCTGACCTTGTGGAGTGCGCGGGACGGGTTCTCGGCGACGAAGACGATGCCGTCGGTGTACTGGAGCACGACGACGCTGCGGCCACGCGCGATGCCCTTGCGGGCGTACTCGGCGCGGTCGGCCATGGCCTGCTGAGGTGAAACGTAAAAGGGCGTGGACACCGGCTAACCGTGCCTTTCTGCTGTCGGCTCTGAGGGATACGTCGCTTGACCGGTTCTCAACTGACCGGCTCTCAGAGCACTTCGGCCCGCGGGCCGTCAGGGTGCTCCAGACGTCCGTCCAGCACGGCGCGGGCGATCTCGGAGACCTCGGCCTCGCTGAGCCTGCGGAAGCCGTCTTCGGTGATCACCGCGACGATCGGGAAGATCCGCCGGGTGATGTCGGGGCCCCCGGTGGCCGAGTCGTCGTCCGCGGCGTCGTAGAGCGCCTGGATGACGGCGGTGGCCAACTGACGCTCGGTGAGGTCGCTGCGGTAGAGCTTCTTCAGCGAGCTGCGGGCGTAGACCGAGCCGGAGCCGGTCGCGGCGAAGCCCACGTCCTCGCTGCGACCGCCGGTCACGTCGTACGAGAAGATGCGGCCCTTCTCGCGCTCGGTGTCGTATCCGGCGAAGAGCGGGACGACGGCCAGCCCTTGGAGCGCCATGCCGAGGTTGCCGCGGATCATGGTGGACAGCCGGTTGGCCTTGCCCTCCAGGGACAGCGTCGCCCCTTCGATCTTCTCGTAGTGCTCCAGCTCCAGTTGGAAGAGCTTGACCATCTCCACCGCGAGGCCCGCGGTGCCCGCGATGCCGACCGCCGAGAACTCGTCGGCGGGGAAGACCTTCTCGATGTCGCGCTGGGCGATGACATTGCCCATCGTGGCCCGCCGGTCACCGGCGAGGATGACCCCGCCGCTGAAGGTGGCGGCCACGATGGTGGTGCCGTGCGGGAGTTCGACGGCGCCCTTGATCGGCGGGAGCGACCGGTTGCCCGGCAGCAGCTCCGGCGAGTGGTCGCCCAGGAAGTCCAGGAAGGAGGAGGATCCCGGCGTCAGGAACGCCGCCGGGAGCCGTCCGGTGCCATACGTGCCGTCTGCCACCTACTCGCCGCCCTTCTGCACGAAGGAACGCACGAAGTCCTCGGCGTTCTCCTCGAGTACGTCGTCGATCTCGTCCAGCACCGAGTCCACGTCGTCGGAGAGCTTCTCCTGGCGCTCCTTGAGGTCGTCGGCCGCCTGGGCGTCCTGCTGGACCTCCTCGACCTCCTCCGTGGAACGCGTCGCCTTCTGCTGTCCGCCGTCGGTGTCCTTGGTAGCCATGTCCCTCACCCCGCTATTCCGTGCGCTCGGTTGACTGCCTACAAGATCAGACCCTACAAGCAGGGCCCGACATCAGCGCTCGATTACGTCAACGTACGAGTGCCACTGGGTTGTTTCCCGGTTCTGGACCGTTTCAGCCGCGGATCAGCCGCCGGAAAGGATCCGTACCAGGTCCTCCGCCGTACGACAGCGGTCCAGCAGCTCCTTCACATGCTTGCGGGTGCCCCGCAGCGGCTCCAGCGTGGGAACCCGCTGGAGCGAGTCCCGGCCGGGCAGATCGAAGATCACCGAGTCCCAGGAGGCGGCGGCGACGTCGTCCGCGTACTGTTCGAGACAGCGCCCGCGGAAGTAGGCCCTGGTGTCCTCGGGCGGCTTCGTGGCTGCCCTGACGACATCGGGCTCGTCCAGCAGCCGCCGCATGCGGCCGCGCTCCACCAGCCGGTTGTAGAGGCCCTTGTCGGGGCGTACGTCGGCGTACTGGAGGTCGACCAGGTGCAGCCTGGCGGCGTCCCAGCCCAGGTTGTCGCGGCGACGGTAGCCCTCCAGCAGCTCGCGCTTGGCGATCCAGTCCAGCTCGCCCGACAGGCTCATCGGGTCGTTCTCCAGCCGGTTGAGCACGTCCTCCCAGCGGGCCAGCACATCGCGGGTCTGCGGGTCCGCGTCGACGCCGTAGCGCTCCTCGACGTATTTGCGGGCCAGCTCGAAATACTCCATCTGGAGCTGTACCGCGGTCAGCGTCCTGCCGTTACGCAGCGTGACGAGCTGTCGCAGTGTGGGGTCGTGGGAGACCTCGTGCAGGGTGCGGACCGGCTGGTCGACGGCCAGGTCCACCTTGATGAAGGAGTCCTCGATCATGGAGAGCACCAGCGCGGTGGTGCCCAGCTTGAGGTAGGTCGAGATCTCGGAGAGGTTCGCGTCGCCGATGATCACATGGAGCCTGCGGTACTTCTCGGCGTCGGAGTGCGGTTCGTCGCGGGTGTTGATGATCGGGCGCTTGAGGGTGGTCTCCAGGCCCACCTCGACCTCGAAGTAGTCGGCGCGCTGGCTGATCTGGAAGCCGTCCTCACGGCCGTCCTGGCCGATGCCGACCCGGCCCGCGCCGGTCACGACCTGGCGGGAGACGAAGAAGGGCGTCAGGTGCCGCACGATGTCCGAGAACGGGGTCTCCCGCTTCATCAGGTAGTTCTCGTGCGTGCCGTAGGACGCGCCCTTGTTGTCGGTGTTGTTCTTGTAGAGGTGGATCGGCTGCGCGCCGGGGACCTGCGCCGCCCGCAGCGCCGCCTCGGCCATGATGCGCTCGCCCGCCTTGTCCCACAGCACCGCGTCCCGCGGATTGGTGATCTCGGGCGAGGAGTACTCGGGGTGCGCGTGGTCGACGTACAGCCGCGCGCCATTGGTGAGGATCACATTGGCCAGGCCGATGTCCTCGTCGGTGAGCTGCGTGGAGTCGGCCGAGTCCCGGGCGAGGTCGAAGCCCCGGGCGTCCCGCAGCGGGTTCTCCTCCTCGAAATCCCAGCGGGCCCGCCTGGCCCGGTGCATCGCCGCCGCGTAGGCGTTGACGATCTGGGACGAGGTGAGCATGGCATTGGCGTTGGGGTGGCCGGGGACCGAGATGCCGTACTCCGTCTCGATGCCCATTACTCGCCGTACGGTCATGCGGCCCTCCTTGCCCGGCTCCGGCCCGTGCTGAGCCGGAAACACACCGGCTGCGGGTACCCGCTGTGGGGACCCGCAGCCGGAGGGTAGTGCTTACAGATACTGTCCCGTGTTCGCCACGGTGTCGATGGAGCGTCCGGTGTCCGCGCCCTGCTTTCCGGTCACCAGGGTGCGGATGAAGACGATCCGCTCGCCCTTCTTGCCGGAGATACGGGCCCAGTCGTCGGGGTTGGTGGTATTGGGCAGGTCCTCGTTCTCCTTGAACTCGTCCACACAGGCGGCGAGCAGGTGGGAGACGCGCAGGCCGCGCTGGTCGTGGTCGAGGAAGTCCTTGATCGCCATCTTCTTGGCCCGGTCGACGATGTTCTGGATCATCGCTCCGGAGTTGAAGTCCTTGAAGTAGAGGACTTCCTTGTCCCCGTTGGCGTAGGTGACCTCCAGGAAGCGGTTCTCCTCCGTCTCGGAGTACATCCGCTCGACCACCGACTGGATCATGGCGTCCACGGTGCCCGCCTTGGATCCGCCGTGCTCCGAGAGGTCCTCGGTGTGCAGCGGCAGGGTGTCGACCAGGTACTTCGAGAAGATGTCCTTGGCCGCTTCCGCGTCGGGACGCTCGATCTTGATCTTCACGTCCAGGCGGCCGGGCCGCAGGATCGCGGGGTCGATCATGTCCTCACGGTTGGACGCGCCGATGACGATCACGTTCTCCAGGCCCTCCACACCGTCGATCTCGGCGAGGAGCTGCGGGACGATGGTGTTCTCCACGTCCGAGCTGACACCGGATCCGCGGGTGCGGAAGAGAGATTCCATCTCGTCGAAGAAGACGATGACGGGGGTGCCCTCGCTCGCCTTCTCCCGCGCACGCTGGAAGACCAGGCGGATCTGCCGCTCGGTCTCGCCGACGTACTTGTTCAGCAGCTCGGGACCCTTGATGTTGAGGAAGTAGCTCTTGCCCTGCGGCTGCCCGGTGACCTCGGCGACCTTCTTCGCCAGTGAGTTGGCGACCGCCTTCGCGATGAGGGTCTTTCCGCAGCCGGGAGGGCCGTAGAGCAGCACGCCCTTGGGCGGGCGCAGTTCGTACTCCTTGAAGAGTTCGGCGTGCAGATAGGGCAGCTCCACCGCGTCGCGGATCTGCTCGATCTGGCCGCCGAGTCCGCCGATCTGGCGGTAGTCGATGTCGGGCACCTCTTCGAGGACGAGCTCTTCGACCTCGCTCTTGGGGACCCGTTCGTAGACATAGCCGGAGCGCGGTTCCAGCAGCAGGGCGTCGCCGGTCCGCAGGGCGCCGTCGAGGAGAGGTTCGGCGAGCCGTACCACCCGCTCCTCGTCGGTGTGTCCGATCACCAGGGCGCGCTCGCCGTCCTCCAGGACCTCCTTGAGGGTGACGATGTCGCCGACGCGCTCGAACTCCATCGCCTCGACCACATTGAGCGCTTCGTTGAGCATCAGCTCCTGTCCGCGCCTGAGGTCTTCGAGGTCGACGGCCGGGCTGACGTTCACCCGGAGCTTGCGCCCGCCGGTGAAGATGTCGGCCGTGCCGTCGTCATTGGCCTGAAGGAATACGCCGAAGCCGGCAGGTGGCTGCGCGAGCCGGTCGACTTCCTCCTTGAGGGCCACGATCTGGTCGCGGGCCTCCCGGAGGGTGTTCGCCAGCCGTTCGTTCTGCGCGGACACACCTGCCAGGTTGGTCTGCAGCTCGACGATCCGCTCCTCGAGAATCCTCGTGTGCCGCGGAGAATCGGCGAGCTTGCGTCGCAGGACGGCGATCTCCTGCTCAAGAAAGGCGACCTGGCTCATGGGGTCTTCCGAACCACGAGCGGGTCGGCCGCCACGGTTGTAGTCGTCGTCGTGGGCCGCCACGGTCCTCACCTCCTCCAAGGGGAGCTGGACGTTTCCAGACCCTACCTGGGCCGGTAGGGGTGTAAACCCCTAGATCAAAAAGACGATCGCGGTGTGTCCGATCTTCACCCTTGCGTACGTCCCTCCGCCAGTGAGATACCCACCGAGACCCGCCGATCACCATCGGAAAGCCGCCGGTTGTATCGTCGATCCGGTCAACACCCTGCGAGGGCTGTTGCTTCCTGATGGTGTTGCTGATGAGTTTCTGATGCTTCCTGAACGACGAACGGCAGGCGAGGGTTTCCGTGGGCAACGAGACGGCCGAAGCACTCGAGGTCTGGATCGACCAGGACCTCTGCACCGGTGACGGGATCTGCGTGCAGTACGCGCCCGAGATTTTCGAGCTGGACATCGACGGGCTGGCCTATGTGAAGGGTCCGGCTCCGGAGGGTGAGGAAGCCGAGCTGCTCCAGACACCTGGTGCCACCGTACCCGTACCGCTGCCGCTGTTGCGGGATGTGGTGGACTCGGCCAAGGAGTGCCCGGGCGACTGCATTCACGTGCGGCGCGCGGCGGACCGGGTCGAGGTGTACGGCCCGGACGCCGACTGAGCCGGACGGGCGGACGGGGCGGACGGGGGGCGGGCGCCGGGCCCGCGCGGCCGGACGCCGCCCGCGGTCAGATGCTGTTGTTCGCCGGGCCGGGCAGCGCCACGTAGCGCCCGTCGCGCCACTCCCAGGAGTAGTCCCGCTTCAGGTCGGGGCAGCAGCGCGGCGTGGTGTCGCTCGAATAGCCGAGCACGGTGGCCCGTACGGTACGGCCCTGGAGCCGGAAGCCGGTGACGGACCGCTTGTCGGCGGGCCTGACCAGGGTCTCGGCGATCGTGGGACGCCCGCCCGCGGTGGCGGGCGCGGCGAGGACGAAGACGCCGCTGGGCGGGGTGCCGGTGTCGGCCCGGCAGCGCACCACGACGACCGTCTCGGGCCGCCCGTCGCCGTCCAGGTCGCCGGACACCTGGTTCAGGACCTCCACCGGGGCGCCCGCGCAGTCCAGCGGGTACGTGACCGCCTGGGGGTCCGGCGGGGCCGCCGGGGTGGCGGGCGCCTTGGCGCCGCCCGATGAGGCGTCCGCGGGCTGTACGAGGGCCCCCGCGGCCACGATGGCGCCGAGCGCGGCGGCCGTGGTGATCCAGTGCACCGTGCGGGCGCGGGTGTGCGGGAGGGCCGGGCCTGCGGACGGCTGCACTCGCCTGTCTCCTGGGGTCGAACGGCGGGGGGTGGCCAGCATGGTGCCATACGTCACACCAGGGGGGAACGGCGGGGCGGCAGTTGCCCGTGGTACCGCCCGTGCGGTTCGGGGAAAGGCGCACGGACCCGGGGAATCGGACCGCGAAAAAGCCGCCGCCGGTGCCCATCGGAGGGCAAACCGGCGGCGGCCGGGTGAAGTTGGCCGAAACGGCGCTGTTGACCGGGTGGCGCTACGAGGCGGCGTCGGCCGTGGCGGAGCCGCCGCTCGCGCTGCCGGGCCCGGTGTAGTCCTCGCCGTAGGCGCCCTTGGCGGGCCTGCGGCGGCGCAGCGGGGGCTCGACGCCGTCCGCGAGGCGGCGGGCGGTGAGCAGGAAGCCGGTGTGTCCGATCATCCGGTGGTCGGGGCGGACGGCCAGTCCCTCGACGTGCCAGGTGCGGACCATGGTCTCCCAGGCCGCGGGCTCGTTGAAGGTGCCGTGCTCGCGGATGGCCTCCACCGTACGGGCGAGCTGCGTGGTCGTGGCCACGTACGCGCACAGGATGCCGCCGGGGACCAGGGCCTTGGCGACCGGTTCCAGGCACTCCCAGGGCGCCAGCATGTCCAGGATGACCCGGTCCACGTCGGTGTCCGAGAGGTGGTCCTGGAGGTCGCCGACGGTGAGCTGCCAGGCGGGGTGCGGGCCGCCGAAGTAGCGCTCCACGTTCTGGGTGGCGATCTCGGCGAAGTCGGCGCGGCGCTCGTAGCTGTGCAGCATGCCGTGGTCGCCGATCGCCCGCAGCAGGAAGCTGCTCAGCGAGCCGGAGCCCACGCCCGCCTCGACGACCCGGGCGCCGGCGAAGATGTCGGCCATCGCCAGGATCTGCCCCGCGTCCTTGGGGTAGACCACGGCGGCGCCGCGGGGCATGGACAGGACGTAGTCGGGGAGCAGGGGGCGCAGCGCGAGGTAGGCGACGTTTCCCGTGGTTCGGACAACACTGCCCTCGGGAGCACCGATCAGCTCGTCGTGCGGGAAAGCGCCCTTGTGGGTGTGGAACTGCTTTCCGGCTTCGAGCGTGAAGGTGTAGTGGCGTCCCTTGGGGTCGGTGAGCTGGACCTGGTCCCCGACTTTGAAGGGCCCGCGTCGGCGGGCGGCACCGGTCGGTTCGGACATAAGACCACCCTACCGGCTGTTTTACGGCCGCCTGTGCACGCGGCTTCCGGCCGCCCGCTCACCAGGGCCGCCGACGTGGCCCGTTCACGCGCCGGCCCGATCACGCGTCGGGCCGATCACGCGTCGGGCCGGGACATCGCCGAGAGGAAGGCGCGTTCGACGTCCACGGTGGACAGGACGCCGTAGATCTCTCCGGTGGGCTCGACCACCAGGTACTCCGTGGAGGGGGCGGCCCGCAGGGCGTCGAGCAGCTCCTCGCCGGACAGCTCGGCCGAGACGCGCATGCCGGGGGTGAGGTCCTGGGCGAGGCCGCTGACGGCGACCCAGGGGCGGCGGTGCTCGGGGATGTTGACGATCGCGGACTCGCGGACCAGCGCGGTCGCGGCTCCCGCGCCGTCCACGACGACCAGGGCGCGCGCCCCCGCCTCGTTGGCCCGGCGCAGCGCCTCGGACAGCGGGGTGTCGGAGGCGACGGGCACGGCCCTGCGGGTGAGGGTGCGGGCGCGCAGTCCCGGCAGCCGCTCGCGCAGCCTGGCCATGCGCAGGCTGTTGCCCGCGCCGGTCCAGATGATGGCGGCCAGGATCGCGGCGAGCAGGGCGTCGGTGAGCGAGTCCGCGCCGCTGCCGTCGCCGTTGTTGCGCAGGCCGCCCGCGTACGACAGCAGGGGCAGGCCGATCAGTACGGCGATGGCCAGGCCCCGGCCGACCCAGGCGGCGGCGACGGTGCCGGTCATCGGCTTGCCGCTGATCTTCCAGACCACGGCGCGCAGCATCCGGCCGCCGTCCAGCGGCAGGCCGGGCAGGAAGTTGAAGATGGCCACGATCAGATTGCTGACCATGAGTCCGGCGAGCAGCACTCCGGGGACGGTGCCGGACTCCACGAACTGCATGCCGCCGAAGAAGACCCCGGCCAGGACCAGCGAGAGCAACGGGCCGACGAAGGCGAGCACGAATTCGCGGCCCGGTGTTTCCGACTCCTTCTCGATCTCGGAGACGCCGCCGAAGAACTGGAGCTGGATCCGCCGTACGGGGAGCCGGAAGCGGAGCGCGGCGACGGTGTGGGCCAGTTCGTGGATGAGCACGGAGGCGTAGAAGGCGACCGCGAAGAAGAGCGAGACCAGGTAGCGGATGCGGCCCAGCTCGGGCAGCACGGTTTCCAGCTGGCCGCCGAAGACCCAGGTGATCAGGGCGGCGACCAGGAACCAGCTCGGGGCGACATAGATCGGGACACCGTAGAAGCGGCCCATCAGGATGCCGCCTCCGGGCTCGCGCGGCGGCTTGTCGCTGCCGCCGTCCCGGCCCGGGATGTCGGTGTTCTTGGACGGCGGCCGGCCGCTCTCGCTCACTGGTTCCCCTCGTCAGATACGGACCCTGAGTCGATCATGCGGGACGACGGGCTCCGCAACCATGCTATTGCCCCGCTGTTCCGGGCGGGACACCCGCACTGTCGGTGGCAGGCCGTAGGGTCGTCTGCCATGGGCACCAGCACCGAGAGCATCCCGCCGCGACCGCCGTCGTCGCTGTCCCCGTCGCGCGCGGCGGACTTCATGCGCTGCCCGCTGCTGTACCGGCTGCGGGTGATCGACCGGCTGCCCGAGCAGCCGAGCGAAGCGGCCACCCGGGGCACCGTGGTGCACGCCGTGCTCGAACGGCTCTTCGACGCCCCTGCCGCCGAGCGTACGGCCGAGCGGGCCCGGGCGATGGTGCCGGGCGAGTGGCGGAAGCTGCTGGCGGCCCGCCCCGAGCTGGCGTCGCTGTTCCGGGCGGCGGACGACGCGGTGGACGCGGGGGCGCTGGCGCAGTGGCTGGAGAGCGCCGAGCGGCTGGTGGACCGCTGGTTCACCCTGGAGGACCCGACGCGTCTGGAGCCCGCCGAGCGCGAGCTGTACGTGGAGACGGTGCTGGAGTCCGGGCTGACGCTGCGCGGATACGTGGACCGGCTGGACGTGGCACCGGCCAGCGGCGACCTGCGGGTGGTGGACTACAAGACGGGCAAGGCACCGCGCCCGGAGTACGCGGACGAGCCGCTGTTCCAGATGAAGTTCTACGCGCTGGTGCTGTGGCGGCTGCGCGGTGTGGTGCCGCGCCGCCTCCAACTCGTCTACCTGGGCAGCGGGGACGTGCTGACGTACGACCCGACCGAGGGCGATCTGCGGGCCACCGAGCGCAAGTTGCAGGCCCTGTGGGAGGCGATCAGGGAGGCGACGGCCAGCGGGGACTGGCGCCCGCGCCGTACGCCGCTGTGCGGCTGGTGCGACCACCAGGCGTTCTGTCCCGAGTTCGGGGGGACTCCCCCGCCCTATCCCCTGGCGGAAATAGCGGGTGCGCTGCCTCTCGTGGGCGAGAATGGCCCGATCTAGCGAAGGCGAAGGAGAACCCGTGGCTATTCGCGTCCTGCTGGTGGACGATCAGCCCCTGTTGCGTACCGGTTTCCGGATGATCCTGGAGGCCGAAGGCGATCTCGTCGTGGTCGGCGAGGCCGGGGACGGCCAGCAGGCCCTGGACCAGGTGCGGGCGTTGCAGCCCGATGTGGTCCTGATGGACATCCGGATGCCCCGGATGGACGGGGTGGAGGCGACCCGGCAGATCACCGGGCCCGACCGGTCGGGGCCGGCCAAGGTGCTGGTGCTGACCACCTTCGACCTCGACGAGTACGTGGTGGAGGCGCTGCGGGCGGGGGCCAGCGGCTTTCTGCTCAAGGACGCTCCCGCCGCCGAGTTGGTGCAGGCGATCCGGGTGGTCGCGGCCGGTGAGGCGATGCTCGCGCCGAGCATCACGCGGCGGCTGCTGGACAAGTACGCGGGCCGGCTGCCGTCCGGTGAGGACGCGGTGCCGCAGCCGCTGCACTCGCTGACCGAGCGCGAGGTCGAGGTGCTGAAGCTGGTGGCCCGCGGGTTGTCGAACGCGGAGATCGCCGCCGAGCTGTTCGTCAGCGAGACGACCGTCAAGACCCATGTCGGCCATGTGCTCACCAAGCTGGCGCTGCGCGACCGCGTGCAGGCGGCGGTCTACGCGTACGAGAGCGGGCTGGTGCGCCCCGGGGCGGGCTGACGCCGCCCGCGGGCGTACGACATGCGTGAAGCGGCCGGCCGCGGTCCCTGAGGTTCGGGACCGCGGCCGGCCGCTTTCATCGTCGCGCCGTCACCGGACGGCCGGTCTCCGGGTCAGCCGGAGACGCCGCGGCCCAGCTCCCAGAACTGCGTGGTGGTCGAGGAGTTGAGCGCCCACTCGACACCGGTGATGTCGTTGCGCGACGCGATGTACTGCTTGCCCTGCCACAGCGGCAGCATCGGCACGTCCTGCGCGATGAGGTTCTGCGCGGTCGCGAAGTCGGCGCTGGCGGTGCTGCGTTCGGCCTGCTTGCGGGTGGCGGGCAGGATCTGGTCCTGGATCTGCTTGTTCTGGTACGGCAGGTTCAGGAAGTTGTCCTTGTCGAAGAACGGCGCGATGTAGTTGTCGGGGTCCGGGAAGTCCGGGAGCCAACTGATCGCGAAGATCTGGTAGGCGCGGGAGGACGCCTTGGACAGGAAGGCGTTCCACTGCTCGCTCTTGGCCGTGACGGTGAACAGGCCGCTGGCGTTGAGCTGCCGGGCGATCTCCTCGGCCTCCGGCTGGTTCATCGTGCCGCCGGTGTCACGGCGGTAGTTGATGATCAGCTCGACCTTGTCGTCGATGCCCGCGTGGTGCAGCAGCGACTTGGCCTTGCTGACGCTCGGCACCTGGTACTTGTTGAAGAACGAGTTGATGTGACCGGTGATGCCCTGCGGCACGACCGAGTACAGCGGCTCGGCGGTGCGCTTGTAGACGTCACGGGTGATCGCCTGGCGGTCCAGGACCCACGCCATGGCCTGCCGGACCGCGACGTCCTTGAGGTTCGGCGAGTCGGTGTTGAGGAACAGGTAGCGCGCCTCGCCGCCGGGGGCCTCGGTCAGCTTCACGTTCGGGTCGGTGCTCTGGAGCAGGTTGTTGATCTGGTCCGGGTTCAGCGTGCGCGACATCACGTCGATGCTGCCGGCCTTGAGCGCCGCCTCCATCTTCTTGGAGTCGGCGAACAGCTTCAGGTCGACCTTGCTGTTGTTGAGCTTGAGGATGCCGCCGTAGTGCGAGTTCTTGGAGAACACGCCCTGCTTGGCCTGGACGAAGGAGTCCAGCGTGTACGGTCCCGAGCCGACCAGCTTGAAGCCGTTGTACGGCTTGTCCATCTCGTAGACCCGGCTGTCGACGATCGCGGCGGCCGGGGTGGCGAGCTTGGCCGGGAAGGTGGCGTCGGCGGCCTTCAGGTGGAAGATCACGGTCTTGGAGTCGGGCGCCTCGACGGACTTCACGTTCGATATGAGGGACGCCGGGCCGACCTTGTAGTTGATCTTCTGCATGCGCTCGATGGAGAACTTGACGTCCTCCGCCGTGAGGTCGTGGCCGTTGGAGAACTTCTGGCCGTCGCGCATCGTGCAGGTGTACGTCAGCCCGGACGTGTCGTTGTAGTGGCACTCCTTCGCCGCGTCCGGGGTCGGAGTGGTGCTGCCGCGCGGGTAGGTGAGCAGCATCTGGAACGTGTTGTAGAAGATGTTCCAGGTCGCGCTGTCGTAGGAGGTCGCCGGGTCGAGGGGGGCCGGGTTGTCCTTGGTCAGCTCGATACTGTCCGTGGTGCCGACGACGATGGCTTTGCCGCTGTCGCCGCTCCCCCCGCCGGTACCGCCGCACCCAGCGATCAGGGGTGTCATGACGCCCAGCAGGGCGGGCAGCACCAGAAGCTTGCGGTTCATCGTCGTCGTTCTCCTCTTGTTCCCGCTCATGTTCCCTGGGCGCTCGCGGCGTGCTGGTGCAGGTGGCAGGCGACTTGCACGCCGGTCTTCGGAATCAGGTTGAGGCGCGGATCGCGTGGCGGGGCGAACTCCACCACGACCCGGCCGCTTTCGGCATGCATCGTGACCACTCCGCGCCAGAAGGGCTCACGCGGTTCGGCTGCCGATGCTTCCTCGCGCAGACGCCGGAGGTATTCCAGCACATCCTCGGCCGTGTGGCTTCTTCCGGGGGCGATCGATACGCGGCCGAGCCCTGGAGCGGACAGTGAATCGAGGTCCGCGAACAGCGCCTTCTCCACGGTGGTGTCCTGCGGGGGCAGCTCCAGCCAGCGGCGTTCCAGCAGGGCGCGCAGGTCTCGGGCCTCCCAGCCGCACTCGGCGACCGCGACCGGGCAGCGCGGGTGAAAGGCGCAGCCCAGGGGCGGTGCGGCGGCGTCCGGGATCTCGCCGCGCGGCAGTTCGCGCTCCACGGCCAGCCGCGGGTCGGGCTCCGGGATGGCCGCGAGCAGGGCCTTGGTGTAGGGGTGCTGCGGGTCGGCGAAGACCTGTGCGGTCGGGCCGTACTCGACTATCCGGCCGAGATACATGATGGCGATGGTGTCACAGAAGAACTTCGCGCTCGCCAGGTCGTGGGTGACGTAGACGTACGTGAGGTCCAGGTCGCGCTTGAGGTCCAGCATGAGCTGGAGGATCTTGGCGCGGACGCTCATGTCGAGCATCGAGATGGGCTCGTCGGCGACCAGCAGTTCCGGCTCGGCGATGATCGCGCGGGCCAGTACGGCGCGCTGCTTCTGACCGCCGGACAGGTCGGCGGGGAACTTGGAGAGGTAGCGCTCGGGCGGGGTGAGGCCGACGCGCTCCAGTGCGTCGGTGACCCTGGCGTCGTACTCCTGGTCGCTGTCGACGAGTCGGTGGATGCGCAGCGGGTGGCCGACGGCGGTGCGGATGTCCATCGCCGGGTTGAGGGAGGCGTGCGGGTCCTGGAAGACCATCTGGAGCTTGCGGCGCAGGGGGCGCAGCGCGCGTTCGCCGAGGCCGCCGATCTCCTGGCCGCGGTAGCGGATGGAGCCGCCGGTGGCTTTGTTCAGGCCGATCAGGGTGCGGCCGAGGGTGGTCTTGCCCGAGCCGGACTCGCCGACCAGGCCGAGCACCTCGCCCTTGCGCAGGGTGAGGCTCACGCCGTCGACGGCCCTGACGGCGCCGGCCGCCCGGCCGCCGAAGCATCCCAGCAGGCTGCCGCGCAGGCCGAAGTGGACTTCGAGGTCGTCGACCTCGACGAGCGCCTCCGCGCCGTCCCCGGCGGCGTCGCCGGAGGGCATCACATCAGGCTTCGTCAGCAACGCTGATCTCCTTCACCGCGGCGAGCGGCTCGCGCCCGCCCGTTCCCAACTCGTCGGCCAGCGAGGGATCGGCCTCGATGGCCTGGTGCCAGCAGGCGCTGTGCACGCCGGAGGGCAGCGTCACCTCGGGCGGCTCCGCCGTCGCGCATCCCGCCATCGCCACCGGGCAGCGCGGGTGGAACCGGCAGCCTTCCGGCGGTCGCACCAGATCCGGCGGACTGCCGGGGATGTAGTGCAGTCCCGTGGTGGACAGGGAGATGGTCGAGCGGAGCAGTTCCTTGGTGTACGGGTGCTGCGGGTCGGCGAACACCGCGCGGGCATCGCCCTGTTCGACGATGTGGCCGGCGTACATCACCGCGACCCGGTCGCACGCTTCGGCGACGATACCGAGATTGTGCGTGATCAGCACCAGTGAGGTGTCGAAGTTCTTCCTGAGGTCGGCGAGGATCTTGATGATCTGCGCCTCGACCAGGACGTCGAGGGCCGTGGTGGGCTCGTCGGCGACGATGAACGCGGGCCGCAGCACCAGCGCGAGCGCGATCATGATGCGCTGCCGCATGCCGCCGGAGAACTCGTGCGGGTAGTTCTCGTAGCGGCTCTCGGGGATGCCCATGCCGCGCAGCGCCTCCAGGGCGCGCGCCTTCACCTCGCGCTTGGGGAGGTCCTTGTGGTGGGTGCGCAGGGCCTCCTCGAAGTGCTGGGAGATCCGCATGAGGGGGTTGAGCCGGGTCATCGGCTCCTGGAAGATCAGGCCGAGTTCCGGGCCGCGCAGCTTCTGGATCTCGCGGTCGGACAGTTCGGTGAGGTTGCGGCCCGCGCCGCCCTCGCTGTTCAGCACGACCTCGCCGTCGACCGCGGCGGCGGCCGGAGTGAGGCCGAGGACGCCGCGGCCGAGGGTGGACTTGCCGCAACCGGACTCGCCGACCAGTCCGAGGGTCTCGCCGGGGCGTACGTCGAAGCTGACGCCGTCCACGGCGCGGACCGGGCCGCGGTCGGTGCCGTACCAGACGCGCAGGTCGCGTACGGACAGGACGGGTCCGGCGGGCGCGGGCCCGGCGGGGACGGGTTCGGTCACGGTGGTCACTTGGCGGCCGTCCCTTCGGGGGTGATGACGGTGCGGCGGCGGGTGTGCGGCGGGAGCAGCACCTTGGAGATCCGGCGGCGGCGCATGGTCGGGTTGAGGACGTCGTTGAGTCCTTCGCCGAGCAGGGTGAAGCCGAGGATCGCGATGACCATGGCCAGGCCCGGGTAGAGGCAGGTCCACCACATGCCCGCGTTGACGTCGTCGATGGCGCGGGAGAGGTCGTAGCCCCACTCGGCGGCGTCGGTGGGCTGGATGCCCAGGCCCAGGAAGCCGAGGCCGGCCAGGGTGGCGATGGCGTCGGCGGCGTTCATCGTGGTGATGACGGGCACCGACTGGATGACGTTGCCGAAGAGGTACTTGCGGATGACGACGGACGGTTTGGCGCCCATCGCGCGGGCGGCCTCGACGAAGGTCGCCTCGCGGGCGGAGAGCGCGGAGGCGCGGACCACCCGGAAGTACTGCGGGATGTAGACCACGGTGATCGACAGGGCGGCGGTGATGATGCTGCCGCCCGCGATCCCGGCGAAGACGAATCCTGCGACGATCGCCAGCAGCAGGTAGGGGAACGCGAAGAGCGCGTCCATCACGAGCACCAGGATGCGGTCGAGCCAGCCGCCGAAGTAGCCGGAGAGCAGGCCGAGCAGGACGCCGATGATCAGTGAGAACACCACGGCGAGCACCATCACCTCCAGCGCGGTGCGGGCGCCGTAGATGGTGCGCGAGAGCACGTCGAGACTCTGCACGGTGGTGCCGAACCAGTGGTCGCCGTCGGGCGCGCCCTGCTTGGGGAAGCGGGTGCCGCCGGACTGGTACGTGTCGAAGTCGTACGGCGCGATCAGCGGGCCGAAGACGGCCATGATCACGAAGAGCGCGGAGATCAGGGCGCCGGTCCAGAGCATGAACCGCGGTACGCCGCGGGCCTCGCGGATCGCCGCCCAGATCCGCCGCAGGCCGCCGAAGCGGGTCGACCTGGGGGCGGGCAGCTGTGCCTGCGGGGCCTCGGTGGCCGGGCCGGGGGGTATGGGGGTTGTCTGGGCCATCAGTACCGCACCCTCGGGTCGATCAGCGCGTTCACGAAGTCGATCAGCATGCTGATCACGACGACGACCAGGGCGAAGACGGTGACGATGCCCTGGACGGCGACGTAGTCGCGCTGGTTGATGTAGTCGATCAACTGGCGCCCGATGCCGGGCCAGTTGAAGATCTGTTCGGTGAGCACCGCGCCGCCGAGCAGCATGGCGACCTGGAGGCCGAGGACCGTGATCACCGGCACCAGGGCGTTGCGGAAGCCGTGCCGCGCCACGACGTGGCGTTCCTTGACGCCGCGGGCGCGGGCGGCCTCGATGTAGTCGCCCTGGAGCGACTGGATGAGGTTGATCCTGATCATCCGGATGAAGACGCCGACCACGAGCAGGCCGAGGCAGACCGACGGCAGGATCAGGTGCTGGGTGATGTCGCCGACCGCGTCCCAGTCGCCGGCCAGCACCGCGTCCACGATGAGGATGTGCGTCTGGGTGGGCACGTTGAGCTGCACCAGCGGGGAGGCCTGGCCGGAGGTGGAGCCGAAGGCGAGCATCAGCAGCGGCGCGGTGACGAACACGGGCGCGGCGTAGCTGACGGTGCTGAAGAGCCGGCTGGTGACGTCGACCGCGCGGTCCCGGTAGCGGCCGGCGAGCAGGCCGACGGGGATGCCGATGACGGCGGCGAAGACCAGCGCGCCCGCGGTGAGGGTGAGGGTGGCGCCGCCGTTCTCGACGATGATGTCCCGCACGCTGCGACGGTCGGAGAACGTGGTGCCGAAGTTCAGGGTGCCGACGGACTTCAGGTAGTCCCAGAACTGCTGGTGGATGGGGGCGTCGAAGCCCGCCGCGTGGCGTCTGGCGGCGAGTTCGGCCGCGCTGAGCTTGCCGCCCTGCGAGGCCGAGATGGGGTCGCCCGGCGCCACCCGCATCATGACGAAGACCAGGACCAGCAGGATGAGGACCATGGGCACGGCGAGCGCGATCCTGGTGAGGACGTAGCGGCGCAGCGACCCGGACTGCTTGCTCGTGTTGCTCAACTGAGTGTGTCTTTCTTCAGGAACAGAACAGGCTCAGGTACGGGCTGGGGTGCGGGCTGGGGAACAGCCGCGGCGGCCGGTCCGCGGGGGCGTCACCCCCGCGGACCGGCCGTCCGTCACTTGGAGCCGAGCTCGTAGAACCGGAACATCGTCGGGTCGAGCGCCTTGTCGGCGCCGGTCACGCCGTCACGGATGACCACGGTCTGCTTGCCCTGCCAGAGCGGGATGATCGGGACGTCGTCGGCGACGATCTTCTGGATGTCGGCGAACGCCTGGTCGCGCACCTTGGCGTCGTCGGTGCCCTGCTCCTTGACCAGGAGCTGCTGGATCTCCGGGTTGTCGTAGCCGGTGCCGAGGAAGGGCTGCTTGCCCAGGAACGGCGAGACGTCGTTGTCGGCGTCCGGCAGGTCGGGGAACCAGCCGATCATGTACGAGGCGTACGTGTCGGACTTCTCGTCCTTCTGGTACTGCTGCCACTCGGTGGAGCTGAGCTTCACCTTGAACAGGCCGGTGGCCTCCAGTTGCCGCTTGATCGCGGTGGCCTCGTCGGCCGCCGCGGCGCCGTAGTGGCTGGGGGTCCAGGCGTACGCGATGTCGACGGGGGCGGTGATGCCCGCGTCCTTGAGTATCGCGGCGGCCTTGGCCTTGTCCGGGGCGCCGTACTTGTCCTTGAAGGCCTCGGTGTGGCCCTGGATGCCGTTGCCGACCATGGAGTAGAGCGGGGCCACGGTGCCGTCGTAGGCGTCCTTGGCGATGCCCTCGCGGTCGATGACCTGGGCGACGGCCTGGCGGACCGCCTTCTGGTCGGACGGCTTCACCTTGGCGTCGAAGACCAGGTAGCGCTTCTCGGTGCCGGTGCCGTCGAGCACCTGGATGCCGGAGGTCTTCTTCAGGTCCGCGGTGTCGGTGGGCGACAGGGTGCGGAAGGCCGCGTTGACCGTGCCGTCCTTGACGGCCTGCTTGAGCGCGGACGCCTCGGAGAAGTACTGGAGCACGAACTGGCCGTTGTTGAGCTTGGCCGGGCCCTTGTAGGTCTTGCTGGCCAGGAACGACGCCTGCTGCTTGGGCGTGTACTTGTCCAGCGTGTACGGACCCGAGCCGATGATCTTCGAGCCGTCGAGGAGCTTGTCCTTCGGGAAGGTCTTCTCGTCGACGATCGCGCCCGCGTCGGTGGCGAGCACCGAGGGGAAGGTCGAGTCGGCGTTCTTCAGGTGGAAGACCACCTGGTCGTCGCCCTTGGCCTCGGTGCTGTCCAGGCTGGCGAGCAGGCTGGACGGGCCGTTGGGCGCCGCGATGCCGACCATGCGGTCGAACGAGAACTTCACCGACGCGGCGGTGAGCTTGTCGCCGTTGGAGAACACCAGCCCCGGCTGGAGCGTGCAGGCGTACGTCTTCGGGTCGGTGAAGGCGCACGACTTGGCCGCGTCCGGTTCCGGCGTGGTGCCGCCGGTCGGGAAGTGCATGACCTTCTGGTAGACGCTGTCGATGACCTCCCAGGAGCCGTAGTCGTACGCTCCCGCGGGGTCGAGTGACGACACCGAGTCGATGGTTCCGACGATCACGGCGCCTTTTCCGCCACCGGCCGACGAGTTGTCCTTCTTGCCACCACACGCGGACGCACCGACGGCCAGGAAGGCCACGGCGGCTGCGGCGACGACACGCTTGTTACGTGACATCCAGTGAATCCCCTTGCTCAAATGCCGGTCGTTCGATTCGGCATTGACCAGCAGGGACACTAGCCGGAGGGACCTACTCCGCTAGAGCACGGCGGAGTTGAGGCGGAATTACATACCGATAACGGGGCTCGGAACACCGATAAACGGACGGCGGTACGATCCCTCCCCGGTCGGAACATTGCGGACATTCGGCCGCGCCGCACGTCCCGATCTGCGGATCTCATCCAGGCAGGACAGCGCGGTGTCGACCTCCCCGCGCGTGACATAGATCACCAGGGGCCGGATTCCGACCTGTGAGACGCCTCTGGACGGTTCCTATTCAGCAAATACGCTCAGTGAACGCGCGCATTCAAAGCGCGCAGGAAAGGCACGCTCAGCTCTTCGAGCGAACCGACGACCGTACGCCCTGGAGCGGCCTCGACGGGCACCAGCGAGGGCACCGCGACTACCCGGCAGCCAGCCGCCTCGGCGGACGCCACACCGGTCAGGGTGTCCTCGACGACCACACAGGCGGCCGGGTCCGCGCCCAGCCGGGCGGCGGCGGTCAGATACGGCTCGGGGTGCGGCTTGGTGCGGCTCACCTCGTCCCCCGCGACGGTGAAGGCGAAGTTCTCCGCGCCCAGCGTGCGCAGCATCACATCGATGGTCCGCCGGTGCGAGGCGGACACCAGGGCGGTCGGGACGCCGTACGCGGCGAGCTCGGTGAGCAGCCTGCGGGCGCCGGGCATCAGCGGCGCGCCCCGGGCGATCAGCTTCTCGAAGCGGATGTTGACCGCCAGCATCAGCTCGGCCAGCGTCGCGTCCGCGCCGGTGGCGGCGATCAGGTGCCCCACGCTGCGGGCCATCGGGCCGCCGATCACCACCTCGCGGTGCGCCTCGTCCAGCACGTGCCCGAGATCCGCGAAGACCTCACTCTCCGCCGCCCACCAGATGCCCTCGGTGTCCACCAAGGTGCCGTCCATGTCGAGGAGCACCGCCTGGAGGGCGGGGCCTTGCGCCATACGGGTGTCGGCGACAGGGATGCTGCTGGTCATACGCCCCACTCCTCGGCTCGCGCGGTTCCCGGTGCCGGTCGCGCCGGCCCGTCCCGTTTCCGGGGGACACAAAGGCCGGTCGCCGCGTCCCGCGGACGGGAAGGCGACCGGCCTCTGCCGGACCGTCAAGTGTACGACTCGCTGGTGAGCCGCGCTCAACGCGCGTTGAAGTACTTGGCCTCCGGGTGGTGAATGATGATCGCGTCGGTGGACTGCTCGGGGTGCAGCTGGAACTCCTCCGACAGCTCCACGCCGATCCTGCCCGGCTCCAGCAGGTCCGCGATCTTCGCCCGGTCCTCCAGGTCGGGGCAGGCCCCGTAGCCCAGCGAGAAGCGCGCGCCGCGGTACTTCAGCGCGAACATGTCCTCGACCTCGTCCGGGTCCTCGCCGGCGAAGCCCAGCTCCGAGCGGACCCGCGCGTGCCAGTACTCCGCGAGTGCCTCCGCGAGCTGCACGGACAGGCCGTGCAGCTCCAGGTAGTCCCGGTAGGAGTCGGTCGCGAACAGCTCGTTGGCCGCCTCGGAGACCCGGTTGCCGACGGTGACGACCTGGAAGCCCACCACGTCGGTCTCACCGGACTCCTCGGGCCGGAAGAAGTCCGCGAGGCAGAGCTGCCGCCCCCTGCGCTGGCGGGGGAAGGTGAAGCGGGTGCGCTCGGTGCCGTCCTCGCGCAGCACGATCAGGTCGTCGCCCTTGGACACGCACGGGAAGTAGCCGTAGGTCACGGCGGCCTCCAGCAGGCCCTCGGACTGCATCCTGGTCAGCAGCCCGCGCAGCCGCGGCCGGCCCTCGGACTCCACCAGCTCCTCGTACGTCGGACCGGTCGAGCGGGCCTGCTTCAGGCCCCACTGGCCCTTGAACAGGGCGCCCTCGTCCAGCCAGGACGCGTAGTCGGCGAGCTGGATGCCCTTGACGACCCGGCTGCCCCAGAACGGCGGGGTGGGGACGGGGTTGTCGACCGCGACGTCGGAGCGGATCTGGCCGAGGTTGACCGCCTTGTCCGGTCCGTCCGGCTCCGGCTGCTCGCGCTTGGGCACCCGGCGCTGCTTCAGCTCCGGCAGCGCCGCGCCGGGCACGCCGCGCTTGACGCCGATCAGCGCGTCCATCAGCCGCAGGCCCTCGAACGCGTCGCGGGCGTAGCGGACCTCGCCCTCGTAGATCTCGTGCAGGTCCTGCTCCACATAGGCGCGGGTCAGGGCGGCGCCGCCGAGGATCACCGGGAAGTCGGCGGACAGGCCGCGCTGGTTCAGCTCCTCCAGGTTCTCCTTCATGATCACCGTGGACTTCACCAGCAGGCCCGACATGCCGATCACATCGGCGCGGTGCTCCTGCGCGGCGTCCAGGATCGCCGAGACCGGCTGCTTGATGCCGAGGTTGACGACGTTGTAGCCGTTGTTGGACAAGATGATGTCGACCAGGTTCTTGCCGATGTCGTGGACGTCGCCACGCACGGTGGCCAGCACGATGGTGCCCTTGCCCTCGTCGTCCGACTTCTCCATGTGCGGCTCCAGATACGCCACCGCCGTCTTCATCACCTCGGCGGACTGGAGCACGAACGGAAGCTGCATCTGGCCCGAGCCGAACAGCTCGCCGACCACCTTCATGCCCGCGAGCAGCGTCTCGTTGACGATGTCCAGGGCGGGCCGCTCGGCCAGCGCCTGGTCCAGGTCGGCGGACAGGCCGTTCTTCTCGCCGTCGATGATCCGGCGCTGGAGCCGCTCGTCCAGCGGCAGCGCCAGCAGTTCCTCGGCGCGGCTGGCCTTCAGCGACTTGTTGTCGACGCCGTCGAACAGCTCCATCAGGCGTTGCAGCGGGTCGTAGCCCTCGCGCCGCCGGTCGTGGATCAGGTCGAGCGCGACCTCGCGCTGTTCCTCGGGGATCCGGGCGATCGGCAGGATCTTGGAGGCGTGCACGATCGCCGAGTCCAGGCCCGCCTTGACGCACTCGTCGAGGAAGACCGAGTTGAGCACCACGCGCGCGGCCGGGTTGAGGCCGAAGGAGATGTTCGACAGGCCGAGGGTGGTCTGCACGTCGGGGTGGCGGCGCTTCAGCTCGCGGATCGCCTCGACGGTGGCGACGCCGTCCTTGCGGGACTCCTCCTGGCCGGTACAGATGGTGAAGGTCAGGCAGTCGATCAGGATGTCCGACTCGTTGATTCCGTAGTTGCCGGTCAGGTCGTCGATCAGCCGCTCGGCGATCCCGACCTTCTTCTCAACGGTACGGGCCTGGCCCTCCTCGTCGATGGTGAGCGCGATCAGCGCGGCGCCGTGCTCCTGGGCGAGCGCGGTCACCTTGGCGAACCGGGACTCGGGGCCGTCGCCGTCCTCGTAGTTGACGGAGTTGAGCACCGCCCGGCCGCCCAGCTTCTCCAGTCCCGCCCGCAGGACGTCCACCTCGGTGGAGTCGAGCACGATCGGCAGGGTGGAGGCGGTGGCGAAGCGCCCGGCGACCTCGGCCATGTCGGCGACGCCGTCCCGGCCCACGTAGTCCACGCACAGGTCGAGCAGGTGGGCGCCCTCGCGGATCTGGTCGCGGGCCATCTCCACGCAGTCCTCCCAGCGGCCCTCCAGCATCGCGTCGCGGAATTTGCGGGAGCCGTTGGCGTTGGTGCGCTCGCCGATCGCCAGGTACGAGCTGTCCTGGCGGAAGGGGACCGTCTGGTAGAGGGAGGCGGCGCCCGCCTCCGGGCGCGGCCTGCGCGGGTGCAGGTCCTGGCCGCCGACGCGCTCCACGAGTTGCCGCAGGTGCTCGGGCGTGGTGCCGCAGCAGCCGCCGACCAGGGACAGGCCGTACTCGCGGGCGAACGTCTCGTGCGCGTCGGCCAGTTCCGAGGCCGTGAGCGGGTAGTGCGCGCCGTCCTTGGTGAGCACCGGCAGGCCCGCGTTGGGCATGGCGGACAGCGGGATACGCGAGTGCCGGGCGAGATAGCGCAGGTGCTCGCTCATCTCGGCCGGTCCGGTCGCGCAGTTGAGGCCGATCATGTCGATGCCGAGGGGTTCGAGCGCGGTGAGCGCCGCACCGATCTCCGAGCCGAGCAGCATGGTGCCGGTGGTCTCCACGGTCACCGAACAGATCAGCGGCAGGCTCACCCCGGCCGACGCCATCGCGCGGTGGGCCGCGATCACGGCCGCCTTGGTCTGGAGCAGGTCCTGGGTGGTCTCGATGATCAGCGCGTCGGCGCCGCCCGCGATCAGCCCCGCCGCGTTGGCCTCGTAGCCGTCGCGCAGTACGGCGTACGGGGCGTGGCCGAGCGTCGGCAGCTTGGTGCCGGGGCCCATCGAGCCGAGCACCCAGCGCGGGCGGCCGTCGGCGGCGAAGCCGTCGGCGACCTCGCGGGCCAGGCGGGCGCCGGCCTGCGACAGTTCGTGGATCCGCTCGGGGATGTCGTACTCGCCGAGCGCGGAGTGGTTGGCGCCGAAGGTGTTGGTCTCGACGCAGTCCACGCCGACCGAGAAGTACGCCTCGTGGACCGAGCGCACGATGTCGGGGCGGGTGATGTTCAGGATCTCGTTGCAGCCTTCGAGCTGCTGGAAGTCGTCGAGCGTCGGGTCCTGCGCCTGGAGCATGGTGCCCATGGCGCCGTCGGCGACGACCACGCGGGAGGCGAGCGCCTCGCGGAGGGCGGCGGCGCGGGGTGCGTCCATCGGCGACGCGGTCGGGGACGTACGCGTCGGTGCCGTGTTCGTCTCCGATGGGGAGGAACCGGACGTACCAGACGTAGGGGACGACGGAGAAAGCGAGGCCATGGAACGTGCTCCCTGGGATGCGACGGCTGTCGGCTATGCGTTCCCCGTCGGCGCCGACGGATCGGAGGGCGGCGGGACACGCACCCGGCCAGCCTAGCGGGCCGCACCGTCCGGGCTCGAAGGCATTCCGATGGGCGGACCGTGGTGCCAGAATCATCTCTGAGATGATGACGGTCGACATTGTCGACCGCCGATCATGACACCCCCTCTGCTTGGAGTGCCGCCGATGCCAGGTCCCATCCAGTCGCTGGAACGCGCGGCGGCGATTCTGCGGCTGCTGGCCGGCGGTGAGCGCCGGCTGGGGCTCACCGACGTGGCCTCGTCGCTCGGCCTGGCCAAGGGCACCGCGCACGGCATCCTGCGCACCCTCCAGCAGGAGGGCTTCGTCGAACAGGAGCCGGTCTCCGGCAAGTACCAGCTCGGCGCGGAACTGCTGCGGCTGGGCAACAGCTATCTGGACGTGCACGAACTGCGGGCCCGCGCGCTGGTGTGGACCGACGACCTGGCCAGGTCCAGCGGCGAGGCGGCGTATCTCGGGGTGCTGCACCAGGACGGCGTGCTGATCGTGCACCACGTCTTCCGGCCGGACGACAGCCGCCAGGCGCTGGAGGTGGGCGCGATGCACCCGCTGCACAGCACCGCGCTCGGCAAGGTGCTGTCCGCCTTCGACCCGGTGGCGCACAACGAGGTGACCGAGCACGAGCGGGCCTCGCTCACCGCGCGCACCGTCACCGACATCACCGATTTCGAGGCCCTGCTGGACCTCACCAGGGCGCGGGGCTGGGCCGCCGACCTGGAGGAGACGTGGGAGGGCGTGGCCTCGGTCGCGGCGCCCGTCTACGACCGGCGGCGGATGCCGGTGGGCGCGGTGGGCATCACCGGCGCCGTGGAACGGGTCTGCGACGAGGGCGGCATCCAGGCCCGGCTGGTGGCGGCGGTACGGGACTGCGCCCGCGCCGTCTCCCGCGATCTGGGCGCCGCCCGCTTCTGATCCGCCCCGCCCGCACCCGGCCCTCGACGCCGCGCCCGCGCGGCCTTCTTTCCGCGTTTCACAGTCCACGCCTCTTGACCTGCCGCTCCCGGGGAGAAAATATTCGCTGTACGGTCGACATTGTCGAACGCCGGACGCGATCCGGGTCGCCCGTGCCCTGACGTAAAGACACTTGGACAAAGGAGTCGCTGTGTCCAACGGCCATATCTTCATCGGCGAGACCTTCGGCACCGCCGTGCTCATCCTGCTCGGTGGCGGCGTCTGCGCCGCCGTCACGCTCAAGAAGTCGAAGGCCCGGGGAGCGGGCTGGGTCGCCATCTCCTTCGGCTGGGGATTCGCGGTGCTCGGCGGCGCCTACATCGCCAACGGCTACTCGGGCGGCCAGCTCAACCCGGCGGTCACCCTCGGCGTGGCGATCAAGACCGGTGTATGGCACACCGTGCCCTTCTACCTGATGGGGCAGTTGCTCGGCGCGATGATCGGCGCCTTCCTGGTGTGGGTGGCCTACATGGGCCAGTTCCAGGCGCACTTGACCGACCCCGAGATCGTCGGCGGGGGCACGACCTCCCCCGAGGGTCCGGAGACCGACCGCAAGGGGCAGCCCGCGGGACCCGTGCTCGGCATCTTCTCCACCGGACCCGAGATACGGAACCCGGTGCAGAACCTCCTCACCGAGGTCATCGGCACCGCCGTCCTGGTGCTCTTCATCCTCACCCAGGGCATGACGACCGGACTCGCGCTCAACGGCACCGGCATCCTGCTCACCGCGCTCCTCGTCGTCGGTATCGGCCTGTCGCTCGGCGGCCCCACCGGGTACGCGATCAACCCGTTCCGCGACCTCGGCCCGCGTATCGTGCACAGCCTTCTGCCGCTGCCCAACAAGGGCGGCTCGGACTGGAGCTACGCGTGGATCCCGGTGCTGGGCCCGCTGGCCGGCGCCGCGATAGCCGGCGGCCTGTACAAGCTCGCCTTCACGTAGGGCCGCCGCGAGACCGCCACGTCCACTCCCCCGCAGCCACTTCCCCCGCGCAGATCCCGAGGAGCACCACGTGACCGACACCACCGCCGCCGGCACCCACTCGCACGGCACCGGCCCGTTCATCGCCGCGATCGACCAGGGCACGACGTCGAGCCGCTGCATCGTCTTCGACCGGGACGGCCGGATCGTCGCCGTCGACCAGAAGGAACACGAGCAGATCTTCCCCAAGCCGGGCTGGGTGGAGCACGACGCCGCCGAGATCTGGACCAATGTCCAGGAGGTGGTCGAGGGCGCCATCGCCAAGGCCGCCCAGGACAACGAGGGCTTCAGCGCCGCCGACGTCAAGGCGATCGGCATCACCAACCAGCGCGAGACCACGCTGCTGTGGGACAAGAACACCGGTGAGCCGGTGCACAACGCGCTGGTCTGGCAGGACACCCGCACCGACGTGCTCTGCCGCGAACTGGGCCGCAACGTCGGCCAGGACCGCTTCCGCCGCGAGACCGGCCTGCCGCTCGCCTCGTACTTCGCCGGGCCCAAGATCCGCTGGCTGCTGGACAACGTCGAGGGACTGCGCGAGCGCGCCGAGCGCGGCGAGATCCTCTTCGGCACCATGGACTCCTGGGTGATCTGGAACCTCACCGGCGGTGTCAACGGCGGCCGGCACGTCACCGACGTCACCAACGCCTCCCGCACCCTGCTGATGAACCTGCGCACCCTGGACTGGGACCACAAGATCCTGGAGTCGATCGGCGTACCCGCCGCCGTACTGCCGGAGATCCGTTCCTCCGCCGAGGTGTACGGCAGCACGGTCGGCGGCGTGCTGGACGGCGTGCCAGTGGCCTCCGCGCTCGGCGACCAGCAGGCGGCGCTGTTCGGGCAGACCTGCTTCGCCGAGGGCGAGGCCAAGTCCACCTACGGCACCGGCACCTTCATGCTGATGAACACCGGTGAGACCCCGGTCAACTCCTACAACGGCCTGATCACCACCGTCGGCTACCGGATCGGCGACGACGCGCCGGTCTACGCGCTGGAGGGCTCGATCGCCGTCACCGGCGCGCTGGTGCAGTGGATGCGCGACCAGATGGGGCTGATCAGCACCGCCGCCGAGATCGAGACGCTGGCCTCGTCCGTCGAGGACAACGGCGGCGCCTACTTCGTACCGGCCTTCTCCGGCCTGTTCGCCCCCTACTGGCGCGACGACGCGCGCGGGGTGATCGCCGGGCTGACCCGTTACGTCACCAAGGCGCACATCGCGCGCGCCGTGCTGGAGGCGACGGCCTGGCAGACACGGGAGATCGCCGACGCCATGACCAAGGACTCCGGCGTCGAACTGGCCGCCCTCAAGGTCGACGGCGGCATGACCTCCAACAACCTGCTCATGCAGACCCTGGCGGACTTCCTGGACGCGCCCGTGGTGCGCCCGATGGTCGCCGAGACCACCTGCCTGGGCGCGGCCTACGCGGCCGGTCTCGCGGTCGGCTTCTGGCCCGACACCGAGGCACTGCGGGCCAACTGGCGGCGCGCCGCCGAGTGGACCCCGCGCATGGACGCGGCCCAGCGGGACCGCGAGTACAAGAGCTGGCTCAAGGCCGTGCAGGCCACGATGGGCTGGCTCGAAGAGAGCACCGCAGAGGAGCACTGATTCACCCCATGACCACCTCGCAGCGCGTTCCCGCCCTGGGTTCGCATCCGACCGCAGGCGCCAACCCCGGCAGGGCCGAGACCCGGGATCTGCTCGGCCGTGCCACGTACGACCTGCTGGTGATCGGCGGTGGCATCCTCGGCATCACCACCGCCTGGCACGCCGCGCAGTCGGGGCTGCGGGTGGCCATGGTGGACGCCGGTGACTTCGCCGGGGCCACCTCCTCCGCCTCCTCCAAGCTGCTCCACGGCGGCCTGCGCTACCTCCAGACCGGCGCGGTGAAGCTGGTGGCGGAGAACCACCTGGAGCGGCGCGCGGTCTCCCGTGACATCGCGCCGCACCTGGCCAACCCCCTCACCTTCTATCTGCCGGTCTACAAGGGCGGCCCGCACGGCGCGGCCAAGCTCGGCGCGGGCGTCTTCGCGTACTCGGCGCTGTCCGCCTTCCGCGACGGCGTCGGCCATGTGATCAGCCCGGCCAAGGCCGCACGGGACGTGCCCGAGCTGCGGACCGACAATCTGCGCGCGGTCGCCGTCTACGAGGACGGGCAGATGAACGACGCCCGGATGGCGCTGATGACGGTACGGGCCGCCGTCGACGCGGGCGCGACCGTGCTCAACCACGCCGAGGTCACCGGGCTGCGTTTCACACGGGGCCGGGTCACGGGCGCCGATCTGCGCGACCGCGTGGACGGCACCGAATTCGGCGTCGACGCGCGCCTGGTGCTCAACGCCACCGGGCCGTGGGTGGACCACCTGCGGCGGATGGAGGACCCGGCCGCGGCGCCGTCGATCCGGCTGTCCAAGGGCGCGCACCTGGTGCTCAAGCGGCACTCGCCGTGGCGGGCGGCGCTGGCCACCCCGATCGACAAGTACCGCATCACCTTCGCCCTGCCCTGGGAGGACATGCTGCTGCTCGGCACCACGGACGAGGTGTACGAGGGCGATCCGGCCGATGTGCGGGTCACCGAGGCCGACATCGCGCAGATCCTGGACGAGGCGGCCTTCTCCGTCCGCGACCAGCAGCTCTCCCGCGACCTGATCACGTACTCCTTCGCGGGTCTGCGGGTGCTGCCCGGCGGTCCCGGCGACACCTCGAAGGCCAAGCGGGAGACGGTCGTCACCGAGGGGACGGGCGGCATGCTGTCGGTGGCGGGCGGCAAGTGGACCACCTTCCGGCACATCGGCCGCACGGTCATGACCAAGCTGGCTGAGCTGCCCGGGCATCCGCTGTCCGACGACATGGAGCCGATGTCGTCGCTGCCGCGCCGGGCCCCGCTGCCCGGTTTCGCCAGCCCCGACGCGGTCGCCCACCGGCTGCTCATCGACGGCGACGCGCCGGGACCGCGCATGGCGGCCGACACCGCCAGGCACCTGGCCACCCACTACGGCTCGCTGGCCTTCGACATCGCGCGGCTGGCCAACGAGGACCCGGAGCTGGCCCGGCGCGTGCACCCGGACGCCCCGGAGATCTGGGCCCAGGTCGTCTACGCCCGCGACCACGAGTGGGCGCAGGGCGCGGACGACGTGCTGCGGCGGCGGACGACGCTGACGATCCGCGGTCTCGACACGCCGGAGGTACGGGAAGGGGTCGAGCGGGTGCTTCGCCGGGACTAGGGCGTGGGGGCCGCCGTCCCTGCGGGCGGTTCCGTCCCGGCAGGCGTGTCCGTACCGGCAGGCGTGTCCGTACCGGCGGGCTGGGCCGTCTCGGCGGTCAGGCGGTCGAGTTCGGCGAACAGGGCGGTCGGGGCGGGGCGGCCGGTCCTGGGCAGCAGGGTCAGCCAGCGGTCGCGGCCCTCGTGCCAGAGGCTCACGGGGTTGGCCTCTGCCACGGCCGCGATCGTACGGGCGGGCAGCTCGGCCTCCGCGGCGCGCGACGGCGTCAGCCAGTGCGCGGTGCTGTTCTCGGCGAGCCGGGCCATCCACAGCACATGGCGGGCCGCGTGCCAGAGCGCGTCCTGCGCGCGCAGGTGCTCGCCGCGCGCGGTGACGTGCAGCGCCAGCACCAGCCAGTTGGCGAACCGGCCGCACAGGTCGGCGATCTCGTCGGGCGCCGCGGGGAGCACGGGGTGCTCGGGCACCGCTTCGAGCACGGGCGTCAGCAGCCCTTCGCGGTCGACGACGACCATCCGCTCGACGGCGGCGCCGCGCGCGGGCCAGGTGGCGACCGTCGGGATGTCGTCGGTGGTCGCGAAGTGGAATTCACCGCGCACCGGGCCGGGGAAGAGCACGACATGGCTGCCGAATTCGTTGAGCAGCACCAGATTGGCCGGGGCGATCTCCCGGCACCACTGCTCGGGGTCCACTTCCGCGCGCCGCTCCGGGTCGAAGAAGAGCCAGAATTCGACGTCGCTGTGGGCGTCGCCCTCCCCCGCGGCGAAGGAGCCGTACATCAGTGCCGCGCCGAGGCGTTCGTCGGCGCGGCACATGTCCCGTACCCGGGCGATGAGGTCGTGCTGGATCATGCCGCCCAGTATGGGTCGCGGCCGGACAGGGCGACGGCGGTTTCGAAGTCGGTGGCCCCGGCGGGCGGTTCGACCGGTTCCGCGAAGCCCTTGTACTGCCGGAACATCTCGGCCTGCTCGCGCACGACGGCCAGCAGCAGGGCGCCGGACTTCTCGTCGGCCCTGAACTCCTGCCCGGTGGCCTTGGCGACGTCCCAGCCGTGCAGCAGCAGCTCCATGAAGAGCATTGCGGCGATGTCCTTCGCGGGCATCGCCATGCCGCCCATGTCCAGCTCGCCCTCCCAGGCGGCCGGGTCGGCCCACGCGTCCGCGGCCCGGTCGAGCTGCCGCGCGTAGGCGGCGGCCCAGCCGGGCTCCGCGGTGAAGTCGCGCTCGCCGAGGTCGGCGGGGTGCGGCTCCTTGCGGGCGCGCAGCTCCATGCCGAGGCCGGTGTAGGCGACCCAGTGGTTGATCAGGGTGCGGGTGTCGTAGTCGGGACAGGGCGTGGGGCCGGTGAGCTGGTCGTCGGTGACGCCGGCGGCGACCCGGGCGGCCTCCGCGACACTGTCGGCGATCTGTGCGTGGAAGTTCATGCCCTCGACGCTAGGCGCGACCGGGGACGGCGGTCTTGAAGAAACGCGACACCCGGCCCGTGTCGCGTGGCCGCGCCGTTGTCAGTGGCCGCGTTTACAGTGACGGGCATGAGCGGGCACGGGCTGGGGCGTGGGGTGCTGAGGCCGGACGCGGCGGCCGGACGCGTCGAGGTACGGCGGCAGCAGCCGCGGCCCGCGCTGGCGGCGCTGGTCGACTTCTACTGGAATCCGCGCTGGGACCTGCGCGGGCGGCCGGACCACGAGCAGAAGGTGCTCGCCCACCCCAATGTCCATCTGGTCTTCGAGGCCCCTGAGCCACTGGTGTACGGGGTGCAGCGCGGGGTGTTCAGCCGTGTGCTGCACGGGCGCGACCAGGTGTTCGGGGTGAAATTCCGGCCGGGCGCCTTCCGGCCGTTCATCGACGGGCCGGTGGCGGAGCTGGCCGACCGCGCGGTGCCCGCGGCCGGTCTGCTGGGCGGCCCGGCCAGGGCCGTCGAGGCGCTGAGCCGGGAGATCCTGGCACTGGACGACCTGGCGGCGATGACGGCGCTGGTCGAGGAGTATCTGCTGGAGCTGCTGCCCGGCACCCGGCAGGACCCGGTGGTGGCCGAGGTGGCGGACCTGGTCGAGAGAATCGAGAGGGGTGTCCCCCCGGCCGATGAGCGGGGGAGGATCACCGCCGGCCCGCAGTTCTTCCGGGTGGACGAGCTGGCCCGCGAGCTGGACCTGCCCGTGCGGCGCCTCCAGCGGCTCTTCGCGGAGTACGTGGGGGCGAGCCCCAAGTGGGTGCTGCGCCGCGCCCGGCTGCACGAGGCCGCGGCCCGCGCGGACGGCGGCGCCGACATCGACTGGGCCGCGCTCGCCGCCGACCTGGGCTATGCCGACCAGGCGCACCTGACCCGTGACTTCACCGCGGCGGTCGGCGCACCGCCCAGCCGGTACGCGAGCCGCTGAGCCCGTACGGGGGGCGGTTCGGCCGGTACGCGGGCGGCTGTGCCCGGTTCCGGCCGTTGTTAGGCGTTCCGGCGCGCCGGGCCCATAATGGGGCCTCATACATCGGAGGTCTGGCGGCGGCGGGACCTGAACAGGGGAGGCGCTGATGGCGGTCACCGACGAGGCCATCGAGAGGATCAAGGAGATGATCGTCTCCGGGGCGCTGCGTCCGGGCGACCGGCTCCCCAAGGAGAGCGAACTCGCGGCCGAGCTGGGGCTGTCCCGCAACTCCCTGCGCGAGGCCGTCCGCGCCCTCTCCCTGATCCGCATCCTCGACGTCCGCCAGGGCGACGGCACCTACGTCACCAGCCTCGACCCGCAGCTCCTGCTCGAAGCCCTCAGTTTCGTCGTGGACTTCCACCGCGACGACACCGTGCTCGAATTCCTCGCGGTCCGCCGCATCCTGGAACCCGCCGCCACCGCGATGGCCGCCGTCCGCATCTCCGTCGAGGAGCTGGACGCCCTCGAAGGCAAGCTGGACGCGCTCGGCCCGCAGCCGTCCGTCGAGGAACTGGTCGCCTCCGACCTGGAGTTCCACCGCGGCATCGTCCAGGGCTCGGGCAATTCCGTGCTCTGCTCGCTGCTCGACGGTCTGTCAGGGCCCACCACCCGCGCGCGCGTCTGGCGCGGCATCACCCAGGTGGACGCCGTCAGCCGCACGCTGCATGAGCACCGGGCCATTCTCACCGCCCTGCGCGACCGCGACGCCGAGGCTGCCCGTTCGTGGGCGACGGTGCATGTCGCCAGCGTCGAGCAGTGGCTTCGCTCTACGCTTTAGCCCTCCGGGAGGGGGGAGGGCGCGAACCCTGTGCATTCGCCCTCCCCAGCGCCCCTAAAAGCACGTGGCCGGCCCCCCGGCAAAGGAACCGTCCGGAGCCACGCGCCTAAAAACTCGGCCTGCCGCCCCGGCACAAGAACCGCACCGGGGCCGGGCCCCTATGGGCTCGACCTACCTGCGCAAGGTGAAGGCGCCGGCTCAGGGCCCCGACGGGGGCAGGTTCAGGGCGTAGAGCCGAACGGCGTTGCGGCCGAGGACGGCGTCGCGGGCGGCGGGGGTGAGAGGGGAGAGGGCGGCCTCGGCGAGGGCGACGACGGAGGAGTAGTCGGCGGCGAGGGTGCAGACGGGCCAGTCGGAGCCGAAGAGGACCCGGTCGGGCCCGAAGGCGGCCAGGAGATGACGGGCGTAGGGCAGCACGTCGGCGACGCGCCACCGGTGCCAGTCGGCCTCCGTGACGAGCCCGGAGAGCTTGCACGAGATGTTCGGCAGCGCCGACAGCTCGGTCGTGGAGGCGGCCCACGGCTCCCAGCCCCCGCCGCCGACCGGCGGCTTGGCGCCGTGGTCGAGGACGAACCGCACCTCGGGGAGCGCCCGCACCGTGTCGATGGCGGCGGGGAGCTGGTCGACGGTGACGAGCAGGTCGTAGACGAGCCCCGCGGCGCCGACGGCGGCGAGGCCGGACCTGACGTCGGCGCGCGCCAGCCATCCGGGGTCGGCCTCGTCCTGGACCTGGTGCCGTATGCCGACCAGGGGTCCGAGGGCGGCCAACGCGGCCAGGGTGCCGGGGAGTTCGGGCGAGGTGAGGTCGGCCCAGCCGACGACCCCGGCGACCCGGCCGCCGGAGTCGCGGGCGAGGGCGAGGAGTTCGCGGGTCTCGTCGAGCGAGGAGCTTGACTGGACGAGCACGGTGGCGTCGATCCCGTGCGCGTCGAGCAGCGGAAGGAGTTCCGCGAGGCGGAACGTCCGGGCGATGGGGTCGAGTTCAGCCCCGGTCAGCCACGGCTGGGGGCGCCGTTCGAGGTCCCACAGATGGTGGTGGGCGTCGATCCGCATCCGGTCAGGCCCCCTCGGCGGGGGCCCTGAGCGGCAGCGGCGCGTCCTTGTCCAGCAGCCCGCGGGTGACCAGCGCGTGCCAGAGCGCGTCCGGGATGTCGTACGAGAACAGCTCCGCGTTGTCGCGCACCTCGGCGGCGTTGGCGGCGCCCACCACGGCCGAGACCACCGAGGGGTGCGCGAAGGGGTAGCGCAGCGCGGCGGCCCGCAGCGGGACGTCGAACTCGGCGCAGACGGCGGCGATGTGCTGGGCGCGGGCCAGGATCTCCGGTGGCGCTTCGACGTAGTTGTAGTGCGCGCCGGGTCGCGGGTCGGCCAGCAGGCCCGAGTTGTAGACGCCGCCCACGACGACCTTCGTACCGCGCCGTTCACAGACGGGCAGCAGGTCGTCCAGCGCGGTGCGTTCCAGCAGCGTCCAGCGGCCCGCGCACAGCACGACGTCGACATCGAGGTCCGCGACGAGGCGGGCGAGGATGTCGCTGTAGTTCATGCCGAAGCCGATGGCCTTGACCACACCCTGGTCGCGCAGGTCGGCCAGGGCGGCGAAGCCGGTGTCGTAGATCTCCGGCAGGTGGTCCTCGGGGTCGTGCAGATAGACGATGTCGACGGCGTCCACGCCGAGCCGTTCCAGGGAACCCTCCAGCGTGGCGCGGATGCCGTCGGCGGTGTAGTCCCACTCCCGCGCGCGGGCCGGGGAGTCGGTGTAGCCCTGGTCGTCCGGGGCCTCGCCCGGCCGCAGGTCGCGCAGCCTGCGGCCGACCTTGGTGGAGAGCACGTACGTGGAGCGGTCCCGTCCGGCCAGTGCACGGCCGAGCCGTTCCTCGGACCGGCCGAGGCCGTAGTGCGGCGCCGTGTCGAGGTACACGGGCCCCGCGGCCCCCGTCTCGAAGGCGGCGGCCACGGTGGCCTCGGCCTCCTCCTCGGTGACGGCGCGGTAGAGGTTGCCCAGCGGCGCGCAGCCGAGGCCGAGCCGGGGCAGTACCGGTACGGGCATGGTGACGTTCCCTCCCTCGGGTATCCGGTCAGTCCTGCTTCTCGCCGCTCGCGAAGCGGGAGATGATCAGCGCGACGATGATGATCGCACCGTAGAGGAACTTGTCCCACAGCGGCGGCACACCGCCCAGCGTCGTGACGTTCACGACGAGTTGGAGCGCGACGACACCGGTCAGGGCTCCGAAGAGGGTGCCCTTGCCGCCGTTGAGGCTGACGCCGCCGATCACGGTGGCGGCGAAGACCTGGAAGATCCAGCCGTTGCCCTGGGTCGAGGAGATCGCGCCGTAGTGGCCGACGTAGAGCACACCGGCGAAGGCGGCGAGCAGGCCTGCGACGGCGAGCACGACCCAGGTGATGAGGTCGACCCGGATACCGGCCGCGCGGGCCGCCTCCTTGTTGCCGCCGATCGCGTAGAGCGCCCGGCCGTGCCGCAGATAGCCGAGCGCCAGGCCGCCGAGGACGAAGAGCACCAGGCAGATCCAGACCGCGGCCGGGGCGCCGAGCCAGGACGCGCCGCCGAGGTAGGAGAAGGACGCGGGCACCTCGACGATGGACTTGCCCTGGGATATGCCGTCCTGGAGGCCGCGGAGCATGGTCAGCATGCCGAGGGTGGCGATGAAGCCGTTGACCCGCAGTTTCAGGATCAGGAATCCGTTGAAGCCGCCGATGAGCACGCCCACCAGCAGGCAGAGCGGGATCGAGGACCAGCCGGGCAGCAGCCCGATGCCGTGGTAGGTGGCGGAGCCGGTGCTCGGCATCACCAGCCACATGGCGATCACGGGGGCCACGCCGATGGTGGACTCCAGCGACAGGTCCATCCGGCCGGAGATCAGGATCATCGCCTCGCCGAGCACCAACAGGCTCAGCTCGCTGCACTGTTGGAGGACGCCGAGGAGATTGTCGGAGGTCAGGAAGGTGGGCGACACGATGAAGCCGATGACGCCCAGCAGCAGGATCACCGGCAGCAGGGACAGGTCCCGGTAGCGGGTGAGCTGGATACGCGGCGCCGGCCGCCGGGTCTTGTCCGGTACCGCCACATCGGCGGTCAACTGACTGGTGTCACTCATTCCTCGGCTCCCTCGTCGCTGCCCGAGGGCAGCCCTTCCATGGCCGAGACCAGGTCCCGGTCCCTCCATCCGCTGCCGAACTCGGCGATCACCCGCCCGTGGAAGAGCGCGATCACCCGGTCGCAGACCCGCAGGTCGTCCAGTTCGTCGGAGACGATGACGGCGGCGTCGCCGCGGTCCGCGACGCCTCTGACCACGCCGAGCAGCGCGTCCTTGGACTTCACGTCCACGCCCGCGGTGGGCCGGACGGCCACCAGCACGCGCGGCTCGCGGGCCAGGGCGCGGGCGATGACGACCTTCTGCTGGTTGCCGCCGGACAGGTCGGCCACCGGCTGGGCCGGTCCCGAGGTCTTGATGTCCAGCGAGCTGATCATGCGCTGTGCGAATTCCCTGGTCCTGGACGGCAGGACCGTGCCGTACGGGCCGAGTTGGTCGGTCACGGTGAGGGTGGCGTTCTCCGCGACGCTGCGGCCGAGCACCAGGCCCTGCCGGTGCCGGTCCTCGGGTACGTAGCCGATCCCGGCGCCGAGCGCGTGCGGGACGCTGCCGGGGCGTACGGCCTTGCCCGCGACCAGGGTCCGGCCGCCGGTGGCCTTGCGCAGCCCGACCAGGGTCTCGCCGAGCGCGGTGTTGCCGCTGGCGGTGGCCCCGGCCAGGCCCAGCACCTCGCCGGGGCGTACGGCGAAGTCGATGCTGTCGAAGGCGCCGTCGAGCACGAGCCCTTCGGCGCGCAGGACGGCGTCCCCGCTGTCCGTGGCGCCCTTGGAGACCGACACCGACAGCGAGGTGGACAGCGTCCTGGACGCCGACTCGTCGGCCGACCCCCGGGCGTGCCAGGCCAGTTCGGCCTGCGCCGCCTCACCGGTCATCGCCTCGACCAGTTCCGCCTTGCTCAACTCGGCGACGGGCGCGGTCAGGACATGGCGGGCGTCACGGTAGACCGTGACGGTGCTGCACAGGTCGTAGACCTCCTGGAGGTGGTGCGAGATGAACAGGAAGGCCACGCCCTGCTGTTGGAGGCCGCGCAGCTTGGTGAAGAGCCGCTCGATGCCCGCCGCGTCGAGCTGCGCGGTGGGCTCGTCCAGGATGATGAAGCGCGCGCCGAAGGACAGCGCCCGCGCGATCTCCACGAACTGCCCCTGCTCGACGGTGAGATCACCGGCCCGCGCGGTCGGGTCGACGTCGACCCCGTACTCGGCGAGCAGGTCGCGGGCCCGGCGGCGCAGCGCGGACCAGCGGATCCGGCCGCGGCCGAATCTGTTCAGGAACAGATTCTCCGCGACGGTCAGATCGGGGACGACCATCGACTTCTGGTAGACGCAGGCCACTTTGGACTGCCAGGCGGCGGTGTCGCCGGGCGCGGGGGCGGGCTTCCCGAGGAAGGAGACCCGCCCGGCGTCCGGGGCGTGCAGCCCGGTCAGCACGGAGACCAGGGTGGACTTGCCCGCCCCGTTGCGGCCGACGAGCGCGTGCGAGTCGCCGGCCGCGACGGTGATGCCCACCCGGTCCAGGGCCACGGTGGCCCCGAACCGTTTGACGATGCCCTCCGCGTGGACCGCGGGGGGCGGTACGGCCTCGGCCATGGGTCAGCTCTTCCCGAGCTGGTTGGCCCACAGGCTCGCGTCGTCCACGTTGTCCTTGGTGACCAGCGGGGCGGGGAGCTGGTCCTCAAGACCGTTGGGGATCTTGATGATCGTGGAGTCGTGGTCGGTCGGGCCCGGCTGGAAGGTCTTCCCGGCCAGCGCCTCCTTGGCGTAGTACAGCGCGTACTTCGCGTACAGGTCGGCGGGTTGGGAGATGGTGGCGTCGATCTGCCCGGCCTTGATGGCCTTGAACTCCTCGGGGATGCCGTCGTTGGAGATGATCGTGATGTGTCCCGGCGTGCCCGGCGGCTTGAGCAGGTTCTTCTGCTGGAGCAGCGCGAGCGTCGGCTGGAGGAAGACACCGCCGGCCTGCATGTAGATGCCGTTCAGGTCCGGGTCGGCGGCCAGCGTGGTCTGGAGCTTGGCCGAGGCGGTGGCGCCGTCCCAGTTGGTGACCAGCGGGATCACCTTGATGTTCGGGAATTTGCTCTTCATGCAGGCGGCGAACGCCTCCGAGCGGTCCCGGCCGTTGATCGAGGACAGGTCGCCCTCGAACTCCGCGATCTTGCCCTTTCCCTTGAGCTGTTCGCCCAGGTACTCGCACGCCTTCGTGCCGTACGCCTTGTTGTCCGCGCGGACGACCATGTACACCGGGCCCTTGTCGGGGCGGGTGTCGACGCTGATCACCGGGATCTTCTTCTTGGCCATCTGCTCCAGGGTGGAGGCGATGGCGCCGGTGTCCTGCGGGGCCATCACGATCGCCTTCGCGCCCTCGTTGGCGAAGCTCTGCACGTTCGCGACGAGCTTGCCGATGTCGTTCTGCGAGTTGGTGCGGGGCAGGGCCGAGACGTCACCGGCCTTGACGCCCTTTTCTATGTAGCTGTTGTACGAGTTCCAGAAGTCGCTGTCGGAGCGCGGCAGGTCGATGCCGACCTTGCCGGAGCTGCCCGCCTTGCTGTCGCTTCCCCGGTTGCAACCGGCGAGCGCGGTGACCGCGAGCAGTGCGGCACAGGCGGCCACGGTCGTTCTGCGCAGTCTCATCGTCGAGCCCTGCCCTTCGAATTGTGTGTCGGCTCTGCGGAGGATGTGGTGCGGGGGCGGTGCCTGAGGTGCGAAGGAGCTGACGTGCGGAGGAGCTGAGGTACGGAGGAGCTGACGTGCGGAGGAGCTGACGTGCGGAGGAGCTGACGTGCGGAGGAGCTGACGTGCTTGGTGACGGCTGCCGTGCGCCGAAGCCGGGGTGGCGGCTCAGCCCCCGGCGGGGCGCAGGCGCAGTCCCTGCATTCCGCCGTCGACGGCGAGCGCGGTTCCGGTCACGCTCGCCGCGGCGGGGCTCGCCAGGTAGACGATGGCCGCGGCGACCTCGTCGGCGGACACCAGCCGTCCCAGGGGCTGGCGTGCGTCGAGTGCCGCGCGCTCGGCGGCCGGGTCGTCGGCCTGGTCGAGGAGGCGGCCGATCCAGGGGGTGTCGGCGGTTCCGGGGTTCACGCAGTTGACCCGTACTCCCTCGCGTACGTGGTCGGCGGCCATCGCCAGGGTGAGGGCGAGCACCGCGCCCTTGCTCGCGCTGTACAGCGCCCGCTGCGGCAGTCCCGCGGTCGCGGCGATCGAGCAGGTGTGGGTGATGGAGGCGCTGCCCGGCCGGGCGGCGGCGGCCTCGCGCAGGTGCGGCAGGGCGGCGCGGGCGGTCCGCATCATGCCCAGGACGTTGATGTCCAGCACGCGCTGCCACTCGTCGTCCGGGTTGTCCTCGACGGTGCCGATGGCGCCGATCCCGGCGTTGCTCACCACGATGTGCAGGCTGCCGAGTTCGGCGACGGCCGCGCCGACCGCGGCCCGTACGTCCTCGTCCGAGGTGACGTCGGCGGTGACGGGGACGGTGCCGCTCGGCGCGCCCGCGGTGTCGCGGTCGAGTACGGCGACGCGCGCGCCGCGGGCGGTCAGCAGCGCCGCGGTGGCGGCGCCGATCCCGGAGGCGCCGCCGGTGACGAGGGCGGTGAGGCCCGCGAGGTCCTGGGCGGCGGAGGCGGCGTGCGTCGGATCGGCGCTGGTGCTCATCGGGTCAGCTCCTGTCGGGCCTGTCGCGCCTGCCACACCGGGCCGTCCGGGTAGCGGTAGTCGGCGAGCGACTCCGGGACCATACGGGCGGAGAAGCCGGGCGCGGCAGGGGCGCGGTATCGGCCGTGGTCCATCACCACGGGATCGGTGAAGTGTTCGTGCAGGTGCGGGACGTACTCGATCACCCGGTTGTCCCAGGTGCCGGAGACGGCGACGTAGTCGAACATCGACAGGTGCTGGACGAGTTCGCACAGGCCCACGCCGCCGGCGTGCGGGCAGACCGGGACGCCGAATTTGGCGGCGAGCAGCAGGATCGCGATGTTCTCGTTGACCCCGGCGACGCGGGCCGCGTCGATCTGGACGAAGTCCACCGCGCCGGCCTGGAGGAGCTGCTTGAACACCACGCGGTTGGCAACGTGTTCGCCGGTCGCGACCGGCACCGGCTGGCCCGCGCGGATCGCGGCGTGCGCGAGGACGTCGTCGGGGCTGGTCGGCTCCTCGATCCAGTACGGGTCGAAGGGCGCCAGCGCCCGCATCCACTCCACGGCGTCGGAGACGTCCCAGCGCTGGTTGGCGTCGACGGCGATCCTGATGTCGGGGCCGACCGCGTCGCGGGCCAGCCGCATCCGGCGCAGGTCGTCGTCGAGGTCGCCGCCGACCTTGAGCTTGATCTGCTGGAAGCCCGCGGCGACGGCCTCCTTCGACAGCCGGGTCAACTTGTCGTCGGAGTAGCCGATCCAGCCGGGTTCCGTGGTGTAGGCGGGGTAGCCGCGGCGGCGCAGTTCCGCGGCGCGCTCGGCGCGGCCCGGCTCGGCGCGGCGCAGGATCTCCAGCGCCTCGTCGCGGGTCATGGCGTCGCTGAGGTAGCGGAAGTCGACCATGTCCACGAGCTGTTCCGGGCTCATCCCGGCCAGCAGTTCCCAGACCGGCAGTCCGGCCCGGCGGGCGGCCAGGTCCCAGGCGGCGTTGACCACCGCCCCGGCGGCCATGTGCATCACGCCCTTCTCCGGGCCGAGCCAGCGCAGTTGGGAGTCGTGGGTGAGCAGCCGGTAGAAGCCGCCAAGATCACCCGTGACACTGTCCACCGAGCGGCCGACCACGTAGGGTCGCAGTGTCCTGATCGCCGCGGCGACGACGTCGTTGCCGCGCCCGATCGTGAAGCAGAGACCGTAGCCCGCCAGGCCGCCGGGCGAGTCCGTACGGAGCATGACGTAGGCGGCGGAGTAGTCGGGGTCGGGGTTCATGGCGTCCGAGCCGTCGAGCTGCTCCGAGGTCGGAAAGCGGATGTCGTACACGTCGACCTCGGTAATGGTCGGACTCATGCACACCCCCGTCGTGAGACATCGGATCTTTTTTTGATGATCCGATGTATAGCGGCGCGCGGGGCCGGAAGTCCAGGGGCGGGGCCAAACTTTGTGGGGCAACAGATCGGATGTCTCACCTGGTGGCGCTGCCGGTGACTCATCGGGGGCCGCGCTGGGGATCATCCAGCTACGAGAACCACGGCACCGGCCTCGGTACGCCGTAGGCTGGTGCCGCACGTGCAGGAACAGCAGCCGGTACGGGGACGGCACCGCCCCCCTCCGGTCGGAAGGAGGCGCTGGGTGATCGAGCTCGAGGGGGTACCCGAGCTGATCGACCCGGTCATGGTGGCCGCGTTCGAGGGCTGGAACGACGCCGGGGACGCCGCCTCGACCGCGGTCGGGCACATGGACCGGGAGTTCAAGGGCGAGGTCTTCGCGGCACTCGACGCCGAGGACTACTACGACTTCCAGGTGAACCGCCCCACGGTCTGGATGGACGCCGGGGTACGGCGGGTCGTATGGCCCACCACCCGGCTCTCGGTCGTCAGGATCACGACGCCCAAGCCCCGCGACCTGGTGCTGGTCCGCGGTATCGAGCCCAGCATGCGCTGGCGCTCGTTCTGCAACGAGATCCTGGGCTTCGCCCACGAGCTGGGCGTCGAGATGGTCGTGGTGCTGGGCGCGCTGCTCGGCGACACCCCGCACACCCGGCCGGTCCCGGTCACCGGGGTGACCTCGGACCCCGACCTGGCGACGACGCTCAATCTGGAGGAGTCGCGCTACGAGGGGCCGACCGGCATCGTCGGCATCCTCCAGGAGGCGTGCACGCACGCGGGCATCCCCGCGGTGAGCCTGTGGGCGGCGGTGCCGCACTATGTGTCGCAGCCGCCCAACCCCAAGGCCACCCTGGCGCTGCTCAACCGCCTTGAGGACCTGCTCGACCTGCGCATCCCGCAGGGCGAGCTGCCCGAGGACGCGCGCGCCTGGCAGGTCGGCGTGGACCAGCTCGCGGCCGAGGACAGCGAGGTCGCGGAGTACGTCCAGACGCTGGAGGAGGCGCGGGACACCGCGGAGCTGCCCGAGGCGTCGGGTGAGGCCATCGCCAAGGAGTTCGAGCGCTATCTGCGCCGCCGCGACCCGCAGGCCGGGGAGTACGCGAGCGAGGGCGACGGCGGAGTGCCGCAGTTCCGGGACCGTGCGCAGTCGCCGCGGCTGGACCCGGACAGCGGCGCGGGCGCGGGCACGGACACCGATACGGACGACGGCGCCGACAAGGACGCCGTAGCCGAGGCCGAGGCCGACGACAAGGCCGACGCCGGCAAGGAGACCGACGCCGCCAAGGACGGGGAAGGCGACCTGGACGCCCCGGACGGCGACGGGGACGGCCGCGAGGAGTAGACCGCGCGACGGACAGGGGTGAGGGGGTGCGCGGCGCGCCCCCCCTCACCCTCAACCGGTCACGCGCAGTGGAACCGCGCTCCTGCCCAGTCCCCGTGGTCACCGCTGAGTGACGTCGCCGCCGGGGTGATCTTCAGATGGACGTGCCGGGCCCCGGTCACCGGTACCGACACCGGCACGGTGGCCGACGCCCCGGTGAGCACGGGCGAGGTCCACAGCGTGACGCCGTCCGCGACGACGGAGAAGGTCACCGAGCCGTAGCCGTCGATCTCGTCGTCGATGCCCACGTCCGAGGTGAACACCGAGCACCGGCCGCCGAGGTACACCTCGACGTCGGAGGCCGCGTGCGCCCCGATGCCCTTGGCGTACGTCGTCCCGTCCAGGGTCAGCGTGTGCCCGTCGGCCGCGCCCGACTCGCCGTTGCTGCGGTCGCGTTCCGGCGGCCCCCAGCCGTTGGTCGAGGTCAGCCAGGTCAGATCGCCGGCATACGTGTCGACCGTCGGCGGCGCGGGCATCGCCGCGACCGCGAACGGCTGGACGGCGACCCGGCCGGGCGCCGACGACAGGTAGTCGGCCCGTGCGGTGAGCACGGTCTGTCCCGCCGTGACCCCGGCGGGCGGTGTCACCGAGAAGCGCAGCCGCTTGGTGTTCCCAGCGGTCAGCACGGGCACGGTCTGCGGCGCCGACACCTTCCAGCCGTCCGGCGCCTGGAGCGAGACCTTGGCGCCGACCACCGGCAGCATGCCCGCGGTCAGGTCCACGGCGACGTCGGAGGCGACCCGGTGTGGCGTTCGCCGCGGTTGGCGTTGTGCAGGTAGCAGTCGGAGTCGCCCGGCTCCAGGCCGTAGACCGGGGGCAGGAAGGGCTTGCCGGTCAGCTTGGTGTAGTCGCCGATCACCCGCTTGGCGTCGCCCGCGAAGTAGTAGGCGTCAAAGCGCTGTTCCTTGGCGCTCGCGGTCACCGGCTCGCCGAAGCTGTAGGTGTTGGGCGCGTAGGTGTTGCGGAAGACGCCGTATCCGGCCGTGGAGAGGTAGAACGGCACGGAGTTGGGGTGCCCGCCGTCGTTCCAGTTGCCGTCCACGCTGACCTGGACGGTCCGGCCGCGGTGCGAGGTGTTGCCGCGGCCGTTCTGCATGCCGCCGCCGTAGAACTGCTCGGCCGCGCCGCGGTCGAGGGTCTGGGTGGTGCTGTCCTTGGTCCAGCTCAGCGGCTTCGTCTCGGACCAGACCCGGGTGCCGTCGGCCCGGTAGAGGGCGAAGCGCAGCGGCGCCTTGTAGGCCCGCAGCGTGACGGCCGGGGTGCTCAACTCGTAGGCGTCGCCCGCGTCCTTCCAGCGGGTGGCGGGCGGCGCGCCCTGCGGCAGGACGATGTCGTCGCCGGTCGGATCGGTGAAGGTGCCGTCCGGGGCCAGTTCGATGCGGAAGGTGTCGGCCGACACGAAGCTGACCCGGGCCTGGGCCTGGCCCGCGTGCAGCCGGTAGACGGCACCGGCGTGGTCAAAGCCGGTCACGTCCCCCACGGAGGTCTCGGCGGTCGCGGTGGGTGTGGCGGCCTGCGCGCCGCCGGGTCCCGTGAAGGCCATGAGCAGACCGAGCACGGCTGCACCGACCAGCGCCACTCCAGTGCGCACTCTTGTTTGCATGAAGGGTGTTTAGCGCAAAATCGAGCATTGGACCATGGGCAGAACGGAAGCGAAACGGAAACCGCCCTCGGACTCGGGGTGAGTCCAAGGGCGGTCACGGGTGGGGCGGTTGGGGTGTGCGGGCTACAGCGCGACTCCGAGCAGCGCGTCCACCGTGCGCGACACCAGGCCGGGCGCGCCGGTCTCGGTGCCGCCGTCGGACTCCTGCGCGGCGGCCCAGCGGTCCACGGCGGCCAGGGCGCGCGGCGCGTCGAGGTCGTCGGCCAGCGCCTCGCGGATCTCTTCGAGCAGCGCGTCGGCGGACGGCCCGTCCGGCCGGGAGACGGCGGCCCGCCAGCGCGCGAGCCGCTCGACCGCCTCGGCGAGCACGGCGTCGGTCCACTCCCAGTCGGCGCGGTAGTGGTGGGCGAGCAGCCCGAGCCGGATCGCCGCCGGGTCGACGCCGTCGCGGCGCAGCGTGGAGACGAAGACCAAATTCCCCTTGGACTTCGACATCTTCTCGCCGTGCAGCGCGACCATCCCCGCGTGCACGTACGCCTTCGCGTACGGGTACTCGCCGGTGAGCGCCTGGGCGTGCGAGGCGCCCATCTCGTGGTGCGGGAAGGCCAGGTCGGAGCCGCCGCCCTGGACGTCGAAGCCCATGCCGAGGTGGTCAAGCGCGATGGCCACGCACTCGATGTGCCAGCCGGGGCGGCCGGGGCCGAGCGAGCCGCCGTCCCAGCTCGGCTCGCCCTCGCGGGCGCCCATCCACAGCATCGGGTCCAGCGGGTTCTTCTTGCCCGGCCGGTCCGGGTCGCCGCCGCGCTCGGCGGAGAGCACGCGCATCGTGGCGGCGTCGAGCCCGGAGACCTTGCCGAAGTCGGGGTCGGCGGCGATCGAGAAGTACGTGTCGACGCCGAGTTCGTACGCCGCGCCCGCGTCCCGCAGCCGCTCGATCAGCGGGACGATGCCCGGAATGGCCTCGACCGCGCCGATGTAGTGGGCGGGCGGCAGCATCCGCAGCGCGGTCATGTCCTCGCGGAACAGCGCGGTCTCCCGCTCGGCCAGCTCGACCCAGTCGACGTCGGTCGCGTTGGCCCGCTCCAGCAGCGGATCGTCGATGTCCGTGACGTTCTGGACGTACTCCACCTGGCGCTTCGTGTCGAGCCACACGCGCTGCACGAGGTCGAACGCGTTGTACGTGGCCGCGTGCCCCAGGTGAGTGGCGTCGTAGGGGGTGATCCCGCAGACGTAGATCCGGGCCACCGGGCCCGGATCGATCGTCAGCGGCCCACCGGTCGCGGTGTCGTGGAGACGGAGTGCGCGTCCAGTGCCGGGAAGGGCGGGGACGTCGGAAGCGGGCCAGGCATGCATGTCATGAGATTAACCGTGTAGACGACTGGCAAACGAACCGGAGCTGGGGCAATGCCGGACGAGGCGGCTCGGGCGCGCTGCCCGGAACGGTCTCCCGGACGGCCCGGAGTGCCCCGTGTCAGACCGGCGGCCAGGGGATCGACGGCCACTCGCCGCCGGGCTCGGGATGCACTCCCGACCGCAGCAGCCGCTCGGTCCTGGCCCGTACGGCGGCCGCCTCCGCGGGGGTGATCAGCTCGGCGAGCCGGTCGCCGAGCGCCCCCGACAGCTCCGCCTGGAGCTTGCGCAGTACGGCCACGGCCTCGTCCGGCAGCGGCTCGCCCGCCCAGCCCCACAGCAGGGTGCGCAGCTTGTCCTCGGTGTGGAACGTCACTCCGTGGTCGATGCCGTAGAGCCGCCCGTCGGCGGTCTGGAGCAGGTGGCCGCCCTTGCGGTCGGCGTTGTTGATGACGGCGTCCAGCACGGCCAGGCGGCGCAGGCGTATGTCGTCGGCGTGCACCAGCAGGGCGGTGCGGCCGTTCTCCAGTCGGGCCTCGACGACGGGCTTCCAGCCGGGGGCGGGCTCGGTGTCCTCGGTCAGCCCGAAGAGCTCCGGCTGCGCGGGGTCGGCGTCGGAGTTGGGGTCGGCGTCGGCGTCCGGGGCCTCGTCGAGGCCGGCGTCCGGGGCCGTATCCGTGTCCGTGTCCGTGTCCGCGGTCAGGTCCGGCGGATCGATCCAGAGCTGGACCATGCCCTCGCCGTACGGTCCCTCACGCAGCACGGTGGGCGGCACCAGGCCCCAGCCGGTCGCCTCGGAGACCAGGTAGGCGGCCACCTCGCGCTGGGCCAGGGTGCCGTCGGGGAAGTCCCACAGCGGGCGTTCCCCGGCCACCGGCTTGTACACGCAGGCGAGCGCGCGGCCCTCGTACTCGGTCTCGCAGAACAGCACGGCGTTGGAGGCGTCGCGCACCTGGCCGCGCACGGTCAGCTCGCCGTGGACGAGGGCCTCGGTGCCGGGGCTCAGGCCGACCTCCGGTACCCGTTCTGACGCGGGCATACGTGTCCTTCCGGGTCCAGGGGGAGGCTGCACAGCGGGCACGGCGGGCGCCCCGCGGAGACCACGTCGAGCGCGCGCTTGGCGAAGGAGCGGGCCTGGGCGCCGGTCAGCAGGACGCGCAGCAGCGGCGGGCCGTTCTCGTCGTCTTGGAGCAGCTCTTCCTCGGCCGCCTCCAGGTCGTCCTCGTCCTCACCGGACAGCTCGACCAGCGCCTGCGCCTCGATGACCATCCGCTCGTGGGCGCCGTCCCAGGCCAGGGCCATGGTGCCGACCCGGAACTCCTCCTCGACGGGGGCGTCCAGCGGGGCGGAGTCGGCCAGTTCCGCGGGGGCGACGGCGGGCACCGAGGCGTTGCCGCCCGACCTGCGCACCACCTCGTCCAGCAGCTCGTCCACGCGCTCGGCGAGCGCCGCGACCTGCGTCTTCTCCAGCGCCACGCTGGTGGTCCTGCCCGCCGCGGTGGCCTGGAGGAAGAAGGTCCGCTGACCCGGCTGGCCGACTGTCCCGGCCACGAAACGGTCCGGCTGCTCGTAGAAGAAGACCTGACGGGGCACGTCCCGCTCCGTTATCTCGACTGAATCGCTGCTTTGGTGCGATGCGTTCTGGTGGCATTCGCTGGTTCCACTGCCGGTCCCCCACCCTACTGCGGAAGCTGATCACAGGACGCCGGTGGAGCCTCCGACGACCGCGTCGTCCTCGTTGTCCTGCGGCTTGTCGTGCGGCTCGTCCTGCGGCGGGGGCGGGATCAGCGGGGTCAGGTCGCCGGTGTCGCCGAGGCGGAGCAGGAAGGGGCGGTACGGGGTGTAGCGGATGACGGTCACCGAGCAGGGGTCGGTGCTGATCCGCTGGAAGAGGTCCAGGTGCATGCCGAGCGCGTCGGCGGCCAGCGACTTGATGATGTCGCCGTGCGAGCACACCAGATACAGCGCGTCGGGCCCGTGCTCGGCCTCGATCCTGGCGTTCCAGTCCCGTACGGCGTCCACCGCGCGGGCCTGCATCGCGCGCAGCGACTCGCCGTTCTCACCGGGGAAGACGGCCGCCGACGGGTGCCGCTGGACGGTCGCCCACATCGGCTCCTCCGCCAGTTCGGCCAGCTTGCGGCCCGTCCAGTCGCCGTAGTGGCACTCGCCGACCCGCTCGTCGGTGTGCAGCGGCAGCTCGGGGCGCGTGTCGAGCAGCGGTCCTACGGTCTCCTGACAGCGTTGCAGCGGACTGCACACGACGGCGGCGAGCGGCAGTGCGGCGAGCCGGGCGGCGAGCACGGTCGCCTGGGCCCGGCCGGTGTCGTCCAGGGCGACGCCCGGACTCCATCCGGCCAGCACTCCGTCGGCGTTGGCGGTCGACCGGCCGTGCCGGACAAGGATCACGGTGGGCATGCCCGCCACCGTAACCCTTCCGCCGCCGACCCGTTGTGCTGGGTGACGGCCGTGGCGGGGAAGATCCCCCCGAGCCCCCACCACGGCCGCTGAATTCCCTGCGATCCACTGCCCCCGGCCTAGCCCTCGCCGACTTGCCCCATAGGTAAGGTCTAGGGGTCGGGGGGCCCTTCAGTTTTCGGGCAGCAGTCGGGATGGCGAAGCAGGTGGAGATGTTCAGCAAGGCGACGAGGAGCCGTCCGAGCGCGCGCCGGAGTGGTCCGGCCGGCTCTGACTGGTCTCCGTACGGCCGCCTGGAGGACGCCGCCGACGCGTATTTCCTGCACGCGGACGTCGCGCTCGACGCCATCGAGGGTGTACTCGGCCGCCGCCGGGTGCGCGGCTTCACCCTGGAGCGGGTGGTCGACCTGACCGAGGCGGGCACCTCGGTGTGGCAGGAGGCCGCGGTGTGCGACGGGCGGCGGCTGATCCTGTGGCACAGCGAGGAGTTGGCGGACGACAAGGCGCCGGGAGGCACCGTACTGGACTCGTCGGTGCAGGTGCTGCCGCTGGACTCGATCGGGCACGTCGGGATGCGCACCCTGGTCGGCCGCGACGAGGGCGGGCAGCGGATCGACCGCGGGGTCTATCTGGTGCTGGCCACCGCGATGCCGCACGAGATGAGCGCGGTGCAGGCCGACCCGGACTCGCCGCTGCCGGTCGCCTCCGCCAAATTCCGCCCCGAGGCGTTCCGTTTCAGCAAGTCCCTGGACGACGGCGGCGCCGGGCAGATAGCGCGACTCATCGCCTTCGGGCGGCTGTTGGGGCGGCTGGTACCGAGCTGAGCGCGGCGCTGGGCTCGGCCGTCATAGAGGACGGGCGCTGGGCCGCGTCGAGGCGGGCGCCGCGCACGGCCCCGCGCGCGTCGAGCGGCACGGGGCCGTGGCCGGCCCCCGTGGGGCCGACCCGTCGTCACGTCCTCGCCTTACGCCCCCGCGAGCCCGGCCCGCTCCAGCGCCTCGACGCCCGCCCGTACGCCCGCGATCCGCTCGTCCCGCGTGAATCCGGCGGGCGTGATGTTGAGCGTGGTGACCCCGGCGTCGGCGTACTCGCGCAGCCGGTCCGCGATCCGGTCGACCGTGCCGAGCAGGCAGGTGGAGTCGATGAGGTCCTGCGGTACGGCCGCTCCCGCGCCGTTCTTGTCGCCCGCCAGGTACTTGTCCTGGATCTCGGCGGCCTCCTTCTCGTACCCCATGCGCTGCGCGAGCTGGTTGTAGAAGTTCTGCTTGCGGCTGCCCATGCCGCCGACGTACAGCGCGGTGTACGGGCGGAAGATGTCGGCCAGCGCCGGGACGTCCTCGCCGAGGGCGAGCGGCAAGGTCGGGCTGACGTCGAAGCCGTCCAGCGTCAGACCGGCCTTCTCGCGCCCGGCCCTGATGTGCCGCAGCGCGGTGTCCTCCAGGTGCGCGGCGGACGGGAAGATCAGCAGGGCGCCGTCGGCGATCTCGCCGGTCTGCTCCAGGTTCTTCGGGCCGATCGCGGCGATGTAGAGCGGGATGTGCTCGCGCTCGGGGTGCACGGTGAGCTTGATCGGCTTGCCGGGGCCGCCGGGCAGCGGCAGCGTCCAGTGCTCGCCCTCGTAGCTCAGCCGCTCGCGGGACATCGCCTTGCGGACGATCTCCACGTACTCGCGGGTGCGGGAGAGCGGCTTGTCGAACTTGACGCCGTACCAGCCCTCGGAGACCTGCGGGCCCGACACGCCGAGGCCGAGGCGGAACCGGCCGCCGGACAGCGAGTCCAGGGTCGCGGCGGTCATCGCCGTCATCGCGGGGGCACGCGCCGGGATCTGGAAGATCGCCGAGCCGACGTCGATCCGCTCGGTCTGCGCGGCGACCCAGGAGAGCACGGTGGGGCCGTCGGATCCGTACGCCTCGGCGGCCCAGCACACGTCGTAGCCGAGCCGGTCCGCCTCCTGGGCGACGGCGAGGTTGTCCGCGTCCATCCCGGCGCCCCAGTAGCCGAGGTTGATCCCGAGCCGCATACCGCTCCTCTTTCCGCCGCCGTGTCGTCGCTGTCGCGTCGTCGCTCTCGCGTCCGTCGCTGTCAGGTCTTCGCTGTCGTGTCACCGCCGCCGTCCGCCGACATACTGGCGAGTAACGTCGTTGTACCTCCGGACTGTAGCGCCCCGCCGCGGCACGGGGCCCTGTCAGGTACGTCACTGCTGCCCATTCGGCCGGTGCGGGCAGTAATCTCAGCGCCCATGGAGCATAGGCACCTCGGCCGCACCGGGTTGCGCGTGTCCCGACTCGGTCTCGGCACGCTCACCTGGGGACGCAACACCGGCGAACGCGACGCCGCCGACCAGCTCAAGGCGTTCTGGGACGCCGGGGGCAGCCTGGTCGACACGGCGGACGTGTACGCCGACGGCGGCGCCGAGTATCTGCTCGGGCGGCTGATCGAGGATCTCGTGCCGCGGGCCGATCTGGTGATCTCCACCAAGGCGGGCAGCGTGCCGGACCCCGACCGGCGGTTCGACGCCTCGCGCGGACACCTGCTGTCCGCGCTCGACGCGTCCTTGCAGCGGCTGGGCACGGACTACGTCGACCTCTGGCAGGTGCACGCCTTCGACCCCGGTACGCCCATGGAGGAGACGCTCCAGGCGCTGGACATCGCCGTCAGTTCCGGCCGCGCGCGCTACGTCGGCGTCTCCAACTTCTGCGGCTGGCAGCTCGCCAAGGCCGCCGCGTGGCAGCTCGCCGCGCCCGGGCGGACGCCGCTGGCCAGTACGCAGATGGAGTACTCGCTCCTCCAGCGGGGCGTGGAGCGCGAGGTGCTGCCCGCCGCGATCGACCTCGGGGTCGGCCTGCTGCCCTCCTCGCCGCTCGGCCGCGGTGTGCTCACCGGCAAGTACCGCAACGGCACGCCGCCCGAGTCGCGCGGCGGCTCCGACGACATGGCCGCCTTCGTCGCCCCCTACCTCGACGAGACCGCCCGGCTCATCGTGGACGCCCTCGCGATAGCGGCCGACGGCCTGGCGGTCTCCCCCCTGCACGTCGCCCTCGCCTGGGTACGCGACCGGCCCGGTGTCGCCGCCCCCATCCTCGGCGCGCGCAACGCGCAGCAGCTCATCGCCTCGTTGTCAGTGGAGGCGCTTACGCTTCCGGAAGAGATCTGCCTGGCGCTCGACGACGTGTCAGCACCCCTGCACCGCTATCCGGACCACGACTGGAGCACGCTCTGAACGGCACGCAAGCCTCCCGCCGGTCCACCACCCCACGGAGGCCGCAGTGACCGAATCCCCCACTTCCCCGCCCCGCGCGGACACCCCGCCGCCGGGCGGCCCCGCCGGAGGCCCGGCGAACCCACCGGCTGCTGCGGACGGGCCGTCCACGGCCGGAGGCGGCGCCCCCGCGGCGGGCGAAACCAGCGGCTCCGCCTCGGCCGTGCCGGGCGGCACATCGCCGTCGGCGGGCGTCCCCGCACAGACACCGGCGGGACCCGCCGGAACACCTGCCGCCGCCGACGCGCCGTCAACAGCCGGGGACGGCGGCACCCTCGCAGCGGGTGAATCCACCGGTTCCGCCTCGGCCGCCGCCGACGGCCCGTCCGCCGGGGGCGGCTCGCGGACGGCCCCGCAGGAGCGGCCCACGGGCACGGCGGCCGCCGCGGTGCCGGGGAGCCGTGCCGCCGCCAAGCCGGTCGCCGACGTGGCCGCGCTGGCCGCCGCCGTCCGCTCGATCGAGCGCGGCGACAATCCGGCGGCGCCCGCGCCGCGCGGAGACGCGGCCGAAGCCCGCCGCAAGCGGCGCGAGGCGATGGCGGCGGAGGTCGCCACCATGCAGGCCGCGGAGGCGGCGGAGGTCGGTGCCGGTGCCGGTGCCCCGGCGGGCGCGGACGGCGCGCCGGAGGCCGACGCGGAGGCGACAGACGACGCCCAATCGTCCGTGGAGGCGACGGACGGGACTGGGGACGAGGACGGCGCCGAGGAGCCGTCAGGGGCCGGAACAGGCGCGTCCGAGACGGAAGTTACGGACCCGGACGCCGGTGCGGACGTACCCGAATCGGGGGCCACGGGTCCTGCCCCGGGGTCGCGGCCGTCTGCCGGGGCGGACGCGCCCCAGAGCGGAGTCACAGGCCCCGGCACCGCGCCGCAGGCATCGGCCGGGGCCGACGGCCCTCAGGACGGGCGCGAGGGCCACGGCGAGGCTCAGGCATCCTCCGGGGCGGACGCGGCGCCCGGAGTCGAGGCGCGGCCTCGGGCCGGCGGGGGCGCGGCGTCCGGCGGCGGGGCGGCTTCGGCCGGGGCGCGGGGGCGCGAGGGCGGGTTGCGGAAGGCGGCCGTTGATCCGGCGGCCGTCGCGGCGGCTAAGGCCGTGCTGGAAGAGGGCGGCGCGCCAGGGGAGTTGGCGGAGGCGGCGGTCAGGGCGCTCGGGGAGCGGGCGGGGGAGGCACTGCGGGAGGACCCGTGGCTGGTGCTCGGCCTGCCCGGCGTACGGGTGGAGCCGGCGGACACCTTCGCCCGCGCGCTGCTCGGCGCGCGGTGCCGCCCGGACGACGAGCGGCGGGCGAACGCGCTGGTCGGCTGGCTGCTGGAGCGCGCCGCCGAGAAGGGGCACACGGCCCTGCGGTCGGCAGAGCTACAGGCGGAGCTGGCGGCCCGCGCCGTACCGGACCCGGCGGCGGCCGTGGCCTCCGCCGTGGCCGACGGCCAGGTGCTCGTCTTCCCCGAGCCCCCCGCGCACCCCGCAACGGCCTCGGAGGCCGCGAACGAGGAGGACGACGAGGACGAGGACGGCGCGGCGGACGTACCGCTGCTGATCGGCCTCGACCGGTACGCGCTGGCGGAGGAGAGCCTGGCGGACGGCTGTGTGCGGCTGCTGCGCTCCTTCGAGGGCGACCCCGACACGGACTGGGAGAAGGCCGCCACGGGCGCGCCGTCGAAGTCGGCGGCGGAGCTGATCAGGACCGCCGCGGGCAGCGGCCTGGTCGTGCACTCCGGCGGCGAGGCGGCCCGCGAGGAGCCGACCGCCCTGGTGGCCGCGGCGCGCGCGGCGGGCCTGCGGGCGTACGCCGCCGCGTACACGGCGAACGGCAGGCGGCGGCTGGCCGAAACGCTCGGCGAGGACGCGGCCGTGACGGTCGAGGCGCTGCTGGCCGGTACGCAGGGCCCCGGCAGGTCCGGTGACGGCTCCCTCGCCCTCGACCTGCTCGCGGTGCTCGACGCCCAGCAGTTGGGCATCGAGGAGGCCGCCTCGCTGGTGGAGGCGGTGCCGGACGGCGCCCGGCTGGTGTTCAGCGGCGACGAGCACGCGATGTGGTCGGCGGGCCCCGGTCTGGCCTTCGCCGACATGCTGGCCGCCAAGTCCTGCCCGCGGGTGGCCTCCCGCACCCCGGACCCCGGCCCGATCGGCGAGCTGGTCTCGCTCATCGGCATCGGCGAACTCGCCCCGGTCGAGGCCCCGGACAAGGAGGTCGTCGTCGTACCCGTACGCGACCCGCGCGAGGCCGTGCACCGTACGGTGCAGCTCGTCGCCGACTCCGTACCGCGCGCCATCGGCGTACCCGCGGAGCGGACCCAGGTGATCACGCCGGGGCACGGCGGCGCGGTCGGCACCCGCGTGCTCAACGCGGCGCTCAAAGAACGGCTGAATCCCGGCCCCGGCCGCTTCGCCGGTTTCGACCCCGGCGACCGCGTCGTCCACGTGCCGGTCCCCGGCCGTACGCTGCCCGGCACCGTCGTCGGCGCGGAGCCCGACGGACTGCGGCTGGAGTGCGAGGACGGGCCGGTGCTGGTGCCGCGCGCGGACGTGGCGACGACCGTACGGCACGCCTGGGCGATCACCGGGCACCAGGCGGCCGGGATGCGCTGGCCCGCGGTCGTGGTGGTCGTACCGGGCGACGCGGGGCCGCTGCTCACCCGGTCCTGGGTCTACACGGCGTTCGCGCGCGGCGAGCGGCACCTGTCGGTCGTCCAGGGCGCGGATCAGGGTCTGGCCCAGGCCGTGGCCGGTCCCCAGGCCGCGCCGCGCACGACCCGACTGGTGACCGTACTGCGGGAGCTGGCCGCCGACTGACGGGCGGCGCGGGCCCCGTACGGCTCAACCGCCGCCCACCGGCCCCGCGGGCCCGTACGGGTCCGTCCCGCCGCCCACCGGCTCCGGACGCGCCTGGGGGCGGACTGCGCCCGCTGTCCGCCCCCTCCTGGCGCTCGGGTGCCCCGCTCAGTCCGGGTCGAGCACGCTCAGCTCGTCGTCGAAGACGGCGCTCACGTCGAAGCGGCAGATGACGAGCTGCGGGTCGGCCTGCTCGAAGGGCGCGTCCAGCCACTCCCCCGGTTCCGCGGCCTCCGGCACGGCCGACACCCACACCGTGGAGTCGCCCTCCTCCAGGCCGAACTCCTTGTGGCGCTGGGCGATCTCGTCCGGCTCGTACTCGCCGAAGATCACCCCGACCGCCGCGTTCACCGTGGCGTCCGCCGCGCCATCGCCGTCATCGGCCCTTCTGGCCTGCGCGAACAGCCGGTCGGGCTCAACGATCGTGTAGTCGCGGCGAATCAGCACACTGATGGCCTCCGGGTCCTCGGGACCGGTGTACTCCGGCAGCGAGTCGCCCGCGGGCACCTCGAAGGGAGTCACCTCGTCATAGGTGTCGTACAGCAACTCGTCATACGACTCGGCGGCCGAAGCCAGCGACTCGAACGCCGCGTAGACGGCGGGATCGTCTTCGCCCGTACGGTTCTCGATCGCCTCGAGGTGGCGGTCCAGCGCGGCCTTGACCGCCTCGACAGCGGCTCGGACCTCGGCAACGGTGGGCTGCACGTCATCAGACATGAGGCAGACGCTATCCGCACCGGGGCGTTGCCCGCACAATAGATGCGATGCCGGAATACGAATTCAGAGAGATGTACGTCGCACGCGGGGTCTCCCGCAAGGACGCGACACGACTGCTCACGGACGAGGCCGAGTACGGGCACTGGGAACTGGACCGGGTGCGCCTCTACCCCGACGGCAGCCGCAGGGTGCGGTTGCGCCGCCGGATCATCCGCCAGGTGCGGGCCACATGGTGAGACGCGCGACGGTGGGACGCGGGGTCCGCCGCAGACACGGCCCGGCCCCGGAGCGCGGCATACGCGCTTCCGGGGCCGGTTCCGACGGTTCGGACCACAGGGGTTCCGAACGCCTTGGGACTACTTGTTGACGCAGTAGTTGCCGAAGGCCGGGTTGAGCAGACCGATCACGGAGACCGTGTTGCCGCACACGTTCACCGGCACGTGCACGGGGATCTGGATCAGGTTGCCGGACAGCACACCGGGCGACTGCACAGCGGCGCCCTGGGCGCCGGAGTCGGCGACAGCCATGCCCGCACCCGCGAGCACGAGACCGCCGGTGACAGCCGCAGCGGCTACGACCTTCTTGATCATTTTCTTCCTCCTGATTGACAAGTGCGGTCCCAGCCGCGGACCACACACGTCGTAACGAAGCCGGAGGAATAGAGCTACGAAAACACTGGATCAATCACTCGTCCCAGCGATCCGGGCCGCCCGTACTCGTACGGGCGGCCGAACCGTCAGCAGTTCTCGATGAAACGATCGAGCACCCGGACCCCGAACCGCAGGCCGTCCACCGGCACCCGCTCGTCAACGCCGTGGAACATCCCGGCGAAGTCGAGCTCCGGCGGGAGCTGGAGCGGCGCGAAGCCGAAGCAGCGGATGCCCAGGTCGTCGAAGGACTTCGCGTCGGTGCCGCCCGAGAGCATGTACGGCACGGCGCGCGCGATCGGGTCCTCCGCCTTGAGGGCGAGCTGCATGGCGTCCACCAGGGAGCCGTCGAAGTCCGTCTCCAGCGCCTTGTCGGAGTGCACCGACTCGCGCTTGACGCGCGGGCCGAGGATCCGGTCGAGGTCGGCCAGGAACTCCTCCTCGTAGCCCGGCAGGAAGCGGCCGTCGACGTGGGCGGTGGCCTGGCCGGGGATCACGTTCACCTTGTAGCCCGCGCCTAGCATGGTCGGGGCCGCGGTGTTCCGCAGGGTCGTGCCGATCATCTTGGCGACGCCGCCGAGCTTGGCCAGCGTCGTCTCCATGTCCTCCGGGTCCAGCTCCACCCCGAAGGCGTCCGACAGCTCGTCGAGGAAGCCGCGTACGGACTTGGTGACGCGGACCGGGAACTCGTGCCTGCCGAGCCGCCCGACGGCCTCGCACAGCTCGGTGATCGCGTTGTCGTTGTTGGTCATCGAGCCGTGCCCCGCGGTGCCGTCCACCGTGAGCCGCATCCAGTGCATGCCCTTCTGGGCGGTCTCGATCAGGTACAGCCGCAGGTTCTCGTTGACGGTGAAGGAGAAGCCGCCGACCTCGCCGATCGCCTCCGTCACGCCCTCGAAGAGGTCGGGGTGCTTGTCGACCAGGTGCCGGGCGCCGTACACACCGCCCGCCTCCTCGTCCGCGACGAAGGCGAGCACGATGTCGCGCGGCGGCTTGCGCCCGCTGCGCAGCCGGTCGCGTACGACCGCCAGCGTCATCGCGTCCATGTCCTTCATGTCGACCGCGCCCCGGCCCCACACGCAGCCGTCGGCGATCTCGCCGGAGAACGGGTGGTGCGTCCAGTCGTCCGCGTTGGCCGGGACCACGTCGGTGTGCCCGTGGATCAGCAGCGCGGGCCGCGAGCGGTCCTCGCCCTCGATCCGCGCCACCGTGGACGCCCGGCCCTGGTGCGACTCGAAGATCCGCGGTTCGAGGCCGACCTCGGCGAGCTTCTCCGCGACGTACTCCGCCGCCGCCCGCTCCCCCGGCCCCGAGTGGTCGCCGTAGTTGCTGGTGTCGATCCGGATCAGCTCACTGCACAGGTCGACGACCTCGTCCTCGCCCGTGACCGTCCCGTTCTCCGCCCTGCCCGGCCCCGACTCGCTCACGCTGTCTCCTCGCTCGTTGCCTGCCGCGTCCGCCCACCACCCGGGCGACCGCGGCCGATGCCTCCCCCATCCTCCCCCGACACCCCCACCCCGCCCAAGGCTCCCCTCCGGGCCCTCACCCCGGGCCCCGCGCACAGCCCCTTTATCGGCCCCCTCGGCCCGCTCCGCGCCCGTGATCGACGTGACCGGATCTTTGCTATGGTTTACCTCGTCGCCACGGCCCATAGGCCGAGGTGACACACCCCGTCCGGGTGGCGGAATGGCAGACGCGCTAGCTTGAGGTGCTAGTGCCCTTTATCGGGCGTGGGGGTTCAAGTCCCCCCTCGGACACATCTTCTCTCCTTACAGGGCCGCCTTCGGGCGGCCCTTTTCGGTGTCCGGCGCGCGGGCTCTGCGGTGTCCGGGCGCACGGCTTCCGCGGTCTCCGGAGCACGGGCTCCTGCGGTGTCGGGCGGCGCGGCGGCCCCGTGGGGTGGAGGGCCGGGCGGGGAGTCATCTCCACCCTTGGTTCCACCCACGGGTCCAGGTGCTTCGTGCCTGGTCGCAGCAGTCTTGGGGGCATGACATCGACCGAGTGGATCACCGACATCGCTCTTCTCCTCGTCGTCTTCCGGCAACTGCGGGAAGGCCGACTCGGCCTCAAGACCTTCCTGATCCCGCTGGGCATCGTGGCCTTCGTCGCGAACTCGTATCTGGACACCGTTCCCACCGCGGGCAACGACCTGGTGCTCATCGCGGTGCTGATGAGCGTGGGCGCCGCGCTCGGTGTCGCCGGCGGCATCTACACCCGCGTCCGGACCGTCGGCGAGCACGTCCTGATCAAGGCCGGCGCGGTGTCGGCGATCTTGTGGGTCGTCGGCATGGGGGCGCGGATGGGCTTCCAGTTGTGGACCGAGCACGCGGGCGGCGCCCACCAGGTCGCCCGGTTCAGCGTCGCCCACCACATCACCAGCGATCAGGCGTGGGTCGCGGCGTTCGTACTGATGGCGCTCACCGAAGTCGTGACGCGGCTCGCCACCATCTTCATACGGAGCCGGATCCAGATGACGCCGCGCGCCGTGCCCGTCCTCAGCCGCAGGGCCTGACCGTGCGTTATGTTCTCCCCGTGCCCGCGACAGACAGCCCCGCGCCTCCTGGGAAGACCCTGGCCCAGGAGGCGGGGGCGCGGCAGGTGCCGGGGCAGGACCCGTGGATGCAGTGGGCGATGACCCTCGGGGTCGTCGTCGCCGGAATCCTGACGATCCGCCCCCTGGGCTTCAGCGGCCGGGGGCTGGTCGTCGCCGTCCTGCTCGTGATCAACTCGGCGGTGCTGCTGGCCAGGCGCCTGCCCGAGGACAGGATTCCCCAGGGCCTCGTGCTCCCGTGGCTGACGGTCGGCATCGCCGCGGCGGTCGCCCTGATCGGTGTCAGCCGCAGCGGTACGGGCTATCTCTTCGCCTTCTTCCTCGCCGGTCACATCGGATACCGGCTGGAGACCAGACCGGCTCTCGTCCTCGCCGGGATCTGCAGTCTGCTCTGCGGCGGGGTGCTGTACTTCCGTCTCGGTCCCGGGCACGACGAGCTGCCCTGGGTGCTCGGTCTGGCCACCGGTACTCCGGTGCTGGTGGGCATACTCAACCGCAGCCAGCGCCAGGCCGTACAGGCGGTGATCGCGGCGGCCGAGTCGGCGGAGCGCGCCGCGCGGGCCGAGGCGCGGACGGCCGCGCTGACCGAGCGCAGCCGGATCGCCCGGGACGTGCACGATGTGCTCGCGCACTCGCTGGCCGGGATCAACATGCAGTTGGAACTGGCCGACGCGCTGCTCGACACCGGGGACCTGGAGAAGGTCAGGGAGGCCAACGACAAGGCCCACGGTCTGGTGCGGGAGAGCCTCAAACAAGCACAGTGGACGGTGCACGCGCTGCGCGAGGACTCGCTGCCGCTGCTGGAGAGCCTGACGGCGATGCTGGAGTCGTCGGGGCACCGCGATGTCCTCACCGTCACCGGGACCGCCCGTGAGGTCCCGGCCCGGGTGGTCCAGAATCTCCTGCGTATCGCCCAGGAGGCGCTGACCAACGCCGCCCGGCACGCTCCCGGCGGCGATGTCGGTGTGGAGCTGACGTACGCCGCCGCGTCGATCACGCTGGCGGTGCGCAACGGCCCCGCCACCCGCGAGGTGAACGCGGTGGTCGGCAGCGGCATGGGGCTGATCGGAATGCGCGAACGCGTCGCCCTGCTGGGCGGGACGGTGACGGCGGGCCCGGTCACGGCCGGTCCCGACCAGGGCGGCTGGAAGGTGGAAGCAGTGATTCCGGTATGACCGAACCGACCGAGAGGCCGCAGCGGCTGAGGGTGGTCGTCGCGGACGACCAGGCCGCCGTACGGGAACCGCTCGCCGCGGTGCTCGGGCTGTCCGAGGACATCGACGTCGTCGCGTCCGCCGCGGACGGGAGCCAGGTGCTGGCGGCTGTCGCCGCCGGACCGGTGGACGTGGTGCTGATGGACCTGCGCATGCCGGTGATGGACGGCATCGAGGCGACCCGGCGGCTCGGCGAGGAGCACCCGGACGTGGCGGTGGTCGTACTGACCACCTTCGCCGACGACGACTCGATCCTCGGCGCGCTGAGCGCGGGCGCCCGCGGCTATCTGACCAAGAACGCGGGCCGCCAGGACATCATCCGGGCGATCCGTGCCGCCGCCGCAGGGCAGTCGGTGCTCGACCGCGAGGTGCAGAACCGGTTGCTCGCCTCCGTCAGGACCAAGGCCCCGATGGTGGGCCAGGCCCTGCCGGAGGACCTCACGCCCCGCGAACGCGAGGTGCTCGCGCTGATCGGCCAGGGCCTGCCCAACCGCGGCATCGCCGAGAAGCTCTTCATCAGCGAGGCCACCGTCAAGACCCACATCAACAACCTCTTCGCAAAGGCCGCGATCCGCGACCGCGCCGACGCCGTCCGCCGCGCCATCGAAGCGGGCCTGACCTGACCCGCGAGGGGGGCCGGGCGCGGTGGTGGGCGGCGGGTGGGGGTCGGGCGGGCCACTAGCATGTGGGCATGTGGGCGTATGTACCGGCGGTGCTGTTCTTCCTGGGGTTCTGTGTCGGAGTGCTGCGGGAGCGGCGTCGGTTCGGCAATGCGATTCTGCTCGGGCTTTCACCCGTCTTCGCGCTGGGTGCGTGGCTGTTTGAAATAGGCAGGGAACACCCGACGTTGGGCAATGATCTCGGGGTGGCGCTGCTGACGCTCATGGCGGTGGGCGTGGTCGCCATGTCGTGGTTTCTGATTTCCAACGGCGTCGCCATGGTGCGCAAAGAGGGCAGAAGTCCCGCCAACCTGCTGTCCCTGGTGGCCGGGTTCGCGCTGCTGGCGCTCATAGCGCTGTTGATCACCGCGGTGGTGATGCACACCCGCGCACTGCTCGTGGTCGCGGGGACGGCCACCGTCCTCGCGGGGTATGTCGTCTTCCTCTTCCTCTGTTTCATCGTCTACGGGTCGCTCTACGGATGGTTGACCGTCCGCCGCAAGACCGACTACGTCGTGGTTCTCGGCTCGGGGCTCATCGGCGGGACCAAGGTGCCACCGCTGCTGGCCAGCCGCCTCGACCGGGCCCGTACGGTGCACCACAGGCTCTCGTCGCGCGGCAGGCGGCCGGTGCTGCTCACCTCCGGCGGACAGGGCCCGGACGAGAAGCTGCCGGAGTCGCACGCGATGGCCGACTACCTTGTGGCGCAGGGTTTTCCGGCGGATCTGATCGAACGCGAGGATCGGTCGACGACCACCGAGGAGAATCTGCGCTTCAGCAAGTCCATCATGGAGCGGAACAAGGCGGACTACCGCTGCGTCGTCGTCACGAACAACTACCATGTCCTGCGCGCCGCGGTGACCGCGCGGCGGCTGGGCGTCAGAGGACATGTCGTGGGGGCGCCGACCGCCGCGTATTTCTGGCCGAGTGCGACCATCCGCGAATTCGTCGCGATGCTCATGACGTATTGGCGCACCAATCTCACCATCTGCCTCCTCGTTTTCGCGGGAGGCTTCTTCATCTGGTGGCTGAGCTGACCGCAGGACGGGCCCCGCGTCCGCGACGGCCGTTCGCCCGACGGCTCGTCACCGCAGATTCAGCCGCTTCATGACCTGAGGGTCGAGGGCGCCCGCGCGGCGCCGGAAGGCCGAGACAGGCACGCGCCGCAACTCGTTGGTCTCCAGATAGCTCTGCCGGCCCCGGGCGTCGTCGACGGAGCCCGCGGGAAGCGGTACGACTCCGGGCAGCTCCTCATGGTGCTGAGAGGTGATCTTGGCGACCCGCGCGGTCCCGCCGCGCACCGAGACGACCAGGCAGGGACGGTCCTTCGAACCGGCCGTGTCCTCGTACGGCACGTCCGCCCACCACACCTCGCCCCTGCGCGGAGCGGCGCCACCGCCGGACGCGCCGCCCGCCCGCCGTACGGGGGTTCCTCCGCTACGCCGCACGCGCCCGGCCGCCACCACGGCGGCCACCAGCGCCACGACGACCACGGTGCCCAGGACGACCCACATCGGCGTGCTCATCGACTTCTCCTCTTCGTGTACGGGTGTGCGGACGAATGTACGGACGGCAGGACCGGCCGACACCTGCCCCGGTCGTCCGCCGCGACAGCGGGGAGTAGTGGCATGCTTGCGCTGTGGATACAGCGAAACTTGAACTGGCAGCGCATCGCTACGCCGAGGCCGAGGACGCCCTCCAGGCGGCGGCGATCGATCTCAAGGCGGAGAGCGCGGCGGTCCTCGCCAGGGGCGGCGACGAGCACGAGGTGGCGGACGCCGTCGGCCGCCCGCCCGAGGAGATCCGCGAGCTGTGAGCACGCGCGACCTGTGAGCCGCGCGCTTCCGCGACCCGCGACCTTCCGCGAGCCGTGAGCTGACGACGCCGCGGACGCGGACGCCCGGCGCACCCCCGCGCGGTCCGCCTTCCGGCGCCGCTCAGACCTCGCGCCACCGCGCGTTGGCCCAGGAGAACAGCCCGAAGGCGATCAGGCCGACCGCGATGAGCACCAGCAGCCACGGGCCGACCGGCGTGTCGGCGAACGAGCGCAGCGTGTCGTCCATGCCCTTGGACTTGCCCGCCTGGTGCTTGACCGCCGAGGCCACGGCGAATCCGCCGGCCGTGGCGAACAGCACGCCTCGCGCGGTGCCGCCGAACATGCCGAGGAAGTCCACGGCTTGACGTTGGCGCCGCGACATCTGGCCCATCTTCAGGTGCTTGTGGAACTTGCGCATGAGGGCACGGACCGCGATCCACACACCGACGCAGAACACGGCGACACCGGCGACGGCGACGATCCACTGGCCGCCCGGCCAGTCGAGCACCTTGGCCGTCACGTCGTTGGTCCTCTTGTCGGTCGACCCGCTGCCGCTGCTCTTCTCACCGGCCGCGTAGGCGAGCACGGAGTACGAGACGAAGGCGTAGAAGACGCAGCGGCCCGCGGCCATCGCGCGCTTGGTGGGCTTGTCGCCGTCGGGTCCCGCCTGTCCGAAGGCCGCTTCCGACAGCCGCCACAGGGCCATTCCGGCCAGGGCTATGCCCAGCAGCCACAACAGGACGTCCCCGAACGGCTTGTGCGCGATCTCGGCGAGCGCGCCGCCGCGGTCGGCTTGTTGGCCTCCGGCGTCGGAGAAGGCGATGCGCACCGCCAGTGCGCCCACCAGGATGTAGATCACCCCTCGGGCCGCGAACCCCGCGCGGCCCGCGACGGCGACCGCCTTGCTGTCGGCCGCGCGTCTGGCGTTGTGACGGCCCGTCGATGCTGCTGCTTGCGTCTTCACACAGGCCGACTTCCCCGATCGGCGGAGTTGAGGCACCCGCTACGGGACAACGTCCTTCGCGTCCCCCGAACCGTCCTGCGCGGGGAGCCCGGCGCCGGGCGGCGGCGTACCGGTTGCCGTATCCGCCGCCGTACCCGTGGGCGAGGCCACGGTCGGCGGGTCGAACCTCACCTCGACGTGCTGGAAGCCCTTGAAGACCTCCGTGGCGGCGTACGAGGTGTACACCTCTCGGTCCGCGCGGCTGAGCACCACATTGTCGGTGAACGGCGTGAGCAGGCTGCGCGGCCAGAGCCGCCGGGCCCGCACCGCCGCCACCTCAGCGGTGAGGACGAAGATCAGCGCGCCGAGGTAGATCCACGTGATCAGGCCGAGGACGATGCCGAACAGCCCGTACGTGGCGGTCGCCCCGCGCAGCTCGTGCCGGACGTAGTACGTTCCCGCCCACTGCACGAACTGCCAGGCCAGCGCGGCGGCCAGCGCCGTACCCGCCGAGGAGCGCAGCCGTACGGTGCCGACCGTGAAGTAGCGGTACGCGAACAGGAGCAGGCCGGTGTTGACGGCCGTGGACAGTACGGTCGCGGCGATCCGCAGCAGGACGACGGGGTGGACGCCGAACGCGCGGGCGTCCGACGCGAGCGAGGTCAGCGCGGTGGTGGCGGCCAGGCCCACGCCGAAGACCCCCACCACCAGCAGGCTGCGCAGCCGGGAGCGCAGCGGGTTCGGCCGGTCGTGGCGCGGCACGGCCCAGATCTTCAGCAGGGTGTTCTGCGCGGCCTGGGCGACACCGAGCGCGCCGTACAGGCCGCCGATCACACCGGTGACGACCGCGAGCGTGTTGCCGTGGAACGACCGGATGTTCTCGCCGATCTGGTCGCCGATCACCGGGAACTGGTGCAGGGCCGAGTCGACGACCTGCTTCTGGAAGTGCGCGTCGTTGTGCAGCAGGAAGCCGAGCACCGACACCAGGAGCAGCAGCACGGGGAAGACCGACAGGAAGGCGTAGTAGGCGATCAGCGCCGTGAGGTAGCCGCCCTGGTCCTCGCCGAATTTGTACACCACCGCCAGCGGCAGCCCGATCCAGGTGTGCTCGCGCTGATAGGCGTCGAATCTTCGGACCATGCCCACGGTCGCCCCCCATTCGTCGTCGTCGGGCCTGCCGCCGCACGTCACGCGGCTTGGTCCCTGTCACGCCGGTTTCCCCGTGAGCGCCGGTACAGACCACGGCTCAGGAGGCGGTGGCGCAGCCCGACCCGGCCTCGGCGGTGTCCTTGAGGCGGTGGGCCCACTCGTGGAGGCCCGCGTCGAGGGCGGCCTGGTTGCCGGGGACGCCGGCTTCGGCGGGGCGATCGAGACGACCGTGGAGGTGACCTTCATCTTCTGCGGGTGACCGGGCCCTGACCTCCTGCGGCACCCGCCCGCGGTTTCCGGTGCGCTGTGCGGTCACAGCCAGCCGCGCTCGCGGGCGAGGCGCGCCGCGACATGGCGGTTCTCGGCGCCGACCTTGGTGGCGGCGGACGACAGGTGGTTGCGTACGGTGCCGACCGAGAGCATCGCGCGGGCGGCGATGTCGGCGACGGGCGCCCCCTCCTCGGCCATGGCGAGCAGTTCCGCCTCGCGGGGCGTCAGCGGGGAGTCGCCCGCGGTGATGGCGTCGGCGGCCAGCTCCTGGTCGACGTAGCGTCCGCCGTCGTGCACGGTACGAATGATGCGGGCGAGCTGCTGCGCGGAGACGGTCTTGGGTACGAAGCCGCGCACGCCCGCGCTCAGGGCGCGCTTGAGGGCCCCGGCCCCGGCGTGGCTGGTCACGATCATCGTCGCGCAGTCGGGGAGTTCGGCGCGCAGGTGTTGCGCGACGCTGATTCCGTCGCCGCGCGGCATCTGGAGGTCGAGAACGGCGACATCCGGCCGGTGGGCCCGTGCCATGGCGAGGGCCTCGTCGCCGGAGCCCGCCTCGGCGGCGACGAGGATGTCGTCCTCCAGGGCGAGCAGCGAGGCGAGCGCTCCGCGGATGAGGTGCTCGTCGTCGGCGAGCAGGACCCTGATCATGGTGTTTCCTCCCACGGGATGGTCACGGTCAGGCGGAAGACGCCGCCGGAGCGTTCGCTGGTCGTGAGTGTGCCCTGAAGCTGCGTCAGACGCTCTTCGAGTCCGGCGAGACCGCTTCCGGCGGGTGTGGTCCCGTCCGCGGAGGCCGCGTCCGCCGTACGGCTACCCGCCGTGGTGGCGGGCCCGTTCCCGCCTCCCGTGCTCCCCGCGCGGTGGCCGCGCCCGCCCCGGTGGTCGCTGCCGTCGTTCTCCACGACCAGCGTGACAGCGCCCTCGCCGGTGTCGCGCAGGGACACCTCGCAGCGGGTGGCGTGCTGGGCGTGGCGCAGCACATTGGTGACGGCCTCGCGGATGACCCAGCCGAGCGCGGTCTGGATGTCGTCCGGGAGGCGGGCGGCGGGACCGTCGCTGATACGGCAGGGAATCCCGGCGGCCTTCAGGACCTCGCGGGCCCCCGCGAGTTCGGTGTGCAGGTCCGCGGTGCGGTATCCGCGCACGACGGAACGGATCTCGCGCTGGCTGTCCTGCGCGATGTGCTGCACCTCGTACATCAGGTCGACGGCCTCGGGGCTGCCGCGTTCCGCGAGCTTCGCCGCCAGTTCGCTCTTCAGCGCCACCACGGCGAGGTTGCGTCCCAGGATGTCGTGCAGGTCGCGGCCGAAGCGCAGGCGTTCCTCGGCCACGGCCAGGCGGGCCTGGGTCCCGCGGGCCGCGGCCAGCTCCTCAATCAAGAGCACGCTCCAGCCGGAGGCCCGCAGGGCGAGGGCCATGAACGGGACGAGGAACAGGGTCCCGCCGACGACCACCGCCAGCGACTCCCCGCGCAGTCCGGTCGCGAAGACGGCGACCAGCGAGCCCAGTGTGACGGCCGAGACCAGGGCCGTTCCCGCCCGCAGGGACAGCGCCAGCATGGGCGGGCCCGCGTAGAACGTCATCAGCCACAGCACGTACGGCGCGAGGTCCTTCCCCTCGACGCGGTCCCTCGCCTGCAACACGCAGCCGACCGCGACGGCGGCGACCGTGACGGCGGTGTAGAGCGCGGCCAGCAGGTACGGCCGGGGCGCCAGGCCGATGTAGGCGCGGAGTCCGGCGCGGGAGAGCAGCGCCTGGACGACGACGTGGGCCGCGCCCAGGACCGCGACCGCGATCCACAGCGGGCCCACGTCGTTCGTGACGACCCACAGCGTCCACAGGCCCGCCTCGAACAGGGCGAAGCAGGAGAGGGAGTTCAGGGTGTAGCGACGGTAGCGGTCCGTGCCGTGCCGGTGGCCGAGCCACTCCACCCAACTCTGCACGCTCGCCAGCCCGGCCGTTCCCCTGGGTCCCGTCGTGGTCCCTGTGGTTCCCGCAGTCACCGTCGCCCCTTCGTCCCTTCAGTCCTTTGAGTCCTACGGTCCTTCGAGTCCTACGTTTCCGACGCCGTGCGCGCCCGGCCTTCTCGTCGGCCGCGCGGGTGCCCAGCGCCGAGGTTCGGCGCTCGGAGCCGACGCCCGGCACTCAGTGCCGAGGCTCCCAACGGAACCACTTGCGTACGCCGAGCACGGCCACACCGATCCACACCAGCGCCGTGAGAGTGAGTCGGAGCTGGTCCGTCCCGTCCACATTCCCCGTCCAGCCGCCGCGCAACAGGTCCATGACCGGGGTGAACGGCAGGAACGCACCGATGCGCGCCATCGCGTCCGGCAGGGTGTCGCGGGGCAGGAACATCCCGGAACCGGCCATGCTCAGCAGCATGAACGGCAGAAAGGTCAGTTGGGCGCTCTCAGCCGTCTGGGTGAAGGCGGCGGTGAGCGCGGCGCCCACGACCAGCAGCACGATACCGAGGAGCAGGCCGAGGATCAGCAGGTGAGGTGCCTCCGGGGCGGGCATGTCGAGCAGGACGGCGAGTCCGACGCCGAGCAGCAGGGACTGCACGACCGCCATCAGGACCGCGGGCAGCGCGCCGCCGGTCAGGATCTCGGCGTCGCGGACCTCTCCCGAGCGGAGCCGCTTGAGGACAAGGCTCTCGCGGCGGGTGACGTACACGCCGACCATGTTGGTGTAGATCGCGAAGAACAGCGCCATGCCGAGCGCACCCGGCACCAGCACGGTGGCGACGGACAGGCCGGTGTCGCCCAGGTCCAGGCTCTTCACGGCGCTGCGCATCGACACGGCGATGACACCGGGCAGGACGAGGGCCGTCATGAGGGCGGCCTTGCTGCGGACCAGCAGGATCAGTTCGGCGCGGCCGAGCGCGGCCAGGCGTTCGGTGCTCTTACGGGACCGGCGCGCGGTGTCCGTGGGCGCGGTGGTCGTCGTGGTCGCGGAGGTCATCGCGTCGTCTCCTGGCGGTCGTCGGCCCGGTGGGTGGCCCGGTGGTCGGCCCGGTGGTCGGCTCGGCGGTCGGATCGCTGCTCTGTGCGGTCGCCGCCACGGTGCTCGTCCCGGTGCTCGTCCCGGTGGTCGAGGTCCTTGGCGATGTCCATGAACGCCTCTTCCAGTGACGCGGAACGGACGTCGAGGCCGGTCAGTTCGACGCCCTGGTCACGGGCCCAGCACAGCAGCTCGGTGGTGGTGTGCTGGAGGTCGCGGGTCTCCAGGCGCATCTTCTGCCCGGTGACGTCGTGTGCGGTGACGCCGATCGACCGCAGCGGCGGCAGGTCGGCGGGGAAGCGGCCCCAGGGCAGTTCGAAGGTGATCCGCGCGGGCCGCTCGGCGACCACGTCCGCGACGCGTCCGGTGCTGGCGATCCGGCCCGCGTGCATGATGGCCAGCCGGTCCGCCAACTGCTCCGCCTCTTCGAGGTAGTGCGTGGTGAGCAGCACCGTGGTGCCCTGCCGCTTCAGCTCTCCGATCAGCTCCCAGGTGGCGTGCCGGGACTGGGCGTCGAGACCGGTGGTGGGCTCGTCGAGGAAGAGCACCTCGGGCCGTCCGAGCAGCGCGAGCGTGAGGTCGAGGCGGCGCCGCTCGCCGCCGGAGAGCTGCTTGACCCGGACCCCGCGCCGCTGCTCCAGCCGCGTCAGCTCCAGGGCCTCCGCCACGGGCCGGGCGCCGCTGGTGCAGCCCGCCCACATGTCGACGGTCTCCGCGACGGTCAGCTCGGTGGGGAAGCCGCCCTCCTGGAGCATCACTCCGATACGGGGTCGCACCGCGGCACGCTCGCGGTAGGGGTCGGCGCCCAGCACCCGTACGGTTCCCGAGCCGGCGGGCGCCTGCCCCTCCAGGATCTCCAGCGTCGAGGTCTTGCCCGCGCCGTTCGTCCCCAGCAGGGCGAACAGCTCGCCCCGCCCCACGCTGATGTCGACGCCGCGTACGGCCTCGAAGCCGCTGTAGCTCCGCCGCAGGCCGGTGGTTTCGATGACTGTGTCCATGTCTCAAGGCTGTCCGCCCGTCGGCGCTTCGGGCCGTGTGGTCTGTCATGACTGTTCATGACGAATGTCATGGGCGGGGACCGCCACGAACCGGGCGGGGCCGCCGCGCCGTCAATCGCTCCGGGTGTCGTCCCCGCCCGTGCGAGGATGCCGCCATGCGGTCACGGCTGCCCCTCGGGGAGAAGTTGCGGGACGAGTTGGGGACGCCCCGTCGGGGCCGCAGGCTGGGGAGCAGTCCGCGCTCGCGGGTGTGGCGGGCCGAGCTGTCCGGAACTCCCGTGGTGGTCAAGCAACTTGTCGACGCGCCCGAGGCCGACGAGAGGTACGCCCGCGAGGTGGCCGCGCTCCGGCTCGCGGGCCGGGTCGATCCGCCGGTCGTGCCGGCGCTGCTGGGCACCGACGCGCGGGAGCGGGTGCTGGTGCTGGAGTACGTGGAGCACCGGCCGCCGCGCGAGGAGTGGATCGTCGACTACGCCGGAGCACTGGCCCGGCTCCACGCGGCGACCAGCGGCGATGCGGACGTCGGCGACGGCGACGGCGACGGCGACGGCGACGGCTCGGACGTACTCCCCGCCTGGCCGGGCCCGGCGCACACGGACGTCGGCTCCTTCCTCGCCCTCGCCCAGGCCCTCGGCGCCGCCGTACCGCCCGCCGTACGCGGCGAGTTGGACGGCCTCGTGGACCGTACGTCGCGGGCGCGGGGCCGCGCTCTGCTGCATGGCGACCCGTGCCCCGGCAACGACATGCACACCGACGACGGCGTCAGGTTCATCGACTTCGAGCAGGCCGCGTTGGGCGACGGGATCGTCGAACTCGCCTATCTGCGCGTCGGTTTCCCCACCTGCTGGTGCGTCACCGCCCCCGCTCCCCCGCTGTTGGAAGCGGCGGAGGCCGCGTATCGCGACGCCTGGCGCCTGGCGACGGGCACGGACGTCCCGGGTGATCTCACCGACGCCTGCGCCGGTTGGCTGCTGCGCGGTGACGCGCTGGTGCAGCGGGCCGAGCGCGGGACCACCGACCGCCTGGCCCTGATTCCTCACCAGGACTGGGAGTGGGGCACGGTGACGGCCCGTCAGCGGCTGGTCCACAGGCTCGGCGTCGTCGGCCGCATGACCGCCCAGGAGGGCCGCCTGCCGGCTCTCGGCCGTCTGGCCCCCGCGATGCGCGAAGCGATGCTCACCCGCTGGCCCACCCTTCAACCGCCGCCCGCCCGCAGGCCGTAGAGCAACGGCTCGCGCTCTCTGCCGGGACGCCGACGGGGCCGCCCGGCACCGGTCGCTGCGCGCGGCGACCGACTTCACCGTGCCGACAAGGGCCCCCGCTCCCTCGTCACCGCTATCGGTCCGGCCGTGGGCTCAGGCTGTCGCGGGGGGCTCCGGGGCGTCCTGGGGGAGGGTGACGGCCAGGGCCGCGAGGACACCGCCGTCGACCGGGATGTCCGTGCCGGTGACGAATCCGGCGCGGGTGCCGGCCAGGAAGGCGATCACCTCGGCGACCTCGCGGGGCTGGGCTATGCGCCCTATCGGGTGGCTGCGGCCCCACTCCCCGAGCAGTCGCTGCACCCCTTCGTCGCTGCCGTCGCTGAACCGTGCCGCGGAATGGCGCAGCATCGGGGTGTCGACGGAGCCGGGGCAGACCGCGTTGACCCGTACCCCGAAGGGGGCCTCGTCCACGGCCATCGACCGGACCAGCGCGTTCAGCGCGCCCTTCGCCGCCGCGTAGGCGGCCACGTTGGACTGCGCGGCGCGCGACTGCACGGACGAGACCACGACGACGGAGCCGCCGGAGGCGCTGCGCCGCAGGTGGGGCAGGGCGGCGCGGGCGGTCAGGAACACCCCCTTGACGTTGACGGCGAACACCTCGTCCCAGGTCTTCTCGTCGGTGTCGGCGACCGTCCCGTAGCGCTGGATGCCCGCGGAGGTCACCAGCACGTCGAGTCCGCCGTACTCGCTCACGGTCCGCGCCACCGCCTCGGCGACCGCACCGGGGTCCGAGACGTCCGCGACGACGGGCAGCGCCCGGCCGCCCGCCTCCGCGATGGCCGCGGCCGTCTTCTCCGTGTCGTCGGCGTCCACACCGCAGACGGCGACAGCGGTTCCCGACGCGGCCAGCAGTTCCGCGGCGGCGCGGCCGATACCGCTCGATCCGCCGGTGACCAGCGCGACGCGACCGGCGTGTTCCTCACTCATACGTTCCCTCTCCAGTCCCACGGTGTTCGCCAACCGGAGCGCCTGCGCGGCCGGATGACCGAAAACTGTTGCCGTCCGAGCTTGCTGCCGACGGCAGGCCCTTGTCGTCAGCCCAACGGCATAGTGCAGAAATTGGCGCCGACGTGGAAGTTGCGGTCGGCCGCCGGATCGAAGTCCGCGGGACCGAAGGACCCGCACTCCAGGAGCGCGGCCAGGTGCTCCTCGGCGTCGTCCCGGGGGTGGTAGCCGATGGCCTCCCCTTCCGCGAGGGACCACCACCGGCGGGTGTTACGGGAGATGCCCCACAGCATCCGGAATCCGGCGGGCTCCGCGCGCAGACACGCCTCCACCAACCGGGCCGCGTCGTCCGGCGACAGCCAGGCGGCCAGGTCCTCAGGAGCGAGCGGGCGCGGCCGGAAGGCGCCGATCCGCAGGCAGGTGACGTCGATGCCGAAGCGGCTCCGGTAGAGCGCGCCGAGCGCCTCCACCGCGGCCTTCCCCGCGCCGTAGAACGTGTCGGGGCGCGGTGCGATGTCCGCGGGCAGTTCGGCGCGCCCAGCGGCGGGGGCCCCTACGGCAGCGCCCGCCTCCCGTACGGGCACGGCGTCCTCCCGCGTACGGAATCCCGCCGCGTGGATGCTGGAGGCGAGCACCACCCGCGGCACGCCCTGGCGGCGCACGGCCTCCAGCATCCGCTGCGTGCCGTCGATGTTGATCTCCCGAATGCGCTCCCAGGGCGCCTCCCCGGCCAGTCCCCCGAGGTGGAGCACCGCGTCGACACCCCGGCAGGCGGCGTCGATCGCGTCCGGGTCGGTGAACGAGGCGCGTACGGTCTCCACGGCCTCGCCCGGCGCTGGCGGCTGGATCTCGGCGATGTCCAGCAGCCGGAGTGTGCGTCCCGGCCGCGCCATGCGCGGGCGCAGCGCCCGGCCGATGCGGCCCGCGGCCCCGGTGATCAGGATGCGCTGCGCCGTCACCATGTCCGCTCCAACGGGTCCAAGGCGTCGGGCAGTTGGGCGGGCGGGCGCTGTTCGTCGTAGGGCCGCGGGGTCGCGGAGGCGGGGGCGTACGGCGGCTGGTTGTAGGCGTGGTGACGGCGGAAGGCGACGTCGACCGGTGGATTCCAGTGCCGCCAGCTGCCGGGGTCGGTGTCGACGGGGGGCGACATGGGGCCAGTACCGTTTCCGTTCTCGGCGGCCACCGCGTACTCCAGGACGGGCGCCTGCCCCGGCCTCCCGCCGCCGCGAGCACCGTCCGACCCGCGCGGATCGCCGGTCGCCGGTACGACACCGGGCACGCGGTCGACGTACGCGAAGGCCGTGCCCGCGAAGACCTCGCGGAAGTCGGCCTCGCCCTTGCGCCGCCGGTACAGCCGGTACCGTCCGGCGCCCAGCACCTCGCCCCAACTGACGCTCACCGCGCCGTCGTTGAGCCTGACCTTCAGGCCGTCCGGCGGCTCCGGCGCCCGGCCGGTCGCGTAGACCGGGTAGTCGGCGCCGGGAAGGCCCAACCGGTCGGTGTTCCTCGCGGCGACCCTGACGTGGTACTTCACGCCGTCGGACAGTCCGCTCAGGAGTCCGGGGGTGTCGGCGGCGGCGACGGCCGGTGCCCAGGTCAGACCGCCGTCCGTGCTGAGTTCGAGCAGGTAGGAGTCGGCCGCGGCGACGGGGGTGAAGTGCACGACGGCGCCGCCGGGGACGGTCTCGGTACGGATCACCCGCGGCGGCACCGGTTCCGGGCGGCGCGCGGTCAACTCCCATGCGTGGCGGCCTCGTGGGAGCGCCAGCCGCACGGTGTCGTGCGTCCGGTCGAGCGGGCGCAGCGGTGCGCCGTCCACGCAGAAGTCCGCCGAGGCGTCGAGCCCGGCGGGCAGGCGCAGGGTGATCCCGGTGTCCGTCTGCGCGTCGTACGTGCCGCGCAGCTCCGTGGGGTGGAGGTAGCCGATGCTGATGCCCAGGTCGCGGTCGTCGGTCGTCAGCAGGACGTCCTCGGTGCCGATGGCGCTGCCGTGAAAGAGCGTCAGTTCGCGGCGCCCGCTGTCGAAGAGCCGGATCGTGCCCGCCGTCCCCGTGAACCGCAGCCCGTCCTCGGCGAATTCGACGGCGGCCGGTTCGTAGGGCCTGGCGGACTGGTGCCGGAAGACGACGTCGAGGCTGTGCGGGGTGCGGATCCTGGCGCCCCAGGGCGTGTCGGCGGCGGGGTCGACCACCAGGTCGTCGCGGTGGCTCACGACCGCGAGCGTGTTGCCGTTTGCCCCGTCGGCGCGGCCTTCGAGGCGTACGCCGTGCGTGACGTCGGTGGCGAAGGCGCCCCCGAGCGCGCCGGCCTCCCGCACCGCGCCGCCCTGGCCTGCCGCGCCGCCTGCTCCCGCCGTGCCGTCCTCGCGCACCCCGCGTACGAGGTGGATGAACGGCATCCGCTCGGGCAGGTGGGTGTAGCTGTTGGCGTCGTGCCCGGTGGCCTCGGTGAGCACCGACCAGGTCCACACCATGCGCTGGTCGGGCGCGAAGGAGTCGTACGTGACGAGGTAGTCGGTGCCGACGAGCAGCACACTGCGGCCGAGGTACAGGTCGCCGACCGGGCCGTCGGGATCGGGGACGATCTCCGCGTACTGCGCGCCGCCCAGGTCGTACATCGGCCGGTCGAGGGTGTGGCAGCCGATGCCGCGGAAGGCGCCGTCCTTCCAGACCGCGCAGGAGGTCGCGAAGGTCGCGTCGGGCACGCGGCGGTCCCCGGCGTCCTCGGGGCCGTGGCCGCTGTAGGAGGCGCCCGCCGCGTAGTAGTAGAGGTGGCCGCTCCCGTTGTCGTCGGCGATGCCCCAGCGGTAGTTGGGGCCGCGGTCCACCTGCTGGAGGAAGACCGCGACCTCGCCCGGCCGGTCGACGTCGGCGCGCAGGGTGATCCCGTATCCGGTGTATTTGGCGCTGCGCAGACGGGGGTTGGTGCCGGGGTTGCCCTCGGTGCGCACGGTGACGCGCCAGGGGTCGGGTGCGTCGTGCGGGCTGTCCAGGCGCCGGGCGGCGGGGTCGCTGCCCCACAGCAGGTGTTCGGCGACCAGGGGCCGGTAGCGGTGCAGGGTCTCGCCGAGCAGCCGCATCTCGATGGGAGGGCGGCGCGGCCAGTAGGCGTGCGCTCCTTGCGCGGGGTGCAGCCGCCGCAGCTCGCCGGTGCCGGTGACGTCGACCGGCGCGGTCAGCGCGTTGACCAACCAGTCGCCGAGGGCGGCGAGTTCGGGGGTGACGGCCCGGTTGCGGCCGTCGGCCTCCCGCGCCAGGTGGTTGCCCTGGCCGAGGGGCCGCAGATACGCCCACACGTAGGTGGCCAGGCTCTCGGTCCACCGGCCCGGCCGTGCGCGGCGGGAGGGCAGCGCCGGGCGGGTGTGGAACACGCCGGACAGCTCGGCGAACCGTTCGAACTGGTCCAGCCACTCCCCCGCCGCCTCGTGCTCGGGGAAGAGCCAGGCCAGGCAGGCCAGCGCCGCCTTGCCGTCGGCCATGAAGTTGGGATGCCCGCCCGCCATCCGCAGCAGCGGGCCGATCTCCTCGCCCGCCGAGACGTATCCGGTCAGCAGGAGCAGGGCGTCGACGCGTTCGCGCTCGGCGCCGTCGAGCTGTCCGGCGAATCGGTCGTAGCCGTCCAGCAGCCGGTCGTAGAGCGGGCGTTGGCCGATGTTGAGGTAGCCCGCGACGTCGTTGACCCCGTGGGCGATCAGCCGGGGTCCCTCGGGGCCGGTCAGCAGGGCGTCGGCGAATTCCCGCGCGCTGCCGAACTCCCCTTCCCCGCACAGCGGTTCCGGCCGCTTGCCGGTGTAGGTGAGCTTCCAGTCCTTGACCCGGTCGAGGCTGAGCGTGCCCTGCCAGTGCTGGAGATGGCGTACGTACGTGGACTGGTACGCCGTCGACCGCTGCGCGCGCAGCACCGCCAGGTCGCGCTCGTGGTCGTAGAAGGCGATACCGGTGCTGCGGGTGCCGGTGCGCAGCGGCCAGGTCCAGCGCAGGACGCCGTCGTGGCGGAAGTGGACGCGGAGGGTGTCGGCCGACGCCCACGAGGAGTACGTACGGTCGTCCCACCGGCTGTGGTCGCGGACGAACACGCCCATGGCGTCGCGCTGTTCGACGTCCCAGAAGGTGGCGTGCGGCCGGATGTCCCACGCGAAGCTCGGGGCGTAGGGGCCGACGGTGAAGGCCATGTCGGTCTCGGGGTGCTCCCTGCCGCCCGGCCCGGAGAAGGACGGGTCCTCGCCGCAGTCGCCGACGACGACGGGCTCGTCGATGCCGAGCCAGTGGTACAGCTCGGGCGAACCGGCGTCGGCGTGGTCGGCGGCGGACTGCGAGAACGGCCAGGCGGAGGAGAACCGGTGGGTGGGCGTGCAGCCCTCCCAGTCCAGCTCCCACGCCATCGCCGTCGTCGCCGCCGTAGTAGTCGTCGCAATCGCGTCCAACGACACCATTTCCTCGGACAGTTCGAGGAAGTCGCAGTCCCGCAGCACCCGGACGGTCGCGGTGTAACGGGCGCCGCCGGTGAAGACGTACGTGAGGACGTGGGTCGCGAACAGCGGTCCGGCCTCGGTCAGTCGGACGTCGAGGCGGTCCAGCCGCTCGGCGCCGCAGCGCAGTACGGACCTGCCGACCCAGCCGTGCCCTCGGTCGAGCTGCCGGACCGGCCCTGGTATGTCCCCGACGGCGAACCGGCCGGCGGACGGCAGCCGGACCCGCAGGGCGCCGCCGTCGACCACGATGCCGTCGCCGTCCTCGGTGACCTCGACCGGCCCGGTGCCCCGCGCCGGCGGCAGCGTCTCGTCCGCGCGCAGGGTGAACTCGTGGCGGGCGCCGGGCGCGAGGTCGGCGAAGAAGCAGACGGTGGCGGACGTCAGGAACGCGTCGTCGCCCTCCGAGTCCGTGGTCGCCTCGGTGAGTTGGAAGGGCACCGGCGCGCCGGACGCGTCGAGCAGCCGCAGTCGCCCGGCGCGTATCGAGGGCGCCGCCCAGCGCACCGGGTAGTGCAGCAGCGTCCGGGGCCAGGCGAAGTCGGGGTGGCCGAGGGGGTCGCTGAGCACGAACCGCACCTCGTCGCCGCCCGTCGGCCAGTGCGTGACGGCGGACGTCACGATCCCCCTCCCACTTCGGCGCCGCCGGCGCCCGACGAGCCGGGCGCGACACCCTGCGTGCCGAACGCCGCGCCGCCCGCGACGCCTTCGACGAGGTAGCGCTGGAGCAGGATGAACAGCAGCATGATGGGCGCCGCGACGATGAAGGTGCCCGCCGCGATCAGCGGCCAGTTCTGCGAGTACTCGCCGAAGAACGAGTACAGCCCTCGGGTGACCGGCCACAGCGCGGAGTCCGACAGCATCACCAGCGGCAGGATCAGGTTGTTCCAGGCGTGCACGAAACCGAAGATCGCGAACGTGGCCAGGGCCGGTTTCATCTGCGGAATGATGATGGTGAAGATGAACCGGATGTAGCCGCAGCCGTCGAGCGCCGCCGCCTCGTCGATCTCGCGCGGGATGCCCTTGATGTAGCCGACGAAGAAGAAGAACCCCGCGCCGGACAGGCTGGTCAGGATCAGGTAGCCGACCATGCTGTTGTACAGGCCCAGCGTCCTGGCCTCGATGAACAGCGGGATCAGGCCGCCGGGCAGGAAGCCGGAGAAGATGAAGAAGGTGTACAGCCCGTTGGAGTATTTGAAGTAGCCGCGGGAGATGGGGAAGGCCAGGAAGACGCCGAGGATCAGCGTGACGACGTCGGGGATGACCGCGTAGACAAGGCTGTTGATCATCTGCCGTCCGAAGTGCCCCTGGTTCCAGGCCGCCGAGAAGCTCTCGGTGGTCCACGGATGCGGCATCCCGGTGGGGTTCTGGAGGAATCCGGTGTACGTCTTGAACGCCTGGAGCAGGACGTAGACCAGCGGCAGGGCGAACAGACCGGCCGCGATGGCGAAGCACAGCAGGTTCAGCCCCGCCGCCTTGGTCGTCTTGGCGGACATCAGCCGCTGGAGCCGGGTGGGGGCCGCGGGGGTCCTCGGCGCTGACGACGGCGACGCGTCGGCCGCCTGGGCGGTCGTCACAGCGAGACCTCCCGCCTGCGCAGGCCGTACAGCAGGACGCCGCCGATCGCGACGGTCAGCACGAACTGGATCATCGCCAGCATCGAGCCGTAGCCGAGTTGGCTGTCGCTGCCGAACGCGGACTGGAACATGTACAACCCCAGGGTCTTGGTGCCGAAGTTGCCCGCGGTGAGCACCATGATCAGCGCGTACTCGCCCAGCGTGGCCATGGCGGTGAGGAAGACGTTCACGGTGGTGGCCGGGGCCAGCAGCGGCCACGTCACATGCCGGAACACCCGGAACCGCCCCGCGCCGTCCATCGCCGCGGCCTCGTACACCGAGCGCGGGATGTTCCGCAGTCCCGCGATGTAGATGAGCATCGAGTAGCCGGAGAACATCCAGACGTTCACCATCATCACCAGCCACAGCGCCAGTGAACTCGACCCGAGGAAGGCGGAGTCGACGCCGAACAGGCCGTGCACGACCTTCTCCACCGGCCCTGAGTACGGGTCGAGCATGAGGGAGAAGACCGCGCCGACCACGGTGACGGAGAAGATCTGCGGCATGAAGATCAGCGCGCGGTAGAAGGTCAGGGAGCGGCCCGGCCGGTTGAGCAGCAGGGCCAGTCCCAGCCCGATCGCGTTCTGGAGCACGGTCACGCCGATGACATAGATCAGCGTGACCCGTACGGCGCTCCACAGTTGGGTGGACAGCGACGTGAACGCCGCGTCGTAGTTGCACAGTCCGCAGAAGTTGAGCGGCGTGCCCGGGAGCCCGGAGTACCTGGTGAAGGAGTATCCGATGGTGGCCAGGGACGGGTAGAGCCCGAACAGCAGCCAGCCCGCTCCCGGAATCGCGATGCTGGCCCAGGGAATGAACCGCCGCGTCCGTTGGGTTCCGAAGGGACAGCGTGCCACGCCGCGCCTCCTTTCTCATGGTGCCTGGGAGGCGGTGGTCAGTTGCCGACCGACTTGCGGTACGCGCTCGCCGAGCGGCTGAGGATCGTGTCGGCGCTGTCGCCGCCGATCGGCGTCATCTTGGAGAAGTCGGGACCGCCCGCGTCCACGGGCGCGCCCGCGGGCACCCACGGGTTGCTGAGCTGCTGGAAGGCGTCGTCCATGTGGGCGTTCTGCCAGTCCATCCACGGCAGTCCGGTGTTCTTCAGCGCGGGCTGGGTGGAGATGGAGCCGGTCTTGGTCAGCCACTCCTTGTAGTTCTCCGGGTCGGAGAACATCGTCAGCCACTCCATGGCCAGATCCTTGTGCTTGGCGGTCGTCGGGACCATCCAGGTCAGGTCGGGCTTGAGCATGAGGCGGTTGGCCGCCGGGGTGTCGGTGCCGGGCATGGTGAAGAACCCGAGGTTGAGCGTGGGGTTGGCCTTCTGGATGAGCGCGCCGTCCCACGAGCCGTCAAGCAGGAACGGGTAGTCGTCGGACTTCGCGGCCCAGACTCCGGGCGCGGTGAGCTGGGCGACACCGGCCGCGTTGGGCTCGATGTACTTCATGACCTTCTCGTAACGGCCTGCCGCGTCCTTGTAGACCTGGTCGGTCCAGGACTGCGTGCCCTTCCAGAACGCGTCGGCCCGCTCGCTCGACACCTTGACCGAGTCAGAGGCCGGGCGGCCCTGCATGAGCGTCTGGTTCACCGAGCCCTGCCACACCCCGCCCTGCATGTTGTCCTTCGCGGCCACGAAGATCGGGGTCTTGCCCGCCTTCTTCAGCGTCTCGCAGTCGTCGAGGAACTCCTGGAAGGTGGTGGGCACGCCCATGTGGTACTTGTCGAGAAGATCCTTCTTGTACCAGATCGACCCGGCGGCGGCGTACTGCGCGGCCATGACGCCGTAGACCTTCCCGTTGCGCCCGGCCGCGGCGGCCTGGGCCGTCGCGTCGTAGTTCTTCATGAACGGCTGCGCCGACAGGTCGGTCATCTGCCCGGCGTCGATCAGCGCCGCGGCGCCCGCGGGCTTGAGGCTGGTGTAGCTGGGCGCGAAGCCCGCCTGGGTGGGCGCGGAAAGGGCCAGCACGTCAACGGACTTGGACTGGAGCAGGCTGTTCCAGAGCTGCTGCCAGGCGCCGTTGTTGTTCGGCGCCTGCTGGAGCTTGACCTTCACGCCCGGATGGGCCTTCTCGAACTTGGCGTTGAGGTCCTGCGTGAACTCGATCGCGCCCGGGTTGGTCCACTCGGCGACGGTCAGGGTGGTCGTGGCGCCGCCGCTGTCGGACGAGGAGGAGCCGCAGCCGGTGAGCGCGGCCGACACGCAGGCGGTCGCCGCCAGCAGCGTGACGAAGGTACGGGGTCGCATGAGGGTGGGGCTCCTTCGTTTCGAGTTCGGTTCGAGTGCGATTCGGGGTCGGTTCGAGTGCGGATCGGGGTCGGTTCGAGTGCGGATCGGGGTCGGTGCCGGGTGCGGATCGGGGTCGGTGCCGGGCGGGCCGGTGCGCGTCAGGGGCGCTGGAGCGCGCCGTCGGCCCGCCGCGGCGGCCTCCACGCCTGGCCGGGCTCCGCCGCGCCCTTGGGCGGGTACTTCAGCGCCAGCCGCTCGTCGAGGTCGACGCCGAGACCGGGCGCGTCGCTCGGCCACAGGTGGCCGTCGCGGATCTCGGGGCAGCCGGGGAAGACCTCCCGCGCGGCCGGGCCGAACAGATGCTGTTCCTGGATGCCGAAGTTGGGGGCGGCCAGGTCGAGGGCGAGGTTGGCGGCGTGCCCGACCGGCGAGACGTCGCCGGGGCCGTGCCAGGCGGTCCGCACGCCGAACATCTCGCAGGCGGCGGCGAGCCGCCACGCCGGGGTGATGCCGCCGATCGCCGACACATGGACCCGGATGAAGTCGCACAGCCGCTCCATGACGACCGGGCGGTACTCGGCGGGGTTGGTGAACAGCTCGCCGATCGCGATCGGGGTCACCGAGCGCCCGCGCAGGACGCGCAGCCACTCGATGTCCTCGGGCGCGACCGGGTCCTCCAGATAGAACAGGTCGTACGGCTCCAGGTCCGCCGCGATCCGTACGGCGTCGGTGGGGTGCACCCGCTCGTGCACGTCGTGGATCAGCTCGACCTCGGAGCCCGCGTGCTCCCGCAGGTGCTCGAAGAGGCCGCGCACCGTACGCCGATAGGCCGCCGGGTCCCAGGCGTTGGGGGTCAGCGCCTTGGCGGCGCCGGCGGTGGCCGCGGCGGCCGGCGCCCCGTAGGTGCCCGCGCCGGGCACCGCCACCTGGCAGCGGACGTGCCCGTACCCCTCGGCCATCAGGGCCAGCACCTCGTCGGTGACCTCCGCCGCGTCCCGTCCCGCGGCGTGCGCGTACACCGGGACCGCGGTGCGGCAGCGTCCGCCGAGGAGCTGCCACACCGGAAGTCCCGCCTGCTTGCCCTTGATGTCCCACAGGGCCATGTCCACGCCGGACAGCGCGTTGTTGAGCACGGGGCCCGACCGCCAGTAGCCGCTGACGTGCAGGGTCGACGCGATGTCCGTGATGTCCGCCGGGTCGCGGCCGATGAGCTGCGGCGCCAGATACTCGTCGACCGCCGTGGCGACCGCCTTCGCCCGCTGCGTGAAGGTCGCGCAGCCGAGTCCGTACAGGCCGGGCTCGCTGGTGTCGACCCGCACCACGACGAGCGTGGTGCCCGCGGGAGCGGTCAGGATCGTTCTGACCCCGGTGATACGGACTCCGGACGGCTGCGCCCACGGCGGCTCTACGGGCACGGACTCCTTGACGGGTCCGGCGGAATCGGCGGCGTGGTCGGTCACGGGAGGGTGCTCCTGGTTCTGTGCGAAGAGGCGTTACGGGGTGCGGGGGACGGTCAACTGCCGATGCCCCAGCGGGTGTCCACGCGACCGCCGGTGAACTGGGCGCCGGTGCCCCAGAACGGCGCGAAGTTGTAGCAGCCGGACGTGGGCGGCTCCGCGACGGTCGTCCAGTACGTGGCGCCGTGACCGCCGGTTCCCGCGTCCGTCACCTGGAAGGCGAAGGACATCGGGGTGACGGCGCCGGGCTGCGCGTTCTTCACCGCGGCTGCCACCTCGGGGAGTTGGCTCCAGGCGAGCGCGACCTCGTACCTGGTCACCTTGTTGACGTCGTCCCGCGACACCAGCACCCGGCCCTCGGTGCCGCTGTCCGGCTTCGCGTCCATCGGGCCCAGCGGCGTCGGGAGCGTCGCGTTGGTCGGGTAGTACGTCTGGTAGTTGGTGCCGGGCGCGAGCTGGCGGTGCAGTTCGGGGACGCCTCCGGTGGCGAGCGTGACGACGTACAAGTGGGAGAGCGACCGCAGGCACTTCTCGTAGTGCGCGTCCCCGACCAGCAGATCCTCGGTCTTGTGCGCGACCGCGTCGAAGCCGAGTTGGATGCTGTCCGCCTTGAACGGGAAGAGGTACTCGTTCGCCGCGAAGGGCACGTTGGAGAGCTGGACATCGTCCTCGATCAGCGCCCTGAAGTACAGGAAGCCGTCGTCCCAGGCGGCCTGGAGGCTGTACGTCTTGGTGTCACCGGCCGCACCAGTGCTGGTCATCGTCACCGGGACGACGTCGTTCCACTGGCTGGCGCTTCCGCCGACGGTGATCTGACGGAACGGCAGATACGCGAGCTGCACCTTCCGCGTCCCGGTCTGGTGCACCTGCGCCGAGCCGCGCGGCACCGTGATGTCGTAGCCGATCTCGTACTGGTTCGCGGAGTTGGCCGTGAACGACGTCACAGGGAAGGTCAGCGTCTTCGACTGGCCGGGCTTGAGGCTGATCCACGGCGAGACCGACAGCGACACCTGCCAGCCGGACGGCGGGGTGATCACCACCTTCGCGTTCTGCGTCTGCGGCGAGACGTTCTCCACCAGGACGTCGATGGTGCTGCTCGCGCCCAGCGGCTTGGTGAAGGACTGGACCTCGACCTTCAGCGGGGTGTCGTAGTCGAAGCCGGCACCCGTGGTCAGCACCGACTTCAGCGCCTCGGGGCTCAGATCGCTGTCGAAGTACAGGACTTCCCACGGCTTGACCTGGAGCGTGACGGACGACGACGCCCCGTCGGCGAGCCGGCGGCCGAGGTAGTCGTAGACCCGCACGCCCTGCGCGCCGTTGAGGGTGACGGTGCCGTTGTACCCGGCGCTCTGGTCCTCCATCGTGCCGTCGTAGAGCTGGTCGGCGTAGACGGCGGCCCGGCCCTTGCCGTCGGCGCCGCGGAACAGGAAGCCCCACGTCGACTTGGCGTTCGGGTACAACTCCTCTTCCAGCGTGGCGTCTTCGAGCAGGCTCGTCATGGTCGCGTAGGCGACGACGGCGGGCTTGGGGGACTTCGTGGCGATGTCGTAGATGTTGAACTCGACGCCGGAGTAGGTCTTGTCGTAGGACAGCGAGAACCAGAAGATCCGGATCGGCGAGTCCTCCTCGGCGCCCGCGAGCATGTGCAGCAGGTACGTCGGCGCCACCGTGCGGGCCACGCCGTACCCGGCCTGTCCGGCCGGCAGATGGGTGAAGTTGGCGTCGGCGTTGCCCAGTTCGGTCTGCCACTGCCCGGCGCGGCCCTGGGTGCGCGACCAGAGGCGGTCCATCTTGACCTGCGTCTTGGTCATCGCGTACTGCGTGGCGTCGGGGTAGCCGTAGGCGTGGTTCACCGAGCCGTCGATGTAGCCCGTGTCCTTGGAGCCCCGCGCGTACACGATGTCGCGGTTGTACGTGACCGAGCCGCCGCCGATCAGATTCACGTCGGGGAACTCGGGCTTCACCCGGTCCCAGATCAGCTTGCACATGTCGCGGTAGTCCTGGGCGTCACCGGTCATCCACGCCCAGCCGTGCACCCACGGCTCGTTCCACACCTCCCAGTTGGGGACCAGGTCCTGGAGCGGCGCGATGCAGTGGTAGACCATCTCGGCGTGCGCGACCAGGTCCTTGGGCCGGTTCTGGTACGTCTTCACCGGCTTGCCGTCCGGGCCGGGCTGCACATTCCACGACATGTTGTAGTTGATGCCGGCGAGGGCCTCGATGCCGTGGGCGTGCCAGTCGGCGATCTCGGCCCGCGCCGCGTCGATCTGCGGCTGCTGCCAGAAGACGCCGGGGGACGGGCAGACGGTATCCGGCTGCACGGCGTCGATGCCCCGGCACCACTTGACGCCGATGCGCTGGGCGATCTGCCGGGTGATGGCGGGAGTCGACTCCGAGCGGATGCCCAGCCCGAACGCGGAGTTCGGCCTGCGGCCCGCCACGGTCGGCCGGATCACGCCCAACCCGAGCGTCTGCGACAGCAGTTGGGTACCGGAGGCGTTGGTGACCGTGGCCGTGACGGCGTAGTGGTCGGGATCGTACGAGCCCAGCGGGATCGTGGTGGTGGTCTGCGTACCGGCCGGGGCGGTGAACGCCGTGGTGCCGCTGTTCAGCGGCGCCCCGGCGCGGGCGGCGATCGACCAGGTGACCGAACCGCTGAGCGCCGTCGTGGGGTTGAAGACCACGAGCAGGTCGGGGGCGGCCTTCGCCGTACCGGTCACCGGGTAGAGGCCGGTCGGGTCGGAGAATCCGAAGGCGACCACGGGCAGCGCGGCGGCTGCCGCCGTGCTCTCGGGCGCCGCGGCGCGGGCGCTCGGCGCCAGGCCCCAGTCCATGGCGCTCGCGGCGGCGGCGCCCGCGACGGCGGCCGCTCCGTAGCCCACGACCTTGCGCCGGGAGACCTCCGCGGGGGTGGCCGTCGCCGAGGTCGGCGTCGCCGGGGTGGTGCGGTCGGATCTGGCGTGGCTGTCTGTCACGGTCGGTCCTCTCCAGGGTTCAGCGCGGGGATTGTTCGGGTGCCGCCGGCCGGATGACGCACAGGCCGGAGGGCGGGACGGCGATCGGGGTGAGTCCGGGGCCGAGCGTGCGCGGGCCCGAGGCGGCGGTTCTGCCGCAGGCGTCGAAGACGTCCAGCCGGACGCGGACGCCGGGCCCGGCGGCGCCAGGAGCTTCGTTGTCCTGGCACGACACGCCCGCCATGCCCGCCACGCCCGGCCGCTCGGCGCCGGGGTCCTCGATGTCCAGGACCACGCGCGACCCGGCGGTGGAGTTCACCAGGGCGACCTCGGTGAACTCCGCCAACTGGAGCGGGACGACGTGGTGTTCGGCGTAGCAGGCGATGACAGCGCGTCGGCCCAGGGCGGCCGTCACCGTCTGGTGGAGCTGGTCGGGGCGTCCGGCGCGGATCTCGCCCCGGCCGAGGACATCGGCGTACGTCCGCCGGACGCCGAGCCAGAAGGCGGTCATCGCGCGGTGCTCCGCGCTCTGTCCGGCCAGCGCGACGGAGATCTGCGGTGCCGAGAACAGCGCGGAGTGCAGCTGTCGGGCCGCCGCTTCCGCCGGGGCGGCCGGGTCCCACATCAGCATGTCCGAGTGGACCGCCGCCGATCCGGCGAGCACGCCGGTGTCCAGCGTGCGGACCCGGTTGGCGGTGGCGTCCGCCGGACAGTCGGCGGCCCGGAGCATGTTGCCGAAGCGCCGCATGCCGGGGCCGGTGTAGGGCTGCCGCAGCTCGATCAGCAGCTCGTCGCCGCGCAGTTGGCGCAGCCGCTCGCGCAGTTCGGTGAGCAACAGCCGTATGCCCAGGCCCACATCGGCGACGTCCTTGGCAGCGGGGTCGGCGGACACCTCCGTGGTGACACCGCGGCCGGTGTCCTTACCGGTGCCGGTGCCTCCGCCGGTGTCAGGTCCGGCGGCGGTGGCGACACCGGTACCGGCGTCTGTGGAGGCACCACGGCCCGCACCGGTGCCGTCATCGCGGCCGGTCCTGACGTTCTCATCTGCGGCGTTCTCTTCAACAGCAAGCCGGTCGGCCCCATGGACCTCGGCCGCGTGGTCCCCGCCGGCGAGTTCCTCAGCCGCGTACTCCTCGGCCGCGTACGCCATCGCGAAGTCCAGGAAGTCGATCTTGAGCCCGTCCAGGCCGTAGCGCCGGACGAGGTCGACGCAGGAGTCGACGGCGAAGCGCCGGGCCGCCGGGCGGCGCGGGTCGAGGACCCGGCAGCCGAGCCGCGTCACCTCGTGCGGCGCGACCTGCGCCAACTCCTGGTACGCCGGGGTGCGTTCGCCGACCAGCAGGGGCGCGATCCAGGCCACGTACCGCAGGTCCAGACCCTGCACGGTCTTCACGTGCGCGGCGAAGTCCGGGAATTTGGCCGGGTCCGGGGTCCACTGGCCGCTTCCGGAGTAGCCGGGACCGTCCGCGTGGAGCTGCCAGCCGTCGTCCAACAGCAGCACCCCGCAGCCCATTTCGGCGGCGAGCACGGCCTCGGCCTCGACGCCCGTCGCCGTCAGCTCGCGGTGCATCGAGTACCAGGTCGAGTACGCGGGGGCGCGGGCCGCGTCGGGTACGGGCAGCGGCTCGGCGTCCGCGAGACCGCCGGTCACCTCCCGTACGGCGTCGGCCCACGGGCGGCCCGGGGCCTGGACGCGGATCCGACAGGTCTCGCCCGCCGCGAGGTCCATCGAGAGCCACACCCCGAAGCGGGCCGTCTCCTCGCCCACACCGAATCTGACCCGGGTGGTGGCCGCGATCCGGTCGGACGCGAAGGCCAGCAGCGCGCGGCCCGCCGTGTCGTACAGGCAGCCCAGCGGCGCGGAGTCGACCAGGCCGACGGTGCGCCAGGGGTTGGCCCAGTCCGCCACCAGGTGTCGGTCCCAGCCCGCCCCCGGATGCCAGTAACCCGCCGCGTCGCCGAGCGGAACGTCCAGCCGCAGTACGGCCGTTGTGGCCGCGTCGGCGCGCAGTTCGAGCACGTCGGCGTCCACGGGACGCCCGGCGTCCCCGTCCTCACCGGCCACCTGGCCGCCCGTGGGCTCGACGCTCAGCCGCGCGCCGTCCGTCAGCAGGCTGACCGCGGCGCCCCGCATACGCAGGGCGTCGCGTGCGGCCCACAACTGCGCCGGACTGGCGAAGTCGGCCATCACCGCTCCTTTCCGAGGTCGGGGAAACATGTCTGACCAGCTGAGACAACGTTGCCTGACGAGACAAGCGGCGTTCCCCAGGGGGTTGGAGGGGATCACGACGCCCGCGCCACGGCTCCGGCCGCGCGCGCTCACCGACAGGTGGCGCCTTCATGCCTGGTCAGCTACGTCCTGACGGCTGTCGACAGATCAACCGCGCATACCGGAAGGAGAACCGGGGCAGCAGGTCCGACCCGGCCGCCCTCCGCAGGCGGTCGTGCTGAACCCTAGCCACCTGAGACAACGTTGCCTAGAGTTTTCGCGCGAGTGACAGAGAAATCCCGCGCAGGGATCCGGAGAGCGACCGTGTCACAAGCCGTTTACCTGCACGCGCCGGACATCTTCGTCCCCGGCGGAGCCGTGGTCGGCGAGGGTCCCGTTGTGGACCTCCGCACCGGCGAACTGGCCTGGGTGGACATCCCGTCGGGCGCGTGGCGCGCCGCCCTCACCGGCCGGGGATCGGCGGAAGCGGCCCGTATCGGCATGAGCCTCGGCGCCGTCGCGGTACGGGACCGCGCCGGGTACGTGGCGGGGGTGGGGACGTTCGCGGGGTGAGCGTGGGGGGCGGAGGCTGAACAGGACCGACGGCGGCCCGGTTCAGTCCCGCGCGTGACCCGGCGGCCCCGCGCCGGTCACCGTCCGGCGCCCGGCCGCGCCGCGCCGTGCTCGACCAGGGCGGTGGGGATGACCACCGTCTGGGGCCGCGACTTGTCCCCCGCGATCCGCCTGAAGAGCAGTTCCGCGCCGATCCGGCCGATGGCGCGGGCGTCGTAGGACACCACGGTCAGCGGGTGGGCCATCAGCGCGGCGGTCTCGAAGTCGTCGAAACCCACCACTTCGACGGCGCTAGCCGCGCCGCCCGCGCCGACCTCGCCGCCGAGCCGGTTCAGCGCGCCGAGCACGCCGAGTGTGAGCCGGTTGTTCAGCGCGAACAGCGCGGTCGGCGGCTGCGGCCCGGTGAGCATCCGCTCGACGGCGGCCTCGGTGTCGCGCACGGTGTGCAGGCCGTATCTGATCAGGTCGGGGCGGTACGGCAGCCCGGCCCGCTCCAGCGCGGTCTCGGCGGCCGACAGCCGCTCGACCATGGGGTGGATGCTCAGCCAGTCCGAGACCACGCCGATCCGCTCGTGGCCGCGGGCCGTCAGATGCTCGATCGCGGACCGCGCGCCCGCCGCGTTGTCGATGAGCACGGTGTCCGCGCGCAGGTTGGTGGGCGGCCGGTCGAGGAACACCGCAGGGGTGCCCATGTCGATCTCCGCGCGCAGGTAGACGTGGTCGGCGGTGCTGCCGGCCGGTACCACCAGCAGCCCGTCGACGCGTCGCTCGCACATCTGCAACAGCAGTCGGCGTTCCCGCTCGGCGTCCTCCTCGGAACTGGCGGTGATCAGCAGGGTGTCGTTCTCCAGGGCGCACTGCGCCGCGGCGGCGGCGATGCCCGCGTAGAACGGGTTGGCCAGATCCTCGATGAGCAGGCCGACCGTGGCCGAGGTGGACTGCGTGCGCAGGTCCCTGGCCATGTTGTTGCGGCGGAAGCCGAGCCGCACCACGGCGGCCCTGACCCGCTCGGCCATCTCCGGATCGACGGTGGACACGCCGTTGACCACACGCGAGACCGTTTTGAGACTGACGTCGGCCTCCCGGGCGACGTCGGTCATCGTCGGCCGCCGCGGGGCCGCGCTCGGGCTCGGTGTACTCACGTGCTGCTCCCCTCGGCGACGCGGCGCCGAGGGGAGGGCCAACGTTGTCTCACGCTCGGATCATACCGCCGCCGGGGTCGCCGAAATCACCCTACGCCATCGGCTGCGGCCTCCCCTTCCGTCAGACCGAACCCGAGCGTGAAGCGGCCCGGTACGGCGGCCAGATGGTGCCGGGGCTGCAACGCGTGTCCACAGGAGGCGCTGCCGAGGCCGTGGTGTTCGAGGTCGACATTGAGGTGGATACGGCCGTCGGGCCTGAGGTCGGCGGTGTGCCTGGCCGCCGCCAGGGCCGCGGTGGACCAGGGCCGCGCGGTCAGGTCGAACCAGGGGCTGCCGGTGATCTCCAGACCGGGCCCCGCGGAGTCGCCTTCGGGACCGGTGAGGCGGGCCCAGCGCACATGGCGCCGGTTGCCGTTCTCCTGCGGGTACACGTACGGCGTCTGCGCCTCGGCGACCGTGGTCGCGTACCGCCCGACGCGGACGGCCTCCTCGCTGTCCCGGTAGGACTCGCCGGGACCGAGGCCGAACCAGCTCAGCCGGTCGAGCGCCGCCGGGAGGGTCAGCGCGACGCCGAGCCGGGGCAGCGGTACCTCCCAGGTGCCGACGGGCCGGGTGTCGACGGTGAGTACGAGCCGGTCTCCGGGCGCGATGGTCCAGTGGTAGTCCGCCAGCATCGCCAGGTCCAGGCCCGCCGGGGCGATCCTGGTCCTCACCGTGAGGCTCGCCTCGCCCGCCGAGATCTCCAGCACCTTGTGCCGGAGCCGGTGCAGGCCGCTGCGGTGCCAGGCGGCCAGGAGCGGCGACCGGCCGTCGTTGTCGATCGGGGCACGCCACAGGTCGACGCGGGGGCCTTCGAGTGCCAAGTCACCGAGGCGGAGCAGCCGTCCGTCGGCCGCGTCGAACTGTCCGGCGCCGAGGGTGATCGTTCCGCGGCGGCGCGCCTGAGGGGTCGTCGTGGTGGAAGTCCCGCCCGCCGGTCCCGCCGTCAGCGTAGTCGCGGCGGAAGCCCCGCCCGCCGGTCCCGCCGTCAGCGTGGTCGCGGCGTTGTCGTCCGGGGCGAACTGGGACCAGGCGACGGTGTGCCCGGCTCCGGCCCACGACTCGTCCGCGCCGAGCTGCGCGCTGAGGGTCACCCAGCGCTCCCCCGGTCCCGCCGCAGCGAGCGCCTTGGCCAGGCTGTCGGGCCAGTCCGCGCGGCGGGTGTCGCCGGGGCCGGTCACCGGGACCTCCCATGCGCCCTCCCCCGCCTGCTCGCCGTCGACTTCGAGCAGCCAGACCCAGCGCAGGTAGCCGGTGTCCCGGGTGTGGTGCAGATTGCGGATCTCGACTCCGCCGCCGTCGCGGCGGGCGGTGATCCTGACCGGCTCGATGACCTTCGCGTACTCCAGGAGTCCGGGAGAGGGGGTGCGGTCGGGGAAGACCAGGCCGTCGGCGACGAAGTTGCCGTCGTGGACGGGCTCGCCGAAGTCGCCTCCGTAGGCGTAGAAGAGCGTGCCTTCGTCGTCGCGCTGGGCTACGCCGTGGTCGATCCACTCCCAGACGAAGCCGCCCGCCAGCCGGGGGCTGCTCTCGAACAGCTCCTGGTACTGGCGCAGTCCGCCGGGGCCGTTGCCCATCGCGTGGGCGTACTCGCACAGCAGGAACGGCATCGCGCGCCTGCGGGCGTCGTTGGCCGGGTCGCCGGTGAGCGGTTCCTGGCGCGCGGCGACCGCCGCCACGAACGCGTAGTCGGGATACATCACCGAGTACACGTCGGTGTAGGCGCAGTCGTCCCAGTCGCCCTCGTAGTGGATCAGCCGGTCGGGGTCGCGGTCGCGGATCCACTCGGCCATGGCCGCGAGATTCGCGCCGACGCCGGACTCGTTGCCGAGCGACCACATCACGACGCTGGGGTGGTTCTTGTCGCGCTCGACCATCCGCTCGGCCCGGTCGAGCAGCGCGGGGCGCCACTCGGGCTCGTCGGAGGGGTTGCGGCGCCAGCCGTTCTCCGAGAAGCCGTGGGTCTCCAGGTCGCACTCGTCGACCACCCACAGGCCGTGCTCGTCGCAGAGGTCGAGGAAGGCGGCGGCAGGCGGATAGTGGCTGGTCCGCACGGCGTTGATGTTGTGCCGCTTCATCAGCAGCACGTCGGCGAGCATCGTCTCGCGGGTCAGCGCGCGGCCCCTGACCGGATCCCATTCGTGCCGGTTGACGCCGCGGAAGACGAGCGGCCTGCCGTTGGCGGTGACGACGCCGTCCTCGACCACGACCCGGCGGAAGCCGATACGCAGCGGAACGCGCTCGGTGGCCGTGACGAGTTCGCCCGCGTAGAGCCGGGGCTGTTCGTCGCTCCAGGGGGTGACGCCCGGCGCGGTGTGCGGACCGGCGGGATCGGCGTCGGCGATGCCGAGTTCGGGGACGCTCAGGCGCGCGTCGCCCGCGCCGTCGACGTCGACCCGCAGGGTGCCGGTGCCGGAGTGGTGGTCGTAGTCGGCGTGCACGAAGAAGTCGGCGATGCCGCCGGCCGGCCGGACCAGCAGCCGTACGGGGCGGAAGATACCCGACAGCCACCACATGTCCTGGTCTTCCAAGTAGCTGGCGGACGACCACTGGTGGACCCGTACGGCCAGCACGTTACGGCCGGTCCGCAGGGTGTCGGTGACGTCGAATTCGGTGGGCAGCCGGCTGCCCTTCCCGTCGCCGAGCGGCCGGCCGTTGAGCCAGACCGCGAAGGCGGAGTCGACGCCCTCGAAGCGGAGCACCGCGGTGCCGCCGTCGGCGAAGCCCTCCGCGACGTCGAACTCCCTGCGGTACTCGCCCGTCGGGTTCTCGTCGGGCACGCGCGGCGGGTCGACGGGGATCGGGAAGGTGACGTTGGTGTACGCGGGTGTGCCGAAGCGGCCGGGTCCGGGGACGCCGTCCATCTGCCAGGACGAGGGCACGGGAATGGTCGTCCACTCGGCGGCGTCGAACTCCGGGTCCTCGAAGCCCACGGTCACGTCGTGGAGTCCGTCGCCGAGCCGGAAGCTCCAGTCGCCGTTCAGGTCGAGGGCGGGTGCGTCGGAGTCGAACGACGCGCGGGGCCGCATCCGGCCGTTGCCGGGTGATACGTCCTCGACGTAGGCGCAGGCGTCCGGGCTTTCGCTCCGGTTCTGGGCGTGGTCCATCGGTGCGACCGGTCCTTTCCGGGGGTCTGGGGCGTACCCATAGGGGGTGTACGAGTCGGGGCTGACGCGTCAGGCGGCGGGATCGCGCGGGGCGGGGCTGATGTGCGGCGGGCTTGCGCGAAGCGGGGCCGACGCGGGGCGGGATCGCGCGGGGCGGCGGGTGCTCAACCGGCCGCGCGCGGCGGCGCTGTGGACGCGCGGACCTTGAGCGTGCTGGGCATGACGTTCTCGCGCTGGGCCGGCGGGCGGCCGTCCAGCAGGTCGAGCAGGATCTGCGCGGCGCGCCGGCCCACGTCGACACTGTGCAGGTTGACGCTGGTCAGCGTCGGATCGACGAGGTCGGCGGCCTCGGTGTCGTCGAAGCCCGCCACGGACACGTCGGCGGGCAGGGCGTGTTCGTGCTCGCGCAGCCAGCGCAGCGCGCCCAGGGCCATGCCGTCGTTGAAGGCGAAGATCGCGGTGGGCGGTTCCGGGTGGGCCATGAGCCGTTCGGCCGCCGCGTAGCCGGACGCGGCGGTGAAGTCGCCGTGCTCCATGAGGTCGTCGGGGACAGTGCGGTGCGCGTCGGCCAAGGCGCGGTGCAGCCCGCGCAGCCGGGCGGCCATCGCGAGCCGGTTCTCCCGGGGGCCGTTGACCACGCCGATCCGGCGGTGGCCGAGGGCCAGCAGGTGCTGGGCGACGGCGTAGGCGCCGCCCTCGTCGTCGGGGTGGACGCAGGTGAGGTCTTCGGCGGTGTAGCCGATGACCACGGTGGGGTATCCGGCGGACCGCAGGGCGGGCAGCGACTCCCCGCCGGTTCCGGCCTCGACCAGCAGGCCGTCGACCTGGCGGCGCTGGACGAACCGGCGGTAGGCGGAGGCGGGTTCGTCGGCCACCTCGCGGGTGGACAGCAGCAACCCGTAGCCGCGCGAGGTCAGTTCCTGGTCGGCGCCCTGCACCAGGCGGATCAAGTGGTCGTTGGAGAAGGCGAATCCGGGGTTGTGCGGCAGGACGACGCCGATGACCTCGGTACGGCCGCTGGCCAGGGCGCGGGCACCGGCGCTCGGCCGGTAGTCGAGCGTCCGCATGGCGGCCAGCACCCGGCCGCGTACGGCGTCGGTGACCGTACGGTCGCCGTTGATCACCCGGGAGACCGTCTGGTGGGAGACACCCGCCTCGGCCGCGACGGTACGCAGGGTCGGCCGGTCCGACACGCGGCATCCTCGATTCTTCAGTGACCGTTCACATGACGTGTCACTCATCGTAGAACCGATCGCTCCCGAGCGGAAGAGGTATTTGCCATTGACGCCGGGTGCGGCGAGTTCTAGCTTTACCTCCCGTCAAGTGAACGGTCACTCGTGTACCGCCAGACCGGCTCGAAGGTGTCGGCCCCACGACGGAGGACCCCGAACATGAGCGAGCAGGAACCCGCAGACAATCCCCCCGCACCCCGTCACACCCCGCGCGGTGCCGGCGCGGTCTCCCGCCGGCGGATGCTGGCCTACGGCAGGAACGCCGCGATCGTCGCCGGAGCCGCCGTGGCGCTTCCGGCCGCTGTCACCTCCGCGGCGCGGGCCGCCGCCCCGCCGGCCACCGCGCCCACCGGTGCGTCAGGGCCGCTCGCCGCGCCCCCGGTGGCCACCGCGATCCCGACCAACACCCTGCCGAACGTGGTCACTTCCTGGACCGGGAACACCTTCTCCGGGGCCACCGAGTGGGTGCAGGACTTCGTCTTCAACATCGCCGTCGCCAAGGACGGCACCGTCTACACCGTCAGCTTCTGGGACGAGGGCGGGAACTACGCCGGTATCTACAAGGACGGCCACCTCATCGGGAACTGCCACGGCGCGAACGGCGACGCGGTGGCGGTCAACGACTCGTACGTCTATCTCAGCGTCGGCAACGGCCTGACGCGCTTCGGCCTGAACGGCGCCGCCACCTCGCTGACCTACGCCGTGGGCAGTTCGCCCGCCGCCGCCGCGGCCTCGGCGACGCAGGTGGTGGCCACCGACCGGGCGGCCAACCTCGTCAAGGTCTTCGATGCCGCCAGCGGCGCGCTGCTGCGCAGTTGGAGCGTCAACAAGCCCGGCGCGGTGGCGATCGGCGCCAACGGCGAGATCTGGGTGGTCGCGAATGTCACGCGCGACGCCAACGACGGCCACTTCTGGCACGCCGACCCCGCGCACCCGGCGCAGGTCCTGCACTTCTCCAACACCGGCGCGGCGCTGGCCGGAACGATCAGCGGCCCTTCCGCCGACTGGCTGCCCACCTCGCTCGCCCTGGACGTCCACGGCGACCTCCTCGTCGGCGACAACGGCCCGCTGCGCCAAGTCCACACGTACACCGGCCTGTCCGGTACGCCCACCCGGGCCCGCAGCCTCGGCCAGGCGGGCGGCATCGGCGCGGGGACACCGGGCCGGGTCACCGCGGACAAGTTCTTCGGCATCGTCGGCGTCGGCGGCGACTCCGCGGGCAACGTCTATGTCGCGATGTACGAATTCGGCACCTGGCTGCGGAAGTTCACCGCGGCCGGGGCCGTGGTGTGGCAGCTCCAGGGCAGCGCCTTCGTGGACTCCGCCGACTTCGACCCAGCGTCCGACGGCGTCGAGGTCTACACCAAGCAGAATCACTACACCGTCAACTACGCGCGGCAGCCCGGCACCGACGCGACCTGGCGCAGCTACACCCTCGACTCCGTCAACTACCCGCAGGACGCACGGCTGTTCCTGCCCGGCCATCACCACCACGCCACCTCGCCCTTCCTGAAGCGGCTCAACGGGCAGATGTACATGTACGTGACGGGCATGTACTGCGGTCACCTGCTCATCTACCGCTTCCAGGGCGAGATCGCGAAGCCGTCGGGGGCGATCTTCAAGGCGCACTGGTCGGGCGCCGATCCGGGCGACGACCCCAACTGGCCGCCGAACCAGCCCGCCTCGGGTCAGTGGATCTGGCGCGACCTGAGCGGCAACGGCGCCTTCGAGGCCGGGGAGTTCATCCAGCCGGGCGACGGCAGCAACTCCCCCGGCAACTGCTGGGTCTGGTACGTCGACGACCGGGGCGACATCTGGGAGGGCGGCGACCGCGACCTGCGCCGCTACCCGTTGCAGGGCTTCGACGCGCAGGGCAACCCGATCTACACGTACGCGAGCCGGGAGACGATCGCGCTGCCCGCGCCGTTCAGCGTCGTCCGACGTCTGCACTACGACGTGGCGACCGACGTGATGTACATGGTCGGTTACACCCCTGACCAGGTCTTCGACAACGCCCACTGGAAGGAGTGCGGCAAGGTCCTGGTGCGCTACGACAAGTGGAGCACCGGCAACCGCACCCCGACCTGGACGCTGCTGCTGCCCTGGGACACCGCCGCCAACCCGATCGTGACCATGGTGAGTCTGGCCTTCGCGGGCGACTACATCTTCATCTCCGGTATCGCGACGCGCGGGCAGATCTGGGTGTGGAAGGCCGCCGACGCCAGCCCGGTCGGGACCTGGCAGCCCGGCGCCAACGTCGGCGGCGTGGAACGTACGGGGTGGGTCGACGTGCCGTACGGCATCACCGCGACCCGCAGGTCCAACGGCGACTATCTGGTCCAGGTCGAGGACGACCTGTTCAACAAGGTGCTGCTGTACCGCTGGACGCCGTAGGGACGCTTGGGTGCGCGGACGGGCGGCCGGAGGGGTGCCGCCCGTCCGCGCCGAAGCGCACCGGTACCAGCCGCTACACGTCGTCACATGTCGGTCCGTGTGGATGACGTCAACACATCGAGCAGGCAGGGAGTTTCCGTGACGGACGGACAACGGGTGCGGGTGGTCGCATCCGACGGCATCGAACTGGACGCCGTCGTGCACCGCCCCGCGTCCGGCGCCCCCGGTACAGATTCCGGGACAAGGCCCGGGAGCAGGCCAGGGACCAGGTCCGGAACGGGCCCCGAGGGCACGGTGCTCCTGGTCCACGGCATCTCCGCGGATCTGGACGAGGGCGGGGCGTTCGTACGGCTCGCCCAGCGGCTGGCCGAACAGGGCCTGACCGCCCTGCGGTTCAGCTTCCGCGGGCACGGGCAGAGCGGCGGCGCTCCGCAAGGTGTGACGATCGCCGGGGAGATGCTGGACCTGGCGGCCGTCGCGGCCTACGCCGAACGGGAGTTGCCCGGTCCGCTGGCGGTGGTGGCGGCGAGCTTCGGCGCCGTGTCCACCGGCCTGTCGATGCCCTGGCTGGGCGGACGGCTGGCCCGCCTGGTGCTGTGGAATCCCGTGCTCGACCTGCGCCGGACCTTCCTCGAACCCGAACTCCCCTGGGGACTGACGAACTTCGGACCGGGACCCATGAAGGGCCTCGCCGAGCACGGGGAGCTGTTGATCGGCGGCCGGTTCGCCCTGGGCCGGGTGCTGTTCGCGGAACTGGCCGCCCACCGGCCGATCGACGCCTACACCGCGGGCGGGCCGCCCGCCCTCGTCCTGCACGGGAACCGCGACGACTGCGTCTCCTTCGACATCGCCCGTGACGTCGCGGCGACCATCCCGCACTGGGAATTCCACCCGCTGCACGGCGCCGGCCACGGTTTCCACTCCCCCGAGCACGAGCCCGAGGCGATCGCGGTGACCGCGCGGTGGCTCGCGCGCGGCATGACGACCCAGGGAGGCACCGGATGACCCGGCCGGCCGGAGACCTTCCGTACCGTACGGCGCTGATCGGCGCGGGCAGCATCGCCGACGACGCCCATGTCCCCGCGATCCGGGCGCTGTCCGGGCAGCTCGACCTGGTGGCGGTCGCGGACTCCGACCCGGCGCGGGCCGGGGACTTCGCGGCGCGGCACGGAATCGCGCGCGGTTACGACGACCCGCTGGAAATGCTGGCCGTCGAACGGCCCGACCTGGTGGTGATCTGCTCCCCGTCGTTCACCCACGCCGATCTGACGGTGGCCGCGCTGGAGGCGGGTGCCTGGGTCTACTGCGAGAAGCCGCTGTGCGGCTCGCTGGCCGACCACGACCGGATCCTGGCCGCGGAGCGCGCGACGGGCCGCTCCTGCGCGCCGGTCTTCCAGTGGCGCGCGGGGTCGGGCGCCGCGCACGTACGCGGTCTGCTGCGCGACGGTGTGCTCGGGCCGCCGCTGCTGGCGCTGTGCCAGACCACCTGGTACCGGGGCGCGGATTACTACGCGGCGCCGTGGCGCGGTCGGCGCGCCACCGAACTGGGCGGTGCCACCGTCACGCAGGGCATCCACGCCATGGACCTGATGCTGTGGCTGATGCCCGACTGGGCGGAGGTGAGCGCGCGGATCGCGACGGTCGACCGGGACATCGAGACGGAGGACGTGTCCCTCGCCCATGTCGCCTTCGCCTCCGGCGCGCAGGCGTCGATCGTGAACAGCGTCGTGTCGGCGCGCCAGGAGTCGTATCTGCGGATCGACTGCGCGCGGGCCAGTACGGAGCTGCGCCACCTGTACGCGTACGGCAACGAGCACTGGACCTTCACCCCCGCGCCCGACCGGCCGCCGTCCACGCCCGGCTGGGACACCATCGGCGCCGAGGTGCCCGCGCACCAGGCGCCTCAGCTCGCGGACCTGGTCGCGCGGATGCGGCGGGGCGAGCCGCCCGAGCACACGGCGGCCGACGCGCGCCGCACCACCGAATTCGTCACCGCCCTCTACAAGTCGGCCGCGACCGGCCGCCCGGTCCCGCGGGGCTCGATCGGCGCGGACGACCCCTTCCACCGGTCCTGGTGGGGCGCCCCGCTCCCTTCCTGACCGCTCCCGCCCTCCCCCGGCCCGGCGCCGCGCCTTCACCGCCGGGCGGTACGCGGGCGCCGGCGGCGCAGGTGCTCGAAGAGCAGGACGTTGGCGAAGGCCGCGGCGATCAGGAGGACGACGTTGAGCGTCGCGCTGCCCGCGCTGAGCCAGGCGGCGTCGTCGCCGCCGGCGGTCGTGGTCGACGCCCAGAGCCCGCCGACCCCCTTGAGCAGCGCGTAGCCGCCGTAGACGAGGACCAGCGCCGCCATCCCGAAGGGCAGGGTCACGGCCACGGCCAGCAGGTACGGAAGGCTCGTCCCGGTGACGGCGCCGAGCACCGCCAGGACGGCCACGACCGCCAGGTACAGGCCCTGGACGGTCCGCCATCCCCATGTCGCGCCGCGCATCGCCGTACTCCCCCCGCCGACGAACCACCACCGCGCATGACTGTATGCCCGGCGTGCGCGCAGGGAGCCAGGAGGGTCTCGCCGTACGGGCCGTACGGGCCGTACTACGCGTCACGTACGCCACACGCGCCGTACGCATACCACGTCGAGCCGGGACAGGCGGTGGCCCGCCCGGCCGGGAGGGACGGCGAAGGCTCCGCGCGTCCCTCCCGGCCGTCGCCGCGTCACGCGGCCGTCGGCCGGAGCCTCACAGCTCCGCGCGCACCGTACGGGCCGCCGCCACCAGATTCTCCAGCGACGCCTTCGTCTCGGGCCAACCGCGGGTCTTCAGGCCGCAGTCGGGGTTGACCCACAGCCGCTCGGCGGGGATGGCGAGCAGGCCCTTGCGCAGCAGCGAGGCCGCCTCCGCCGCGTCGGGCACGCGCGGCGAGTGGATGTCGTACACGCCGGGTCCCGCCTCGCGCGGGTAGCCGTGCTCGGCCAGTTCGGTGGCGACCTGCATGTGGGAGCGGGCGGCCTCCAGGCTGATGACGTCGGCGTCGAGGTCGTCGATGGCCTGGACGATGTCGCCGAACTCCGCGTAGCACATGTGGGTGTGGATCTGGGTGCCGGGAGCGACGGCGCCGGTGGTGAGCCGGAACGCCTCGGTGGCCCAGTCCAGGTACGCGGGCCGGTCGGCGGCGCGCAGCGGCAGGGTCTCGCGCAGCGCGGGCTCGTCGACCTGGATCACGGAGGTGCCCGCGGCTTCGAGGTCGGTGACCTCGTCGCGCAGGGCGAGCGCGACCTGCCGCGCGGTGTCGCCGAGCGGCTGGTCGTCGCGGACGAAGGACCAGGCCAGCATGGTGACGGGACCGGTGAGCATGCCCTTGACCGGGCGGTCGGTGAGCGACTGGGCGTACGACGTCCAGCGCACCGTCATCGGCTCCGGCCGGGAGATGTCCCCGGCCAGGATCGGCGGGCGCACGTACCGGGTGCCGTAGGACTGCACCCAGCCGTGCCGGGTGGCGAGGTAGCCGGTGAGCTGCTCGGCGAAGTACTGCACCATGTCGTTGCGTTCGGGTTCGCCGTGCACGAGCACGTCGAGGCCGGTCTTCTCCTGGAAGGAGACGACCTCGCCGATCTCGGCCCTGATCCGCTCCTCGTACCCCGCGGTGTCGATCCGGCCGGCCCGCAGGTCGGCGCGGGCGGCGCGCAGGTCGTCGGTCTGCGGGAACGAGCCGATGGTGGTGGTCGGCAGCAGCGGCAGCCCGAGCCGGGCGCGCTGGGCGGCGGCGCGCTCGGTGTACGGCTGGGAGCGGCGCCCGTCGGCGTCGGTGGCGGCCGCGCTCCTGGCGCGTACGGCCGGGTCGCGGGTGATCGGGGAAGCGGCGCGGGAGGCGAGGGCGGCGCGGTTGGCGGCGATCTCGGCGGCGATGGTGTCGGTGCCCTCGGCCAGGCCCTTGGCGAGCGTCACGATCTCGGTGGTCTTCTGCGCGGCGAAGGCGAGCCAGCGCAGGATCCGGGGGTCGATGTCGCGTTCGGGCGCGGTGTCGAGCGGGACGTGCAGCAGCGAGCAGGACGCGGCCACGTCGACCCGGTCCGCGAAGCCGAGGAGGGTGGCGAGGGTGGCCAGCGACTTCTCGTAGTCGTTGATCCAGATGTTGCGGCCGTTGACGACGCCCGCGACGAGCCGCTTGCCCGGCAGTCCGCCGACGGCGGCGAGGTCGTCCAGATTCGCGGCGGCGTCGGTGAAGTCCAGCGCCAGGCCCTCGACCGGGGCCTTCGCCAGGACGGGCAGCGCCTCGCCGAGCCGGTCGAAGTACGAGGCGACCAGCAGCTTCGGCCGGTGGGTGAGGCCGCCGAGGTCGCGGTAGGCGCGGGCGACGGCGTTCAGTTCGGCCGGGGTGCGGTCCTGGACGAGCGCGGGCTCGTCGAACTGCGCCCAGGTGGCGCCCGCGGCGCGCAGGTCGGCGAGGACTTCGGCGTAGACGGGCAGCAGCCGGTCGAGCAGCGTCAGCGGCTCGAAGTCGGCGGCGACGCCGGGGGCGGGCTTGGCGAGCAGCAGATACGTGACCGGGCCGACCAGGACGGGCCGGGCGGTGTGGCCGAGCGCGGCGGCTTCCTTGAACTCGGCGACCTGCTTGGCGGAGTCGGCGGTGAAGACGGTGTCGGGGCCAAGTTCGGGGACCAGGTAGTGGTAGTTCGTGTCGAACCACTTGGTCATCTCCAGCGGCGCCACGTCCTGCGTGCCGCGGGCCATCGCGAAGTAGCCGTCGAGCGCGTCCGCGGTGACGGCGGACCGGTGCCTCGGGGGGACGGCGCCGACCATGACACTGGTGTCCAGCATGTGGTCGTAGTACGAGAAGTCGCCGGTCGGCACCTCGTGGATGCCCGCGTCGGCCAGCTTCCGCCAGTTCGAGCGGCGCAGGTCAGCCGCGGTCTCCCGGAGGGCGTCGGCGGTGACGCGGCCCTTCCAGTAGCCCTCGACGGCCTTCTTCAGTTCACGGTTCTCACCCTGGCGGGGGTAGCCGTACACGGTGGCCCGTGCTGCCGCGGCTGCGGACTTCGCTGTCACGGAAATCTCCTTCGCGAGATGACTCCTGGCCTCCCGGCGACGGGCCGCGAGCGCGAAAGGGAGGTGACAGACCCGACGGACCCACAGTGCCCCGGAAAGGCACCGGTCCGTCCGATATGCACGCCGACCCGCCCACGAGGTCACCGGGATATCCGTACGCGAACGGTCGCGTACGGGCGACGGGCAGGTCTTCGGACTCGCGGGCACGTCCGCCTGAGGCGGACACCTACTGACCGTCGCTTCCCAGGTCCGGTACGTCGGACCCAGTGCGTATGACGGCGGTCGTTCCCACTCACCGCTGCGGGGCAGTCCCGGATTCGCACCGGGTTCCCTCTTACGACGCGACCGCCTGGCTGACGGACGCGAACCTGTCGCACCGGCCAGGCTAGAGCGCGGACCACCCTCCGGTCACGTCGGACCACAATCCGGACGGCGGCCCCGGTCCTGAACCAGCCCTCGCCCGGTTCTGGCCCGGTGCGCGCTCTAGCCGGAGGTGGCGCCCGCGCCCGCCGCGACCGCGCCCGTCGCCACCAGCGCGATGATGACCACACCGAGCAGCACCCGGTAGATCACGAACGGCGTGAAGCTGCGGTGGGAGATGTACTTCAGGAACCAGGCGATGGCCGCGTAGCCCACCGCGAAGGCGATGACCGTCGCCAGCAGCGTCGGGCCCCAGGCGGGCGCCGGGCCGCTGCCGAGCTTGAACAGCTCCAGACCGCCGGAGGCCAGTACCGCGGGGATGGCCAGCAGGAACGAGTAGCGCGCGGCGGCCTCGCGGCTGTAGCCGAGGAACAGTCCGGCGCTGATGGTGCCGCCGGAGCGGGAGACGCCGGGGATCAGGGCGAGCGACTGCGCCAGGCCGTACCAGAGGGAGTGCCGGAAGGTCAGTTCGGTGATCGGCTTGGGGCGGCGCACGGCGCGTGTGCGGTCGGCGACCGCCAGGACGAGTCCGAACAGGATCAGGACGGTGCCGGTGATCCGCAGGTCGCGCAGGCCGTTCTCGATGGTGTGCTGGAATGCCGCGCCCAGGACGGCGATCGGGACCGTACCGACGATCACGAACCAGCCCATCCGCGCGTCGTGGTCCTTGCGGCGCTCGGGGTTGAACAGCGACGCGGTCCACGCCCTGACGATGGTGGCGATGTCGCGCCGGAAGTAGATCAGCACGGCGGTCTCCGTGCCCAGTTGGGTGACCGCGGTGAAGGCCGCTCCGGGGTCGTCCCATCCGGCGAGGACGGAGACCACGCGTATGTGCGCGCTCGACGACACCGGCAGGAATTCGGTCAGACCCTGCACAAGGCCCAGGACAGCGGCGGTGAACCAGGACACGGCGGGGTGCTCCGGGGAGAGTTCGAGGGGAGGGTGGGTGAAGCTCGTGACGGCGTGCGGAGCCCGGGCCGGGGCTGCCCGAAGGGAATTCGGGCGGCCCCGGCCCGGCCGAGGACGTCAGCGGCCGACGCGGCGGCCGGCGTCAGAGGTGGTGACGCCGGCACCCACGTCAGATGTTGACGCCGAAGTCGGTGGCGATGCCCGCCAGGCCCGAGGCGTACCCCTGGCCGATGGCGCGGAACTTCCACTCCGCGCCGTTGCGGTACAGCTCTCCGAAGACCATAGCCGTCTCGGTCGAGGCGTCCTCGGTCAGGTCGTACCTGGCCAGCTCCCGCCCGTCGGCCTGGTTCACGATACGGATGAACGCGTTGCGCACCTGGCCGAAGCTCTGGCCGCGCTTCTCGGCGTCGTAGATCGACACGGGGAAGACGACCTTGTCGACCTGCGGGGGCACGGTGGCGAGGCTGACCTTGATCTGCTCGTCGTCGCCGTCGCCGCCACCGGTCAGATTGTCGCCGCTGTGCACCACGGAGCCGTCGGGGCTGCCGAGGTTGTTGAAGAACACGAAGTGCTGGTCGCTGAGGACCTTCCCGCTCACGTCGCACAGCAGCGCGGACGCGTCCAGGTCGTAGTCGGCGCCCGTGGTGGTCCGTACGTCCCACCCCAGGCCGACGGTGACCGCGGTGAGTCCGGGAGCTTCCTTGCTCAAAGAGACATTGCCGCCCTTGGACAGAGTCACGCCCACGAAATTACCTCCGGTTGCTTGGGGGTTGTCGGTAGTCGGTTGTCGATCGCCGGTATGTCGTTGTCCGCGCGCGTCCGCCAGGTCAACGGCGTGCGCGCCACGACAGTTCCACGGTTGCGTAATAGCTTAAGCGTTACGGGTGTGTGCGCAGGTCAGTCGTCCGAGTCGGGTTTGGAACGGGCGGCGGCGTACGCCTGGGTCGGCGTCATCGGGACCCGGTTGATCTGGACGGTCCTGTAGCGGCTGACCTTGGCGCAGGTCTCGGAGTCGTCGGCGGTCTGGGCGTGGGAGTTGCCCAGCGCCACCTTGGTGTCGGCGGGCGGCGCGGAGGACTTCCCGCCGGGGAAGGTGGTGCCGCTCGGCCAGTCCGCCCCGATCACGAGGGTGAGCCCGGCGACGGCGCCCTCCTTGAGGTGGGATGTCGCGATGCCGAGCGTACGGGCGACGGTCCCCGCCTCGGACCGCTGGCCGGGGCCGTAGGTCAGGGTCGTGGTGGCGGCGGGCGCCGGGGCGTTGCCGCCCGCGGTGGCCGGGTTGAAGCCCTTGCCGGTCAGGGTGTCGACGATCTCGGAGGCGCGGCCCCCGATGCCGGTGCCGTTGCGCACCCGCACGGTGATCTGCGAGGCGGGGACGGATGTCGCGGTCGGGCTCGCCGACGCGGTCGCCGAGGCCGCGGCGGACGTGCCGCCCGAGGCGGTGGTCAGCGACTGGTCGTTGGCGATGGTGGCGAACAGCGTCTTCGCGCCGGGGCCGACCACCACCCGGTTGGGGTCGGTCGGGTCGGGCCCGGTCTGCATGGTGGTGAAGGTGATCCGCTTGGACGGGACCTTGTCGAGGTCGGAGGCCAGGCCGATCAGTTTGCTGATGCTGCCGAGGCCGGTGTCGACGGTCAGCGCCTTGGTCGCCGCGTTGGCGAGCTTGTAGACGGCCGCCGGGTTGGTGAGGGTTCCCGCGCTCTTGAACTTGCGGATCAGCGAGCTGAGGTAGATGTGCTGCGCGTACGTACGGCCGAGGTCGCTGCCGTCGCCGAAGCCGTGCCGCGAGCGGAGGAATTCCAGCGCCCCGACGCCCTTGAGGGTGTGGGTGCCCTGGGAGAGCTTCAGATGCGAGTAGGTGTCGTACACGTCGGCGTCCACACAGACCGACACCCCGCCCACGGCGTCGGACATGCTGACGACGCCGGAGAAGTCGACCTGGATGAAGTGGTCGATCGGAATTCCGGTCAACTTGTGGACGGTGGCCACCTGGCACGCCTGGCCGTACGTCAAGGCGCTGTTGATCATGCCGTGGTAGCCGGGGGTGGACGCGCCGGTCTTGGGATTCTCGCAGGCGGGCACGTCGGTGAGGGTGTCGCGCGGGATGCTCATCACGGTGGCGTTGGAGCGGTCGGCGGAGATGTGCACGACCATCTCGACATCGGCGTTGCCCCCGGTCTGGACGCCGGTCTTGGCGCAGCCGCCGCCCAGTTTGCAGTCGGCCTCGGTGGTCCGGCCGTCGCTGCCCATCACCAGGATGTTGATCGGCGTACGCCCGAAGGCGTCGGCCTTCTCCTGGCCCGCGCTGTCCTTCCCCGCGCCGTCGGTCAGGGACACGCTGGTGATGTTGCCGTTGAGGTGCTGGTAGAGCCAGTAGCCCCCGCCCGCGGTCACCAGCAGGAGCACGGCCAGGGATATGCCGCCGATCTTCAGGAACCGCCGGCCCCGGCCGGCCTGCTTGGCGCGCCTGCCCCCGCGGCCCGACGGCCGCGACCGTCCGCTCTCGGCGCGAGCGGCAGCCCGCGCCGCGGCCCGGCCGCTCCAGGGCTCGGTCATCTCCGGTGCTCCCTCTCCCGGGCGGCCCCCGTGGGGTGGTGCGGCCGGATTCGGCGGGTGAAGCGGCGCTTCACCCAAGGATTCATGGTTGCGCAACGCGGCAAGGGTAAATCATGGCTCTGTGGGGTATGCGTGAGCGTCGCACCCGCGGCCGGCTTCCCCACCGGACACAGTTCCTGGTTTACGCAACCTTTAAAGTGTCTGCTATGCCAGAAACGCTACGACGAACCGGAAGGACACCTGTGGCCTGGGAGTGGGCGCATCTCGACGGAGGCCCGGCGGACGGCATGCGGGTACGGGTGACAGGCCCGCCCCGCGTGCTCCAAGTCACATCCGGATGCCAGGCGGAGGACGAGGCCGACGGCGACGGGCGGGGGCTGCGCGTCGAGGCGCTGTACGTCTACCGCCTCAAGCACGGTCAGCCACTGCGCTACGGCTGGGACCACGCCAGCCCCTGATGTCGTACGGGCCCGCGCCCCGGATCACGCGGGCCCGCGGCGCGCCGCGGGAGGGAGGTCAGTCAGTCCCGCGGCGCGCGTTCGGATTCGCGCACAGGGCGCGCGCCAACGGCCTCGCCGGGCGCGGACTTGATCGTGCGGACTTCGGGGTCCGCGCTCGTCTCGGCCGTCGCCGTGCCAGGACCGGGGTCGTCCTTCAACGCCTTGGTCTCGCTCTTGAGGATGCGGAGCGACTTGCCCAGCGCCCGCGCGGAGTCCGGCAGCCGCTTGGAGCCGAACAGCACGATGACCACAAGCGCCACCACCAGCAGGTGCCAGGGCTCCAGTCCGTTTCTGAGCATCAACGTCTCCGCTTCCCCATGCGTCGGTCCGCCGTTGCCGGACGGCGATGTGCCGCCCCGGCTCCAACAGTTGCTACATTGCGCAATTATGAGAGTAGCGGTACCGAGGCGCAATGCCCGCACGGGCCCCCGTCCGGACCGTCCCCGCCCGTGCGCGCACCCTTCTCGGAGGTGACCGAAGGTGATCTTCGACATCGGCCCGCTCAAGCTGCTGACGCTGCTCGCCCTGGCCACGCTGGTCTTCGGCGACAAACTGCCCGACATGATCACGCGGGCGAGAGACCTCATCCGCGCGGTGCGCTCCTTCGCGGACGACGCCAAGGAGGATGTGCGCCGCGAACTCGGCCCGAAGTTCAAGGACTTCGAGTTCGAGGACCTGAACCCGCGGACGTTCATCGCCAAGAATCTGCTCGGCGACGACGACGCGCTCGGCCTGCGCGCGATCCGCGACAGCCTGCGACTGGACGGCGAGGCCGAGGAGTTGCGCGAGGCGGCGCGGACGCTCAGCGACGGCGTGGACCTCACGAAGCCGTCCGCCGCGCCGGTCGCCGCGCGGGCGGGCGACGCGCCCGAGCCGGTCGCGTACCAGCCCGTCGCGTACGACACCGAGGCCACGTAGGACGGGCGCCGGGACCGGGCGCGTGCGCGGCCTTTCAATGGAAGGGCCGGAGCGCACGCGGTCCTTCGACTGAAGGGCCGGAGCGCGCTCGGGGGTCAAGCCCCTTGGCGCGTCAGGCCGTTGTCACCGCTCGCCGTCGTTCGGACTGCTGAAGCCGGGGCTGCTGTAGCCGAGCCGGGGCCGCTGTCGCACCAGGCTCACGCCGTCGCCCGAGCTGAAGCTCGGGCTGCTGTAGCCCAGTCGCGGCCGTTGGCGCACCAGGTCGACGCCGACCGGCGGCGGGCCGACCGCGCGGGGAGCGGCGGCCCCCGCCTCGCGCGCCAACCGGTCGAGCAGATACGGCAGTACGCCCCGCACCAGCAGCGCCTGCCGCCACGCCGCGTGGGCCTCGGTCACGTCCCGGCTCTCGCGCGTGACCGCGCCGTCGCGCCGGGCGGTCAGGGCCAGTCCGGCCAGGCCGATCAGCAGGCTGACGCCGAAGACCGCCGCGCACAGGAAGCCGATGTCGATCAGCGGCGCGCTGATTCCCGCGCCGCTCGCCACGGCCCTGATCCCGTACCCCAGCACCAGGAAGATCGCCGCCGCGATGCCGCTCAGCATCGGGACCAGGACGGCCAGGGTGGCGAGGACGCCGGGGCCGCCGACCGCGCGCACGACCGGGCGGACCCGGCCCCGGGAGTGCGCGCGCAGGCCGGTGTACCGCTCGTACTCGGGCGCCGCGGTGGCACCGATGGCGTCGGCGTCGGCCAGGGCGGCCGTACGCAGTTGCTCGGTGTTGGGCGCGCCCGGCAGGGCGCGGAGCGCGAGCCGGACGCGTTCGCCGCGCAGCGCCTGATCGAGAACCTGGGCGAAGTCAGCCCGGTAGATGTCGTCCGGCCGCTTGCCGCTGTCCATAATCCCCGCCCCGGTGTGTCGACGCGCGGCAAGTCACCTCGTCTGCCCGCGCGTACGCATCAGGATAATCTTCCCAGTTGCATGATTGCATAATTACGCAACTGACTGAGAGTATCATGCCAGCGGCGCGGACCGCGGGCGCCGCATGCGTACTCTGGTGCTCGGAAAAGCCGCTGCGGTCAGGGAGGTTCACGTGACGAGGTCTGCCGCGGAGTTCGGCGACCCCAGCCCGGAGTTGTTCCAGAACGCCGCCGCTTCCTTCGGTTTGCTGGCGTCCACCATGCGACTCCAGATCGTCTGGATCCTGTCCGAGGGCGACTGCGACGTCACGGGGCTGGCCGAGCGGGTCGGCGCGACCCTGCCCGCGGTCAGCCAGCACCTGGCCAAGCTCAAGCTCGCCGGGCTCGTGCACTCACGGCGCGAGGGCCGACGGCAGGTCTATCTGGTGGACGACCCCGATGTCGTCACGGTGGTGCGGGTGATGGTCAGTCAGCTCGACCGCCGCTCCGCCCCCTCGCGTGACGTCCGCGGGCTGGGGGCCTGACAGGCCACGCCCCGGCCCCCTGCCGCGCGGAGGTCACGTACGGCTGGGCGCCGGATCGGCATCCGCGTCCACGTCGATCTCCACCGGCTCGACCGGCTCCACCGACTTGACCAACTCGACCGCGGGAGCGGCGGGCGCGGGTTCCGGGCGGCTGATGGCCCCGGTGAGTTTGCGGGCGATCGGCTCGGTCCAGCGGGCGGTGAGCGGGCCGAGGACGACCAGGATCAGCACATACGCGGTGGCCAGCGGCCCGATCCGGGGCTCGACGCCCACGGCCAGCCCCGCGATGACGATGGAGAACTCGCCGCGCGCGACCAGCATTCCGCCCGCCCGCCAGCGCCCCGCCGACCGGATTCCGGCCCTGCGCGCCGCGTACCAGCCGGTGGCGATCTTGGTGAACGTCGTGACGACGGCCAGGATCAACGCCGGGACCAGGACCGGCGGGATGTCGGCGGGGACGGTGCTCAGGCCGAAGAAGACGAAGAAGACCGCCGCGAACAGGTCCCGCAGCGGGGTCAGGAGGTTGCGGGCGCCTTCGGCGACCTCACCGGAGAGCGCGATGCCGACCAGGAACGCGCCGACGGCCGCGGAGACCTGGAGCTGCTGGGCGACACCGGCCACCAGCAGGGTCAGCCCGAGCACGACCAGCAGCAGCATCTCGGGATTGTCGGAGGAGACGGCGCGGCTGATCAGCCGCCCGTGGCGCAGCGCCACGTACAGGACGATCCCGACCGTGCCGAGCGAGATCAGCAGTGTGAGGGTGCCGCCCGCCAGGCTCACGCCCGCCAGCAGGGCGCTCAGGATCGGCAGATAGACCGCCATCGACAGGTCTTCTAGGACCAGCACACCCAGAATGAGCGGGGTCTCGCGGTTGCCGAGACGGCCGAGGTCCCCGAGGACCTTGGCGATCACACCCGACGAGGAGATCCACGTCACTCCGGCGAGCGCGACGGCGGCGACCGGACCCCAGCCGAGGAGGATCGCGGCGGCGGCGCCCGGCAATGCGTTAAGGACGAAGTCGACCGCGCCGGACGGATATTGGGTCTTGAGGTTGGTGACGAGTTCCGAGGCGCTGTATTCCAGACCCAGGAGGAGAAGCAGCAGTACGACACCGATCTCTGCGCCGGTCGCGACGAATTCCTCGCTGGCCTGGAGCGGGATCAGTCCGCCTTTGCCGAAGGCGAGTCCCGCGAGCAGGTAGAGCGGGATCGGCGAGAAGCCGACACGTCCCGCGAGGCGGCCGAGGATGCCCAGGGCGAGGATGATCGCTCCGAGTTCGATGAGCATGTCGGTCGTGTTGTGCACAGGTTTCTATCCTCCTGTGATCAGTTCGGCGACGGCGCCGACGCCTTCGCGGGTGCCGACGACCACGAGGGTGTCGCCGACGGCGAAGCGGAAGTCGGGGGTGGGCGAGGGCACGGCGGAGGTGCGGCGGAGCACGGCGACGATCGAGGCGCCGGTACGGGTGCGTACCTGCGTGTCGCCGAGCGTGCGGCCCGCGTACGGCGAGCGTTTGCTCACCGTGATGTGTTCGGTGACCAGGTCGATCTCAAGGTGTTGTTGCAGGTGGCCGACGGGGTCGGGGGTCAGCAGGTCGGCCAGCGCGGTCGCCTCGTGGGGCGCGAGCGCGGTCGCGTCCTTGCAGGCGTCGTCGTCCTCGGGGTCATGGAACGCCAGGAACCGCCTGCCGTCCTGGTGCACGACCACCGACAGGTGCCGGCCGGACTCGGTCGTCATGTCATAGCGGGCCCCGACTCCCGGCAGCGGGGTCTTTCGGGCGCGGGCGGTGGGTTCCATGAACGTGCTCCATCGGGACGCGGGTGCGTGAGTGCCGGTCGCGGACGCCGACATGCGCGTCACCCGGCGGAGTTCTGTGCCGGGTGACGACGCGCGTATGCGGTGGCGTGCCGCAGCGCTCCTGCCACAGCGCCCGGCATGGGAGCCGGACGCTGTCAGCAGTAAGGCGCGGAAAGGTCCGTATCAGGTACGGCGTCCCGAGGCGCGTTCTCGACACGCGCGACCCGGGGAAAATACGGCGATGCCGTGGGGAGGACTTCCGACATGGCCGCGGGTGCGCCTACGACGAGGACATCCCGTTCCATGACGTATCCTCCTCGGCTCACCTCTGCGACATACGTAAAGCGTTGGTCAAGACTCTAGCGCATAATAAATGCCGCAAATCCCACATGAGTGGATATAACACCCCAGGTGGATCTCTCATGGCCGGGAATTCACCTGGGCGTCACAGGGCGGGTGGGACCGGCCCGACCTGCCGGTACGCCGGGTCCGGCCGGCCCCGCGAACAATCCGGGTGCGCCCTTCGCCGCCCGGGGGCTAGGGTCCCCGGGGCCTATTACTGAGCGGTTCCGAGGAGACAAAGGGGTGGTCGGTCGTTCCGGCGCGCGCTGACGACGGAGGCGTTCCGGCGAAGGCCGCCGAGCCGCCCGTGGCACCGGAATCGCCCGGGTCGCAGGGATCGCCGAGATCGCCGGGGCTGTGGCGAGACCGGGATTTCCGCCGGTTGTGGGTGGGGCAGACGGTCTCGCAGCTCGGGGAGCACGGGAGCGCGGTGGTCCTGCCGCTGATCGCGGTGCTGCTGCTGGGCGCCGACGGCGGTGAGGTCGGGGTGCTGCGGGCGGTGGGGCAGGCGCCGATACCGCTGCTGTCGCTGTTCGTCGGGGCGTGGGTGGACGGGTGGCGGACCCGTACGGTCATGGTGGCGGCGGACTGCGGGCGGGCGCTGGCGCTGGGCGCGGTGGCCGTGGCGTGCCTGCTCGGCGGGCTCGGTCTGCCGGTGCTGCTGGTGGCCGCGTTCGGCGTCGGAGCGCTGTCGGTCTTCTTCGACGTGGCGTATCAGGCGTCTGTCGTACGGCTGTTGGACCGCGACCGACTGGTCAGCGCCAACAGCGCGCTCGAAGGCAGCAGGTCGGCGGCGCAGATCGGCGGCCCGGCGCTCGGGGGTGTGCTGGTGTCGCTGCTGTCGGCGCCGGTCGCGCTCGCGTCCAGCGCGCTGTTCTTCGCGCTGTCGTTCGTGTCGATCCGGCGGATTCGACGCGGCGAGGCGGTGCCTCGGCGCTCGGGACGTACGCCCGCTGTCCGGCGGCGGATTCGCGAGGGGGTCGGATTCGTCGTCGGTGAACCGTCGTTGCGGGCGGTGTGCCTCGCCTCCGCCGCCTTCCAGTTCGCCTTCGCGGCCACGATGACCGTCTATCTGCTCTTCCTGCCCAGGGAGTTGGGCCTGTCGGGCGCTGCCGTCGGGCTGGTGCTCGCGGCGACGGGGCCCGGCGCGCTGGTGGGTTCGCTGCTGGCGGCCCGGCTGCCGGGCCGGTTCGGCCACGGCCCGGTGCTCGCGTGCGCGGCCGTGCTCGGCGACAGCGTGATGATCGGCGTACCCGCGCTGCACGGCGGCGCGCTGACCGTTCCGGTGCTCGTGGCGGTCAACCTGACGTTCGGCGCGTGCGGTCAGCTGGTCAGTGTGACGCTGATGGCGGTGCGGCAGACCGTCACTCCCGACGGAATGCAGGGCCGCGCGGCGGCGACGATCGGCTTCGTCGGCATGGGGACGGCCCCGCTCGGCTCGCTGCTCGGCGGTCTCCTCGCGGCGCAGTGCGGTCTGCGCACCGGCTTCCTGGTGGCGGCGGCGGGCATGCTGCTCTCCCCGCTGGTGATCTCCCTGTCCCCGCTCGCCCGTCTGGGCCGTACGCTCCCCGTCCGCGGAGCGGCCGACGCGTCGGCCCGGACGTGAGCGCGACGGCGGTGGCGCGGGCACCGAGCCCGCGCCACCTCGGTCACAAGTGCGTTGCGCGCTCTGTCAGTTGAGGGCGAACTTCTGCGCGGCGCTGCCGTTGCAGTCGTAGATCTGGAGCCGGGTGCCGTTCCCGGTGGCGCTGTTGGGGTCGTCGAGGCAGCGGCCCGACTGCGGGTTGAGCAGCGAGCCGTCGGCCTGCTGCTGCCAGACCTGGCCGCCGACGCCGTTGCAGTCCCACAGCTCGACCTGCGTGTTGTTCGCCGTGCCGTTGCCGTTGATGTCCAGGCAACGGCCGATCGTGCTCAGCGAGCCGTTGGCGTTGTGGTACCAGTGCTGGTCGGCGGCCCAGGACTGGCAGTCCCAGAGCTGCACGGCGGTGCCGTTGACGCCCGTGTCGTCGGCGGCGACGTCCACGCACTTGCCGGCGGGCGCGGGCACCGGGGCGCCGCCCTTGACGGCGAATTTCTGCGCGGCGCTGCCGTTGCAGTCGTAGATCTGGAGCCGGGTGCCGTTCCCGGTGGCGCCGCTCGGCGAGTCGAGGCAGCGCCCCGACTGCGGGTTGAGCAGCGAGCCGTCGGAGCGCTGGATCCACTTCTGGCCGCCGACGCCGTTGCAGTCCCACAGCTCGACCTGCGTGTTGTTCGCCGTGCCGTTGCCGTTGATGTCCAGGCAACGGCCGATCGTGCTCAGCGAGTTGTCGGCGTTGTGCGTCCAGTGCTGGTCCTCGGCGTACGTCTGGCAGTCCCAGAGCTGGACGGCCGCGCCGTTGACCCCGGTGTCGTCGGCGGCGACGTCCACGCACTTGCCGCCGGGGCCGGTGATCGTGCCCTGCGGGCCGTTGGGCACATTGGTCTGGCCCGAGTAGCCGACGGAGACGATGTTCGCCTGGACGGCGTTCTCGGCGGCGTCGGTCGGATAGCCGGCGACCATCACGCCCTCGAAGAAGGTGCCCATGTTGCGGTTGCTGTTGTCACCGCCGGTGCCCAGGATGATGCCGCCTTCCTGGTGCATCGGTTTGTAGCCGCCCCGCGTCGGCAGCGACCCGTTCCACCAGGTCGACAGGCCCCCCGATTGGGAGTCGCCGCCCTTGATGGCGTACGTCGTCTGCCCGTTGTTCTTCAGCACCGCCGTGACGTAGGCGCTCTTGTTGCCCGCGTTGGCCGTGTTGGAGCCGTTGTCGCCCTGGAACATGCCGTTCTCCATGTCGGCCTCGACCCAGGGACCCGAGCCGTTGCACGGCGCGAAGTAGCAGGTGGTGGCGATGCTCACGGCGTCCATGTGGCCGTTGCCGGTGTCGGACGGCGTGCTCTCGGCGTTGCCGTAGTCGAAGCAGCAGTCGGAGCCGACGTGGGTGCCGCTGGCGACCATGTAGACGCCCTCGGGCTGGCCGTTGACGGGGACGCCGGAGGCCGCGCCGGTGTAGCGGTAGCCGACGCCCGGCGAGATCCAGATGCCGTACACCTTGTGGCCGCCCGCGTGCACCGCGATCTCGCTCGCGTCCGCCCCCCGGTCCACGCCGCCTGCCGTGCCCGCGGGGCCCGGCAGCAGGTCGTTGTGGCGCGAGGTCTGGTCGTAGACCTTGGAGATGCGGCAGGTGGTGTTGGCACAGAAGATGTCCTGCTGCTCGGCGTTGGCGTAACCGCCCGCGGCCAGCAGCCCGATGTCGGCCTTGCCGCCGTCCGAGGCGCGCGTGACCTGGTACAGCGGGCCGTTGTACGCGGAGAACAGGGCGCGGGTGGTGCTGTGCGCGGCGACGCAGGGGGTGCCCGCCGCGCCGTAGAGGTCGCAGGGCAGCGAACCGGCGGCCTGCGCGGTGCCCGGCAGGCTGATGAAGGCGCTGAAGACCAGGCCGAGGGTGGCCAGGACCGAGGTCAGCAGGGCTTTCCAGCGGGCGGTGTATCTCCTTTTGCGCATGCGGTGCTCCTTGGGGTGGGGGGTGGAGCGGAGACGAGCGGTGCCTGCGGGGACGGGCGGCCCGGGGGGCGTGGGGGCCCGGATCGAACGGGGACGTGACGGGCGCGGGAGGGACGTGAAGGACATGCGGGGTCGACCGGCTCGGAAAGTACGCCCCCTGTTCGACCCCGTCAATATTTGTTGCTTTCTTTGGCTTCGGCCGGGCACGACCTGTCCGAATCTGTGGCCCGGCGAGGAGTGCATTACCTCTGTGACACAAGTCAACTGACGTGGTGTAACACGCCGCTGCGAGATTTCCCCGCGCCATGAGCGAAAGGGGACATGACAGATGACACCGTTCAATCGCCGTGACTTCCTGCGCGCCGTCGGGGCCACCGGCGGCGCCGAGGTCGAGACCGATGGGTGCGGCGAGCCCGAGGAACGCCTTGATGTCGGTACGCCGGCGCGCCTCGCGGAAGGACTGCCCGGTCTCGTCGACCGTCGTCAGCCGGGCGGCGCGGCTGACCGCGGGGCCGACGGCCTCACCCGCGTCGAGCGGCCCGCGGATGACGGCCGCGGCGTACGGCGTGCCGCCGGCTCCGGTGATTCCGACGACCCATGCCACCCGTGGTGTGATGTGGTGATCCATGACAGACCCTTCCATGAGTCGCGAGGAGGGCCCGCGAAGTGCCGGGAGAACCCGCGGGCGTGGGCGGGCGGCCGTGAGCGGAGAGGCGGTGGGTGACGCGATGGCGGTCAACGGGGAGGGCCGGGACGCCCCGCGTGCGTCCGGCCCGCCGCTGACGGCCGGTGAGCGGGAGATCCTGCGGGTGCTGCGCCGGTCGGAGGACCTGGACAGCGTGGCGGCCCGGATCCTGGTCTCGGTCGGCAGCGCGATCATCGAGGGCCGGCTGAAGCCGGGCGACGACCTCAACTCCGTCGAACTCGCCCGGCAGTTCAGCAGCAGCCGGACCCCGGTGCGCGAGGCGTTGCAGACCCTGGAGCGCGAGGGGCTGGTCGAGATCGCGGCCCGCAAGCGCCCCCGCGTGCGCCGCCTGGGCCTCACCGAGGTCCGGGAGATCTACGAGCTGCGGTCCGAGCTGTACGGGCTGGTGAGCCGCCGGATCATCGCCCACCGCACGGCCGGTGAGATCGAGGTCTTCGACGGGGTTCAGGCCCGTCTTGAGGAGGCCGCGGCGGCCGGGGACCTGGAGCGCTACTTCTGGCTGATCGTGGACTTCCGCAACACCGAGGCGCGGCTGGCCGGGAACGAGACCGTGCGCGCGGTCCTCGACTCGGTCGGCATCAGGACCCTGCATCTGCGTCACCTCAGCCTCTCCCTGCCGGGCCGCCTCGACACGTCGGTGGGGGACCACCGCAGGCTGGTCCGCGCGTACGCCGACGGCGAGGCGGAACTGGCCGCCGCGCTCACACGATCCATCGTTCTGCGCGGTCTGGCGGCGGTGGAGCGCTCGGGGTGGACGGGCTCTCCGGCCTGACCCGCCGGTCGACATCAGCGGGCCTCCCCCTCGTGGGCGCTCATGGACCGCGCGGCCCCGCCGGAGGCGTCCGCCGCGGTGCGGGCCCGGTGGAGGGCGACCGCTTCGGGGCGGCGACAGCCAGCGCGATCTCGTCGGCGATGTCGGCGACGGCCGTGCCGCGCTTGATGATCCGCGGCGGCTCCCGCCGCCGGGCGCCGTCGCTCACCGACGGGTGTCGGGCGCAGGCGGGGAGCACGGCGCCGGTACCGGCGGTGAGCGACGGCCGGGCTGTCACCTGGCACCTCCCAGGATGTCCGGCCAGCGGCGTACCACGTGGTCGACCAGTTCCCTGCTGGCCTCCGCGACCCGCGGGAAGTCCTGGAGCCGGGTCCAGGGGCGGCAGGCGTCGATCACGGCGCGGGTGTTGAACGGCGGCAGGCCGGGTGCGCGCAGCGGGTCAACCCTGCTCCCCCACGTCTGCCGCATCGTCTCGATGTCGTCGGCGGGGTCGGTGCGGGTGCAGACCGCCCACATCACGTCGTTGAGGCTGCGCGGGTCGACGTCGGCGTCCACGACGACCACGAATTTGTTCATGTACGCGGCCTGCGGGAGCTGCGAGGTGAGGTAGCCCGCCTGCCGGGCGTGACCCGCGTAGTTCTGGTGGATCGACACGGCGAGCAACTGCCGTCCGCCGCCGACCTCGTGGGCCCAGACGCCCTCGACGCCGGGCAGTCCTGACCGCACCAGCGCGTCCTGGATCATCGCGGACTTCATCACGCTGCGCATGTACGAGTAGTCGTGCGGCGGCTTGCCGGGAGGGGCGCCGAGCAGGATCGGGTCGTGGCGGTGGTAGATCCGCTCGACGTCCATGGTCAGCACGGCCTCGGTGCCGCCGCTGTAGTAACCGGTCCACTCGCCGAACGGCCCTTCCTGCTCCCGACGTTCGGGATACAGCCAGCCCTCGACGGCTATTTCGGCGGTCGCGGGGATCGGCAGCCCGGTGACCTCGCCGCGGATCACCTCGACGGGGCGGCCCAACACGGCCCCGGCGTACTCCAGTTCCGACAGTCCTGTGGGCACCTCGGTGCCCGCGACGACCAGCAGCAGCGGGTCGTGGCCGAGCGAGGCGGTGACCGGCGCCCGGCCCTCACGGGCGAACCACTCGCGGACGTGCGCGGCGCCGTGCTTGCCCGCCTCCATGTTGATGCTCGCCGCCCGCCCTCCGTTCTGCACCTGCATGCGGTACGCGCCCGCGTTGAGGACGCCGGTGGCCGGGTCGGTGGTGAAGACGGCGCAGCCGGTGCCGATGTACCGGCCGCCGTCGTTCTCGTGCCACTTCGGCACGGGGAAGGCGAGCAGATCGGCGTCGGCCGAGGTGATCACGTTCTCGGTGACGGGGCCCCGGTCGACGGCCTCGACGGGGTACTTCCCGGCGTTCTCCACCCACTGGTTGGGGCGGGTGCGCAGCGCCTCGACCAGTCCGCGGTCGTCCAGGTCGGTGCCGAGCCGCAGGGTCATGCCGAGCCTGCGGGCGTTGGCCATGCTGGCGGTGAGCACCCGCTGGCCGGGCCGGTAGCCCTCGATGTCGTCGAAGAGCAGGGCGGGCGGCGAGGGGCGTTTGTAGTTGACCTCGGACGCGGCGCCGATCTCCTTGTCCCAGTGCGCGCCGGAGATGGTGCGGACCTCACCGAGTTCCCCCGCCAGTTCGAGCCAGGTCCGCAGGTCATTGACGTCGTCGAGGGACCTCACGCCACTCGCCTCCCGTTTTCTCATGTGTGTTGCGACGCGATGAAGGTCGAAGAAGCCGCAAGAGTAATCCGCGAGTTGTACGTCGCCGGTGCCGCTGCGCCCGCGGATGTCCGGGTCCCTCCTCGTCGAGGTGAGCGAACACCGCCTTCCCATGAAGTGTCGACACTCGACCATGGGGCTCGATTGAAGCAGTGGGGATAAGCCCTGTCCATGGGCCGGCGATCCTCGCCCCCGCACCGTTGAGTGTCGACACTTCTGATGAATCTGACCGAAGTCTTGTCATGGACCCGCACGGCTCCTAACGTGTCGCCGCGAAGAAATTTGCTCGACTCTGTTCAGTTCCGTTGAGTCAAAGCGTCGAAATGCCAGCGATCCGCACACGATCAGTCCCACGGCGCGCATCCGCGGACCTCCGGTCCGCCTCGCCCACCCCGCGAGCAGAGGATTCTCCATGCCACGACTCGTCCGCAGGCTGCTCGCCTGCGCCACCGCCTGCACCCTGTGGGGCGGCGCCCTCGCGGGCGCGGCCGTCACGGCCGGTGCGGTGGTCACCGCCACCCCCGCCGCCGCACTCGACAACGGCCTCGCCCGTACGCCCCCGATGGGCTTCAACGACTGGAACGCCTTCGGCTGCGACGTCAGCCAGGCCCTGATCGAGCAGACCGCCGACTACCTGGTCAGCTCCGGCCTGAAGAGCGCCGGATACACCTACGTCAACATCGACGACTGCTGGATGACGCACACCCGCGATGCCGACGGCCGCCTGGTCCCCGACCCGGTGAAGTTCCCCGACGGCATCAAGGGCACCGCCGACTACGTGCACAGCAAGGGGCTCAAGCTCGGCATCTACGAGGACGCGGGCACGGCCACCTGCGCCGGGTACCCGGGCAGCCTCGGCCACGAGACGACGGACGCGCGGACCTTCGCGGACTGGGGTGTGGACTACCTCAAGTACGACAACTGCAACAACAACAGCGACGGCACCCGCGAGGACTACGTCAGGCGGTACACCGCGATGCGCGACGCGCTGGCCGCCACCGGCCGCCCGATCGTGTACTCGCTGTGCGAGTGGGGCGTGCAGAACCCGTGGGAGTGGGCCGGTGACGTCGGCAACTCGTGGCGCACCACGGGCGACATCAGCGACAACTGGACGAGCATGCTGTCCATCGCCAAGGACAACATGCCGCTGGCGCCGTACGCGGGCCCCGGCCGCTGGAACGACCCCGACATGCTGGAGGTCGGCAACGGCGGCATGACCGACACCGAGTACCGCACGCACTTCTCGCTCTGGTCGATGATGAACTCGCCGCTGCTGATCGGCACCGACCTGCGCAAGGCGACCCCGCAGACCCTGTCGATCCTCGGCAACAAGGACGTCATCGCCCTCGACCAGGACCCGCTCGGCAGCCAGGCCACCGTGGTCTCCTCCGACGGCGGCCGGTACGTGCTCAGCAAGAAGCTGGCCGACGGCGAGCGGGCGGTCGCCCTGTTCAACTCGGGCGACCAGGCACAGCGGATCTCCACCACCGCGCAGGCCGCGGGACTGCCCAAGCGCGGCAACTACTCGGTGCGCGACCTGTGGTCGCACACCGACTACCAGAGCGCGGGCGGCCTGTCCGCGACCGTGCCCGCGCACGGCACCGTCCTGCTGCGAGTCGGCACCGATCCCCGCGCGGTCCTCGCGCCGCCGCTGTTCGACACCGGGGTCACCGGACCCGACCACATCGAGCCGGGCCACAGCGCGACCGTGTCCACGTACGCCACCGACCTGGGCTCGCTGCCCGCCGCGACGGTGAAGGTACGGCTGACCGGCCCCGACGGCTGGACGGTCCGCGCGACCGGCGCCACCGGCAGCCTGCTGCTGCCCGGCGGCAGGACCCTCACCACACCGTGGACGGTCACCGTGCCCGCCGACGCGCGACCGGGCGCGTATCCGGTCACCGGCACGGTCAGCTACCGCGATCTGGTCAACGGCCGTACCGTCACGGTGCCGTTGGTCGGCAGCGTCGCCGTCAAGGTGCCGCCGCCCGCGGGGACCAGCTACCTCAGCGACCTGCCCTGGACGACGTCGAGCAACGGGTGGGGGCCGGTCGAACGCGACCGGAGCAACGGTGAGACCGGCGCGGACGACGGCAGTCCGATCACGCTCGGGGGCACCGTCTACGCCAAGGGCCTCGGGGTGCACGCGCCGAGCGACATCGCCTACTACCTCGGCGGCATCTGCTCCACGGTGACGGCGACGGTCGGCGTGGACGACGAGAAGAACGGCAAGGGCACCGTCCGCTTCACGGTCGTCGCGGACGGCACGACGGTCGCCGACAGCGGCGTGGTCACCAACGCCATGGGCGGCAAGGCGCTCACGGCCGACGTGACCGGCGCGCAGAATGTGCGGCTCGTCGTGGACGACGGCGGCGACGGCAACGACAGCGACCACGCCGACTGGGCGGACGCGAAGCTCATCTGCTCCTGACCGCCCACGGCCCGGGGCGGCGGCGCGTATCCCTCCCACGCGCCGCCGCCCCGGCCCATGTCAGCCCGTGCGGTGCCGGGCCGTGGCCAGCGCCACCGCGCCCGCCACCGGGGGAACGTCCAGCAGGCGCAGGGTCAGCGAGGGGTGCGCGGCGGCGAGCCGGGCGCGGAGGGCGTCGGCGAGCCGCGGCTGGCGCACGACGACGCTGCCCGCGGCCACCACCGTGTCCCCGACGGCGCCCCGGCCGACGAGCCGGGTGACCAGCAGCGCCAACTGCCGGCTCGCCTCCTCGACCACCGAGGCGGCGAGCGCGGAGCCCACGTCCGCGGCACGGAAGACGGCGGGCGCGGCCGGGCCCCAATTGCCGGGCGTGGGTTCGTCGTTGACGGTACGGGCCAGCGTCTGCGGGTCCGGGTCGCCGAAGTGGTCCAGCAGCGCCGTGAGCAGTCCGTCGTCGGCCCGCCCTGCGTCGTACGCCGCCAGCGCCGATCTGACGGCGTCCCTGACGATCGCGGGCGCGCCGCCCTCGTCGCCCAGCACCCAGCCCCAGCCGCCCGCGAAGAGCGCCTCGCCCGCGGCGTCGGCGCCCACGCCGATCGAGCCGGTGCCCGCGATGACGCCGATGCCGGTGTCGAGACCGGCCGCGGGCACCAGCAGCGCCGCGTCGTTGACCACGACGGCGGGTACGCCGAGGGCTTCGACGGCCGCCGCCAGGTGCGCGCAGTGCCGCTGGGTGTCGCAGCCCTGCGCGCCGATCCCGACGGCGGCGATCTCGTCGCCCTCGGGCACCGCGCCCGTCAACCGTTCCAGCAGCCGGCGCGCGGCGGTTGGCCCGCCCGGATCGCGCGGGCCATCTCCAGGACGCCCACGCCCCGCCCGGCCGGGGCGCCGGTCGCGGGGACGGCCCGCCACGGCGCCTCGGGGGTGATGTCTCCAGCGGGGTCTCGCCGCGGGCGAAGCGGTCCACGAAGTGCCGCATCTCCTGGCTGAAGCCGTAGGCGCGGGCCTCCTCGGGCACCGGGTAGACCCAGCCGGTGTCGGCGTCGGCCTTCTCCACCAGGTAGCCCGCGGGGTTCTCGATGAAGCCCCACACCGGGGTCGCCGAGGTGTCGGTGACCAACCGGCCCGCGCTGCCGACCAGTTCGTGGCGCAGTTGCGTGCCGCCCTTTGCGCGCGGCTCAGCCGTGCGCGCGCGCGAAGGACGTACGCAGCCGGTACCGGTCGCCCGCGTACTGGATCGTGGACTCGAACAGCGGCTCCTCCTCGGAGCCGACCGCGATCTGGTGCATGACCAGAAGCGGATCGCCCGAGGCCATGTCGAGCTGTCCCGCGGCGCGGTCCTCGGCCTTGGTCGCCTCGATCGTGCTGTCCGCGCGGACCGGCTCGACCCCGGCGGCGGAAAGCGTCGCGTACAGCGAACGGTCCGCGAAATCGACGTCCTCGATGCCGGGCACCAGAGCGAGCGGAATTCGCGTCAGGTCCAGCGCTATCGGAACACCGTCGAGCAGCCGTACCCGCTCCAGCCGGAACAGCGGAGTGCCGGGCGCGATACCGAGCCGCTCCGCCTCGTCGATGCTGGCCGGGCTCGCCTGTGCCATTAATACCTTGGAGTGCGGCTTCAACCCCATTCGTGCCGCGGTCTCGCTGAAGGATTCCAGGCTGTTCGGCCATTCCTTCTTCGGCGCCGACTGCGTCACGTACCAGCCACGGCCGTGGGACGCGCTGAGCACGCCCTCCTCCACCAGGTGCCCCAGGGCTTTCCTCAGCGTGACCCGGCTGATGCCCAGTTGACGGCAGAGCTCCCGCTCGGGCGCCAGCCGCATTCCCGGCCTCAGCTCGCCCCGGTCGATTTCGCTGCGGATCAAATTCACTGCCTGGATCCACAGGGGTTCTGGATAGCCCGGCAGGATAACGCCCGCGACCTCGCGAGAGTCGTTCATACGTGAGGCCCCCATAATGACGCGCTCGCGACCTCCGGCCGCCGACGCCGCAACTGTTGAACAGCGACGCTCAGGATAGCTTTCCGCCAGGTGGTCTGACCAGTTCCACGGGTCCCGGCGGCGGGACGGCCGGAACCGGCCGGTGCGAGCGGGTCCGTTCCCGCGCCCCGAATGCTTGAATGCCGGAGTGAATACGACATCGGGCGGCATCGATGTGCTGCGGGTCTTCTGCGGCCCCGACCGGCGGTACGGCAACGCGCTCGGCGTGGTCCGCGACGGCTCGCGCTACCCGGACCGCGCCGCACGACAGGCCCTGGCCGGTGAACTCGGCTTCAGCGAAACGGTGTTCGTGGACGACCCGGAGCGCGGCGCGGTCGACATCTACACGCCGGGGCTGCGACTGCCCTTCGCCGGGCACCCGTTGGTCGGGGTCGCCTGGCTGCTCGACGTGGAGGTGCTCGAACCCGAGGTCGGGGAGGTCTTCACGCGCGACGACGGGGAGTTCACCTGGATCACCGTCCGGGCGGAGTGGGCGCCGCCGCGCACCCTGCGCGAGTACGCGCTGCCCGCCGAGGTCGACGCCCTGGACGTGCCGGAGCCGGGCGAGTGGGTGTACGCCTGGGCGTGGCAGGACGAGGCCGCCGGCCGGATCAGGGCGCGCGCCTTTCCCGGCCGCGGCGACGGCATCGACGAGGACGAGGCGACGGGCGCCGCCGCGCTGCTGCTCACCCGGCAGCTCGGCCGCGCACTGCACATCACGCAGGGCCGGGGCTCGCAGATCCTCACCGCGCCCGGCCCTGACGGCACCGTCGAGATCGGCGGCCGGGTGTATCTGGAGGCGGTCCTTCCCGCGCCGCGGGCCCACTGAGCCCGGCGCGGAGGCCGTCCGCCGGCGTCACAAGTCGCGCGTTCCTCGTACACCGCCTTGACTGGTGGCGTTCGTGGCGTTCGTCGCCGCCGTGTTCGCGGTGCTCGCGGTGCTCGCCCTGTCCGCCCGTCACAGCCGTGTCCGCCGTGTCCGCCGTGGAGGTCGCGTATGGCCGCCGCACCCTCCGGGCCCCCGGGCCATGAGAAGGGCCTGGCCGACCGCGAGAAGGGCCTGGTCGGCCGTACGGTCGCGGGGGCGGCCGGGCGCGCGGCGCGGTGGAAGACGCGCGGGCTGCGGCTGCGCCACGCGGCGGAACGCCGCTTCCCCGTCATCACCGAGCTGACCGCCCGCCTGCTGTCGGTGAATCTGCTGGACGCGGGCACCCGGCTGGCCGCCCAGCTCTTCCTGACCGCCGTCCCGCTGCTGTTCGTCGTCGCGGCCTTCGCGCCGAAGACCGTACGCGACCAGCTCGTGAGCACCGCGCATAACGTCTTCGGCCTCACCGGGGCATCGGACGAGCAGCTCAGGCAGGTCTACAGCGCGAACGGCGGGGATCTGCGGCAGACCATCGGGGTGATCGGCGTCCTGATGGCGCTGCTGTCCGCCACCGCGTGCAGCCGGGCGATGGCGCGGGTGTGCGAGCGGGCGTGGGGGTTGCCGCGCGCCTCGGTGCGGGTGGCGGTGTGGCGCTGGGTGGTGTGGATCGCCGCGTGGATGGTGGCGCTGGTCCTCCAGGGGCCGCTGCGCGACGGCTTCGGCGTCGGGCTGTGGCTCGGCCTGCCGCTGACCTTCCTCGCGGACGTGCTGGTGTGGTGGTGGACCCAGCGGCTGCTGCTGAGCAAGCGCGTCGCGTGGCTGCCGCTGCTGCCCGGCGCGATCCTCACCGCGCTGGCGATGACGGCCCTGTCCGTGACCGCCCGCCTCTACATGCCGACCGCCCTCAACCGCAGCCTGGCCAATTACGGCTCCCTGGGGTCGGTCTTCACGATGCTGTCCTGGCTGATCGCGATCTGCGCGGTGCTGACCTTCACCATCACCGCGGGCGCCGTGCTGGCCTCCGAGCCGCCGCTGGCCTCCCTGCTCGGACCCGCCGGCGGCACGGACCCGGAATCGCGCCGGAATGCCGGTGCGGACCGCGTCATCTAGCGTGGTCAGGGCGGGGGGACGCCTCGCGGCGGGCGCACCGCGGCGGGGGAACGGCGAAAGGTGCCCTCATGCGTCGCTACCCGCCGATCGCGGACCACGGCCTCATCGGAGACCTCCAGACCAGCGCGCTGGTGTCGTCGCGGGGCGTCGTCGACTGGTTCTGCGCGCCGCGCTTCGACTCGCCGAGCGTCTTCGCCTCGCTCCTCGACCACGACCGCGGCGGCTACTTCTCGATCGCGGCCGCGAGCCCGGAGGCGAGGGTCAGGCAGCTCTACCTGCCGGACACCGCGGTGCTCGTCACCCGCTTCATGACCCCCGACGGCGTCGGCGAGGTCATCGACTTCATGCCGGTGGACCGGCCGGAGACCGTGACCGACCGGCACCGGCTGCTGCGCGTCATGCGGGTGGTGCGCGGCACGGTCCGCTTCGCCCTGGAGTGCAGGCCGCGCTTCGACTACGGCCGCTGCGACCACCGACTGCACATGAGCGACGACGGCACGGCCAGATTCGGCGCGCCCGAGGCGTGGGCGTACCTCCAGCCGGTCGGCCCGGTGGACCTCGAACGCGACGAGGAGGACGTACGGGCCACGGTCACGCTGGAGCAGGGCGAGATGGCCGCCGCGGTGCTGACGGTGTGCGCGGCGCACGGCGAGCCGCCCGAGCCGGTGACGGTGGACGGCCTGCGGGCGGAATTCGACGGGGTGCGGGAGTTCTGGCACGGCTGGATCCGGCAGTGCCGCTACCGGGGCCGCTGGCAGCAGGCGGTGAACCGCTCGGCGATCACCTTGAAGCTGCTCACGTACGCGCCGACCGGCGCTCCGGTCGCCGCCGCCACGATGGGCCTGCCGGAGCAGGTCGGCGGCGAGCGCAACTGGGACTACCGCTATACGTGGGTCAGGGACGCGTCGCTGTCGGTGAACGCGCTGGTCGACCTCGGTTTCACCGCGGAGGCGGACGCCTTCCGCCGCTGGCTCGGCGGGCGGCTGCGCGCGGGCGGCACGGTCACCGGTGAGCCGTTGCAGATCATGTACCGGGTGGACGGCGACCCGCACCTGGCCGAGGAGACGCTGGACCACTTCGAGGGCTACTGCGGCTCCGCACCGGTCCGGCTCGGCAACGGGGCCGCCGACCAGCTCCAGCTCGACATCTACGGCGAGGCGGTGCACGCCCTGGCCCGGTCGCAGGACATCGCCCAGCTCGCCGGGTGGGAGGGCTGGCGCGCCTTCTCCGGGCTGCTGGACTGGCTGGCCGCGCACTGGGACCGCGCGGACGAGGGCATCTGGGAGACCCGCGGCGGGCGGCAGGACTTCACGTACAGCCGTCTGATGTGCTGGTCGGCCTTCGACCGCGGCATCCGGCTGGCCGCGGAGCTCGCCAGGCCCGCCGACCTGGCGACCTGGACGACGGCGCGCGACACGATCATGGAACAGGTCATGGACCGCGGCTGGAGCGAGAAGCGGCACGCCTTCGTGCAGCACTACGGCAGCGAGGTGCTGGACGCGTCGCTGCTGCTGATGCCGGAGGTCGGCTTCGTCGCGCCGAAGGAGCCGCGCTGGCTGTCGACGCTGGACGCGATGGACGAGGAGCTGGTCTCCGACAGCCTCGTCTACCGCTACGACCCGGGCGCGTCCCCCGACGGGCTGCGCGGCGGCGAGGGCACCTTCTCGCTGTGCAGCTTCCTGTACGTCGGCGCGCTCGCCCGCGCCGGGCGCCTGGGCCCGGCCCGTTACGCCTTCGACAAGATGCTCACCTACGCCAATCACGTCGGCCTGTTCGCCGAGGAGATCGGACCGACGGGTGAGCAACTGGGCAACTTCCCGCAGGCGTTCACGCATCTGTCGCTGATCACGGCGGCGACGGCGCTGGACGAGGAGCTGGACAGGTCCGAGTCCTGACCGCCGGGCCCTCCCGCCGTCAGGAAGTCGTCGGGCCGCCGCCGTGGACGGTGGTGCTCCCGATGTCGCGGCCCTGGATGACCGGGGCGTGGAACACCCCGTCGTTGACGGTGTTGTTGACGACGCTGACCGAGCCACGGCCGGCCGCCGGGGCCAACTCCTCAAGCAGCAGCCGCAGTTCGGCGGCGGCGGCCGGGTCGTCCCGCAGGACGCGGCGCAGCCGGGTGCGCCAGCCCGCTTCGATGTCGGCGGCGGCGTCCGCGTCCCCCGAGTCCCTGGCGGCCGTCAACTCGGCGCGGGAGAGTTGGAGTTCATCGAGAGCGGCGGTCTCGCCCCCGGCGCGTACGGCGGCCCCCGGCGTACCGTCGTCGGCCGCCGTGCCGTCCTCGGCCGCCGCACCAGCGCTGCCGCCGCTGCCGCGTGCGAAGAACCGCGCCAGCCGGTCCCGTACCTGTGTCCAGGCGTCGGACGCCATCAGTGTGACCACCTGCGTCGCGCCCGACGCGGCCAGTGCCGCCAACTCCGCGTCCACGGAGCCCCCCTTCATCCGCCGCCCCGCTCATCCGCGAGGCCGCCGCCACCAGCGTAGGGCGGGCGGGCCCGCCGCGGCAGACGGTCTCCGGCAGGGGACCGCCCGCGTGATCGCGTACGGGGACGGGGGGTCGCCGGGCGGGACCGCGATACGGCAGCATGTGGCCCATGAGCGACTTCCTGGTGATCGGTGAGTGCGTAGCGGACATCGTCCGGACCCCCGGGCAGCCCGATGTGCCGCATCCCGGCGGCAGTGCCGCCAACGTGGCGTACGGGCTGGCCCGCCTCGACCACGCCACCGCGCTCCTCACGCAGCTCGGCGACGACCCCTCGGGCAAGCTCATCACCGACCACCTGCGGTCGGCGGGCGTACACCTGCTCGCGGACGGCCGGCACGACGTCCGCACGCCGACGGCGGTGGTCACGCTCGACGAACAGGGCGCGGCACGCTACGACTTCGACATCGCGTGGACGCTCGGGCCCGTCGAACCGCCCGCCGCGCTCCGGCACGTCCACATCGGGTCCATCGCCGCTGTGGCGGAGCCGGGCGCGGCCACCACCGTGGATCTCGCCGCGCGGCTGCGCGCGGACGCCACGGTCAGCTACGACCCCAACATCCGGCCGGAGTTGATGGGCACGCACGAGCAAGGGGTCGCCGGAGTCGAGCGGTGCGTGGCGCTGAGCGACCTCGTCAAGGCGAGCGACGAGGATCTGGAGTGGCTGTATCCGGGCGAGCCGGTCGCGGCGGTCGCCGCGCGCTGGCTGGCGGCCGGGCCCGCCGTCGTCTTCGTGACCATGGGCGGGGAGGGCGCCGCCGCCTTCACCCGTGACGTCGAGGTGACGGGCGCGCCGGTGCGGACCGAGGTCGCCGACACCGTGGGCGCGGGCGACTCCTTCATGTCCGCGACGCTGGACGCCCTCACCGGCCTCGGCCTCACCGGCGCCGCCGCCCGGCCCGCGCTCGGGGCCCTCGACAAGGCGACCCTCGCCCATGTGCTGCGCCACGCGGGCACCGCCGCCGCGCTCACCGTCTCGCGGCCCGGCGCCAACCCGCCCACGACAAGGGAGTTGCGGGCGGCGCTCGCGTAGGCCACCGGGCATCGGAGGTGTGACGCCCAACGGCCGGGGACCCGATTCGCCCCGGATCGGGCAGCCCGTACGGCCCGGTCGGACGGCGTGCCCCCTATCACCGTGACACCGCGCTCTTCTAGCCTCCCCTTGAAGATCGATCAGCCCACCGAGGGGGGACTTGCGTGGACGCGTCCGCGTACCGCATGGTCGTGTGGACCGAGCAGGACTACGTCACGGCCGCCGCGACGGCCGACCGGCTGGTCGCGGAGTGGCTCACCGACGCCAAGGGTTATCCGGTCACGGCACTGCACGACGGCCGCAACGAGATAGCCGAGCATGTGACGCTCGACCGCGACACCGATTCGGGGCAGCAGGGCGCGCACAGCCGCTGGCGGTTGCGGGAGAGCCCGCCGACATCGCGGGCGACCTGGCAGTCCACGCTCATCGTCCGTACCGACATGGCCGATCCGGGCCGCACCTGGGTGCAGCTCGATGTCGAACACCGGCCGGACTCGGCGGAGATACCGCAGATCCGCGCGTCCAAGCCGCGGCTGGCCGACGCGATACTCGACGCCCTGGACACGCACAGCGGCATCGCCGAGATCCGCGCCCGCGCCAGCTTCATCTACGCCGGTGACGTGAAGGAGGTGGTCGAGGAGCTGACCGACCGGGAGCGACGGCTGCCCATCGTCGTGGCGAGCGTGCCGTACGGGACCGACGCCGACGAGTGGCTGGAGAAGGTCGTGGACCGCGCCTTCACCCAACTCGTGGGCCGCGCCGTGCTGTACGTGCTGACCCGCGAGGCGCAGGCCGCGTTCAACAAGGCGCTCGAACACCATCCGGTCTTCGGCGGCGGCATCCGTACGTACATGCCGCGCGTCGACCCCGCGTGGGCCGCCGACGGGCAGCGGCACCCGGTGATGTCCCGCGCCACGGTCGAGGCCGATCCGGTACGGGCCGCCACCGTGCTGACCGCGCTGCCGCGCAACCAGGCCGCCCGCATGCCGCTCCCCCAGCCGCTGGCCCGCCTGCACGCCCAGCGCCCGCGGCCCCGGTCCACCGAGCACGGCGACGAGATCGCGCGCCTGCGCGCCGACCACGAGAGCCTGATCGCCCTGCTCGACGAGGCGGCGGAGGCCGAGGCCGCCCGCTACAAGCAGGTCCGCGAGCTCCAGCACGACCTCGCCGACGCCAACTGGCTCGCCGAGGAGTTCTACGCCGAGCGCCGCGCCGCCCAACAGCAGGTCCGCGCGCTCCAGTTACGTCTCCAGCAAGTCGGCGCCTACGAGGCCGCCTTCGCCCCCGTCGAGGAGGACGAGAGCGAGGCGCTGCCCGGCAGCTTCACCGAACTCCACGCCCGGCTGCACCAGTTCCCCACCCTCCTCTTCACCGGGGACGCCAAGGTGATGACCGGTCTCGACGACCGTTCCAAGCCCAACTGGGTCAACGTCTGCTGGGAAGCGCTCCAGGCGCTTGAGGACTTCGCCGCCGCCTCCGTGGCCGGCCGCGCCCGCGGCGACTTCCGCTCCTGGTGCCAGGATCTCCCCTCCGGCTGCCATCCCTTCCCCGCGGGCAAGGTCCTGATGAAGGAGTCCGACACCGTCTGGCGCAATCTCTCCTGGCGCAAGGAGCGCACCCTCCCCGTGCCCCGCGCCGTCGATCCCTCCGGCGCCGTCTACATGGAGGCCCACCTACGGATCGGCGGCGGCAGCACCATCTCCCCGCGGCTGCACTTCTTCGACGACACCGCCAACACCGGTCTGCTCTACATCGGCCACATCGGACCGCACCTCACCAACACCCGCACCTCATAGCGCCGGCAGGTGGGCTTCGACGCGGGCGACGGCCTGCGGGGTGCCGGTGAAGAGGTGGGCGTGCATGCCCGCGGTCTCGGCGGCGGCGGTGTTGGGGGCATGGTCGTCGATGAACAGGCAGTCCGACGGGCGGACTTCGAGGCGTTCGCAGGTGAGCGCGAAGGCGCGGGGGTCGGGCTTGGAGACGCCGGTCTCGTGGGAGTAGACGATCTCGTCGACCAGTGAGTCGAAGCGGTAGCGGGCGGTCTCCCGTTCGCGGGCGCCGACGAAGCTGTTGCTGAGGATGCCGAGGCGGCAGCGGGAGCGCAGGCCGCGGACGTAGTCGATGAGTTCCGTGTTGGGGGCGCCGAGATATTCGGCCCAGAGGTCGGACATGAAGGACTCGACCCGGCGGGCGTCGAGGCCGAAGCGGGCGCCGACCTGGGCGCGTACCTCGGGCTCGGTGATCGCGCCGACGGCCCCGGCCCGCCAGACGTCGTCGAGACGGCGGTCCACGGTGCCCGGCGGGAGGCCGAGACGCTCGTCCCACCGCTCGATCCAGCCCGTCGGCGGTGTGATCTCCAGGACTCCGCCGATGTCGAGGATGACGCAGCGCTCTGTCGTGGAAGGTCGTGTCGTCTTCATGGAAGGTCCTCTCATCCGGTTCCGCGGCGCGCCGGTACGCCCTGCCCACACGGTGGGCCCTCACCTTCGGTGAGGGTCAAGGCGGTGACGGGACCCGCCGACCGCCGCCGGGCCCGAGGACCGCGACCAGGGCCGCCGACCGCCGCCGGGCCCGAGGGTCGCGACCGCGGTGATTCGCGATAGCTTTCGCAAAAGGCGGACCGGCACGGCGGTACGGCCGCCGGGGGCGCGAGCGCGGGAGAGCAGAGGATGGCGGCGGCGGAACCGGGGCATGAAGCCGACGGCGACACGGGCGGCGACACAGACGCAGGCGCGGGTAGCGGCGCGGGCGGTGGGGGTACGACGACGCTCGCCGAGATCGCGCGGCAGGCGGGGGTGTCGGTCTCCACGGTCTCCAAGGTGCTGCACGACCGCTCGGACGTGGCGTCCAGGACCCGCGCCAAGGTCCAGCGGCTGCTGGAGCAGCACGGGTATCTCGCGCGGCACCGCCCCGCGGCGACGGCGCTGGCGGCGGGCGGCCTGATCGACTTCGTGATCAACGAACTGGCCAGCCCGTGGGCGGGCGAGCTGATCCGGGGCGCGGAGGAGGCGCTGCACGCCGAGGGGCTGGGCATGGTGGTGTCGGCGACGCACGGCCGCAGCCGGCTCACCCGGCAGTGGCTGGACTCGCTCGCCACCCGCCGCACGCGCGGCGCGATCCTGGTGCTGCCGGAGCTGACGCCCGCCCAGCACGAGGAGTTGCGCAGGCTCGGCCTGCCCTTCGCGCTGATCGCCCCGGCCGACGAGCCCGCGCCCGGAGTGCCGTGGGTGGGTGCCACGAACTGGCCGGGCGGCCTGGCCGCGACCCGCCATCTCATCGGGCTCGGCCACCGCAGGATCGCCGTCATCAGCGGCCCGCCGGAGCGGCTGGCCTCACGCGCCCGCGTGGACGGCTACCGCTCGGCGCTCGACGAGGCCGGGCTGCCCTTCGACCCGGCGCTCGTCCGCTACGGCGACTTCACCCACGAGCCCGCACACCGGCACGCCCTGGACCTGCTGGGGCTGCCCGACCCGCCGACCGCGGTCTTCGCGGGCAACGACCAGCAGGCGCTGAGCACCTACCGCGCCGCCGCCGCGCTCGGGCTGCGCGTCCCGGCCGACCTGAGCGTCGTCGGCTTCGACGACCTGCCCTTCGCCGACTGGGTCACCCCGCGGCTGACCACCGTACGCACGCCGCTCGCCGACATGGCCGCGCTCGCGGCCCGGATGGTGCTCCAGCTCCTCGGCGGGGAGCAGCCCGCGTCGACCAGGGTGGAGGTCGCGGGCGAGCTGGTCGTCCGCGAGAGCAGCGGGCCGCCGCCCGTACGGTGACCAGGCCGCTGGGCCAGGGGCGGGTCAGCCCTGGGCGAGGGCCGGGTCCAGCCAGAACAGCTCCCAGTGGTGGCCGTCCAGGTCGAAGAAGCTCCGGGTGTACATCGGGCTCTCGTGCTCGGTGCGCTTGGCCGCCGTGCCGCCTCCGGCCACGGCCGCCTCCGCGATCCGGTCGACCTGCTCCTTGCTGTCCAGGCCCAGCGCCACGATGGCCTCGGTCGTGGTGGCGGTGTCCGCGATCTCCTTCTCGGTGAAGGTCCGGAAGAAGGGCTCGACCAGCAGCATCGCGTAGATGTCGTCGCTGATCACCATGCAGGTCGCGTTGTCGTCGGTGAACTGCGGGTTGAAGGTGAATCCGGCGGCGGTGAAGAAGGCCACGGAGCGGTCGAGGTCCTTCACGGGGAGGTTGACGAAGATCTTCGTGGACATGGGTGCCTGCCTTACGTTCCGCTGGTCGGTGTCACGGAAAGGTCGTGCGCTTCACCGGGGTAGACCGGTGCGCGGCGCGGAACTCATCGGTACCCGGAGGCTGTCTTCGCCTCACTCCCCGCGCAGCAGCGTGTCCACGGCCCGGCCGAAGACGAGCCGTCCGGTACGCGCCGTGACCGCGTCGAACGCTCCCGGCAGCCGCCACACCCGCAGTTCCTCGCGCCAGCGCACCCACGAGCCGGTATCCGCGCCCGCGCCCGTAGCGCTGTCGTCCGGCCGTACCTCGATCTCCGCCCAGCCTGTGACGATCCGGCCGGTCTTCTCCAGGCGGCAGAATCCGGGGCCGCCGTCGACCGGCGGCTCCCAGCGCACGATCCGCATCGGGTCGTCGAACCCGGCACCGCCGAGCCCGGTCCGCGCCACGAAGGCCGTGCCGACCCCGTCGGGCGGCGGCGTCAGCACGCTGATCCGGGTCAACGGCACGGTGGCGGTGTGCCGTTCCCAGTCGGTCATCCGCCGCCACGCCTCGGCGACGGGCAGCGGGGTGCGGCGCTCGACCACAAAAGGGGACATACGGCCAGGGTAGAGCGCGCCGCCGTCAGGACCAGCCGGTACGGGTCCGCAGCCAGTCGAGCGCGACGACGCCCTGGGCGTGCTGGAAGGGGCGCAGCGTGGGCAGGCCGGGCGGCGCGGGCCGCCGCGCGTGGCCGAGCAGGAATCCGGCGAAGGCGGCCAGCACCGCCGTGACGCCGTCCGGGTCGGCGCCCGCGGCCACCGGGTGCCGGTCGAAGATCTCGGCGGGAGGCGGTCCGCCCTGCATCCCCACGCTGGGCAGCATCAGCAGCAGGTCGAACCAGGGCGCCGCCAGGCAGGCCCACGGCCAGTCCACGACCATGACGCGGCCGTCCGCGGTGAGCAGCAGATTGTCGGCCCGCAGGTCCGCGTGGGCCAGGGTCTTTCCGGTCGCCGCCGCCGCCCATCCGGCCTCCAGCTCGGCCAGTTCCACCAGATGGCGTACGGCCCAGGGGTCGAGGCCCGTCAGGTCGTCGGCGCCCGCCGCGTGCTCGGCGGCCAGGGCGCGCCAGCCGTGGAAGTTCTCCGCGTTGGCCTCCGCCACAAGCGGGACCACCACGGGGGACGGTGTGAGCAGCGTCGCGAGGTCGCCGACCGCGGTCAGGACGCGCTCCAACTCGGCCGCGTCCCACGGCTGTGCGGGCGTGCGGCCCTCGATGTCCTCGAAGAGCAGGACCACCCAGTCGTCCCGCTCGAAGGAGGCCAGCAGGCGCGGGGCCGGGACTTCGCGGGGAAGCGCGGCGGCCACCTTGGCCTCCGCCCGGTGGATTCCCGGGCTCTCCGGATTCGCCGCCGCGGTCACGGCCTTGACGAACGCCCTCGTCCCGTCCGTCAGCCGCAGGCGGGCCGCCACGCCCGGCGAGAAGCCGCCGGCCTGCGTCTCCGCCGCCGCGATGCGTGCCCCCAGGCGCGCCTCGGCCTCTGCCCGCACCCCCGCGGGCACCTCCCCCCACTCGGCTCGGACACCCTGTGCCCCCACGGCCCCGCTGTCGCTCGTCATCGCCCCATCCTCCCGACCCCCCGGGGCCCGGGGCCACCGCATTTCGGGAGGCGCGGGTCCTGAGGGGGCGGTCGGTCGCGACGGAGACGGGGCCGGGTCAGGGGGTGGGGAGGTAACCGGTGGTGTGGCCGTGGGTGAGGTAGCGGGTGAGGACCGTGTCGGTCAGGGGCGGGAGGTGGACGCCCGCGGCGGCGGCTTGCGCGGCGGTGCGCCGGGAGTCGAAGCGGCGGTGGTGGGAGGGGGCGGAGCCGGCGGGCGGGGAGTCGTCGCCGAGCAGGAGCTGGGCGGCGTTGTCGGGCTGCGCCGCCACGCGGGAGCGCCACCGCGCCACCGGGACGGTGGGCAGGTCGTGGCCCAGGCGGGCGGCCACTTCGAAGACGGTCCGCAGGTCGGGGGCGTCCGGGTTGGTGAGGTGGTACACGGGCATGGCGGTACTGGTCCCGGCGGAGCGGGCCAGTGCCACGACGGCAGCGCTGACGTAGTCGACGGGTATCCAGTCGGTCGAGCCGTGCGGGAGGTCCGGCACCGCTCCGGCCTGGAGGCAGCCCTTGATGAGCTGCCAGAGCAGGTCGCGGTCCTGGCAGGCGCCGGTGGCGGTGTCGCCGCTGATCCGGCCGGGGCGGTAGACGGTGACCGGCAGGCCGCGGGCGCGCGCCAGGTCGACGATCCCCTCGGCCACCCACTTGCTCTGCGCGTAGCCGCCCGGCAGGTCGGCCGCCGGGCCGGTCGGCGTCGACTCCGTGACGGGGGCGGCGTCGGGATCGGCCGACGGGGCGTAGACGCTCGTGGTCGAGATGTAGTGCATGCCCGGTGAGCCGGAGTCGGCGAGCAGCCGCAGCAGTTCCTCGGTACCGGCCACGTTGGGGGCGCGCAGATCGCCGTACGGGGCGGCGAAGTTGACCCGGGCGCCGTTGTGCAGCACCGGGCCGAGGCGGCGGGCCAGGGCGGCGCGGTCGTCGGGCGACAGGCCGAGGCCGGGGGCGGCCAGGTCGCCGGGGACGGGACGGACCAGGTCGGCGTAGGCGGGGCGCCAGAGCCCGTAGCGCTCCAGGTTGGCCCGCAGCCGGCGCGCCGCGTGGTCCGGGCCGTCGGCGCGGACCAGGCAGTCGACGGGGCCGTCCGTGGCCTCGATGAGGTCGCGCAGCAGGAACGCGCCGAGGAAGCCGGAAGCGCCGGTCAGCAGGGGGCGGGCGGTGGGGCGGGAGCGGGTGGGAGCGGGCACCGGTGCGGTCCGGCGCGCACCGCCCGTGATGTCGGGGGCGAGCCGGACCTCCGCGAGGAGGTACGACGCGACCGGGTGCATCGGTCCCTCGCCCAGGCCCTCGCCCGGCCCGGTCGGCGTGGTGTCCGGCGCCGCCGGACCTCTGTCCGCCGCGCCGTCCAGCGACCGGATGACGCCTTCGACCGTCGGCGCCGCGAACAGCGCCCTGAGCGAGGGCCGTCGGCCGCACCGCTCCTCGATCCTGCGGGCCAGGGTCACCGCGAGTAGCGAGTGGCCGCCGAGGGCGAAGAAGTCGTCCGTCACCCCGACCTCGGGCACGCCGAGCGTCTGCGCGAACGCCGCGCACAGCTCGCGTTCGCGGTCGGTGGCCGGGGGCCTGGACGCGGCGGGCGCGGCGTGGCCGGGCGCGGGCAGGGCACGACGGTCGGTCTTCCCGTTGGGGGTGACCGGCAGCGCGTCGAGCCGGACGCACGCGGCCGGAACCATGTGGCCGGGCAGCGTGTCGGCGAGCCGGGCGCGGATCGCCGCCTCGTCGGGGGCCGCCTCGCCGCGCGCGGCCACGGTGTAGGCGACCAGGCGCCGGTCGCCCGGCCGGTCCTCGCGGACGACGACGCAGGCCGCCGCGATGCCGGGCAGGGCTGTGATCGCAGCCTCGACCTCACCGGGTTCCACCCGGAATCCGCGGAGCTTGACCTGGTCGTCGACACGGCCGACGTAGACGATCTGGCCCTCGGCCGTACGGCGCGCCAGGTCGCCGGTGCGGTACATACGGCCGCCGGCGCGGTCGAACGGGTCGGCCACGAAGCGGGACGCGGTGAGGGCGGCCCGGCCGAGGTAGCCGCGGGCCAGTCCCGCGCCCGACACGTACAACTCGCCGATGACGCCGGACGGGACGGGTGCCAGCCGGTCGTCCAGTACGTGCACGCGGGTGCCGTCGACGGGCAGGCCGATGGGGACCGCGCGGTCGGGCGCGAGGGCGCCGTCCGCCTGCTGGAAGCCGCTCATGGTGGCGCAGACGGTCGTCTCGGTGGGGCCGTAGGCGTTGACGAGGTACCGCTCGCGCGCCCAGGCCCGCGCCAGCTCCGGCGGGCACGCCTCGCCCGCGAGCACCAGGGTGATCCCGGTGGGCAGCGAGCCGGGCTCCATCACCGCGAGCGCGGCCGGGGGCAGCGTGAGGTGGGTGATGCCGCGCGTGCGGACGGCGGTCGCGAGGGCGGGTCCCGGCAGCAGTGCCTCGCGTTCCCCGATCTCCAGACAGGCACCGGACAGCAGCCCCATGCACAGCTCCCAGAACGCGGCGTCGAAGCTGACCGACGCCATCTGGAGGACCCGGCTGCCGGGACCGGCCCGGAGCCGGTCGCGCTGCGTCCTGGCCATGGCGCCGACGCCCTGGTGGGTGACGACCACGCCCTTGGGCCGGCCGGTGGAGCCGGAGGTGTAGATGACGTACGCGGGATGCGACGGGAGCGCACGCGGCGGGACTGCGGTGTCCCCGGGCGGCAGGAGAGCCGGACCGTCCGCCTCGGGGCTGTCGAGCACCAGGCGCGGTACGGCGGTCGCGGGGAGGCGGGCGCCGACGTCGGCCGTGGTGAGGAGCAGCCGCGGCCCGGCGTCGTCGAGCATGAAGGACAGCCGCTGGGCCGGGTAGTCGGGGTCCAGCGGCAGATACGCGGCACCGGCCTTGAGGACGCCGAGGAGGGCGACGACGAGGTCGTTGGTCCGGGGCAGCGCGACGGCCACCCGGTCCTCGGGGCCGATCCCCCGCGCGAGGAGACGGCGGGCCAGGGTGTCGGCGCGCGCGTCGAGTTCGGCGTAGCTGAGGGTGGTGGCCGCGTCGCGCACCGCCGGGGCGTCCGGGGCGCGGCGGACCTGTCGGGCGAAGAGTTCGGGGACCGTCGAGCGGGGCAGGTCGTCGGCCGGTCCTGTGCCCAGGGCGGCGATCCGGGCGCGTTCGTCGGGGCCGAGGACGTCGTAGGTCCGCAGCGGGCGGCCGGGGTCGGCGGTGACCTCGCCGAGCAGCACGACGAGGCGCTCGGCGAGCGCGCCGACCGTGGCCTCGGTGAACAGTTCCGTCGCGTAGTCCACGGTCGCGCGCATGCCGCCGGACGGGCCGGACGCGCCGGACGCGGCCTGACCGTCCGCCGTACCCGTACCCGTACCCGTACCGGCGGGTGTCTCGGTGAAGGTGAACGACAGGTCGAATTTGCTGACGCCCGGATCGACGGGCAGGCCGGAGACGGTGAGGCCGGGCAGGTCGAAGCGGGCGGCGGGGGCGTGGTTCTGGAGCACGAGCATGGTCTGGAAGAGCGGGTGGTGGTTCTGCGAGCGCGCGGGGTTGAGCAGTTCGACCAGCCGCTCGAAGGGGACGTCCTGATGGGCGTAGGCCGCGAGGTCGGCGTCCTTGACGCGGTCCAGGAGTTCGAGGAACGTCGGGTCGCCCGTCAGGTCCGTGCGCAGCACGAGGGTGTTCACGAAGAAGCCCACGAGGTCGGTCGCGGCGTCGTCGGTGCGTCCGGCGACGGCCGTGCCCAGCGGGATGTCGTCACCGGCTCCGTGCCGGGACAACAGCAGTGACAGGGCGGCCTGGAGCACCATGAAGACCGTGCAGCCGCGGCTGCGGGCGAGGTCGGTGACGCGCCGGGCCACGGCGGGGTCCAGGACGAAGTCGTGGCTGGCGCCGGTGTGCCGGGGGACGGCGGGGCGCGGCAGGTCCCACGGCAGTTCGACCAGGTGCGGCAGGCCGTCCAACGCCTGTTTCCAGTACCGCAGTTGGCGGGCCATGGCGCTGTCGGGGTCCTGCTCGTCGCCGAGCAGCCGGCGCTGCCAGAGCGTGAAGTCGGCGTAGTCGACGGGCGGTTCGGCCCATGCCGGGGGCCGCCCGCCGACGCGGGCGCGGTAGGCGGCGGCGAGGTCACGGGTGAGGGGCGCCATGGAGGACCCGTCGGAGGCGATGTGGTGGATCACCAGGACCAGGACGTGGGCGTCGTCGGCCAGCCGCAGCAGAGTCGCCCGCAGCGGCAACTGCCGCTCGATGTCGATCGGTTCGGCCGCCGCGGACCTGACCCGGTCGTGCAGCTTGTCCGGCTCGACGGTCTCCGCGGCCAGGACGAGGCGGACGTCGTCGGCCGCCGTGATGAGCTGGCGCGGTCCGCCGTCGTGCTCGGGGAAGACGGTGCGCAGGGCGGAGTGCCGGACGACGACATCGCGCAGGGCCCGGCGCAGCGCGCCGGTGCCGAGGGGCCCGTCCAGGCGTACGGCGAAGGGGATGTTGTACGTCGCCGACGGCCCTTCGAGGCGGTGCAGGAACCACAGGCGGCGCTGGGCGTACGACAGCGGCAGGGCGGCAGGGCGGGGCTGGGGGACGAGCGCGGGCCGCGCCGGGCGCCGCGCGTCCTTCAGCGCGGTCGCGAGGGTCGCGGCGGTGGGGTGGTCGAACAGCGTGCGGATCTCGGTCTCGGTGGCCAGGGCGGTCCGGATGCGGCCCACCAGGCGGGTGGCGAGCAGCGAGTGGCCGCCGAGCGCGAAGAAGCTGTCGTCCGGGCCGACCCGGGGCACCCCGAGGACGTCGGCGAACAGGCCGGTCAGGATCTCCTCGTGGGCGTCGCGCGGGGCCCGGACCGGGGCCAGGTCAGGGTCGGCGGGCGCGGGGAGGGCCGCCCGGTCCAGCTTGCCGTTGACGGTCAGCGGGAAGTCGTCGAGCACCTGGATCGCGGTCGGCACCATGTAGCCGGGCAGGTGGCCGCCGACGTGCGCGGTGAGCAGGTCGGGGTCGGGGGTGCGGCCGGGCGCGGGGACGACGTACGCGGCGAGTCCGCGACCGCCGGGCAGGTCCTCGCGCACCATGACGCAGGCGGACCGCACCGACGGGTCGGCGCGCAGCACCGCCTCGATCTCGCCGGGCTCGATGCGGTGGCCGCGCAGTTTGACCTGCTGATCGGCCCGTGCGACGTACTGGAGGGCGCCGTCTGGCTGTTGGCGCACGAGGTCGCCGGTGCGGTACATGCGGTCCCCGGTGGCGGCGAACGGGTCGGCGACGAAGCGGGTGGCCGTCAGGGCGGGCCGCTCCAGGTAGCCGCGCGCCACGCCGGGGCCCGCGACGTACAGTTCGCCCTCGGCTCCCGGCGGGACCGGGCGCAGCGCGGCGTCCAGGACGTAGGCGCGGGTGCCGTCGGTGGGCCCGCCGATCGGCGGCGCGCCGTCGGGGCCGTCCTCGGGGCGCACCTGGTGGCGGGTGGCGAAGGTGGTCGTCTCGGTGGGCCCGTACACGTTGAGGACGGCGGTGCCGGGGTGGGCGGCGGCCAGGCGTTGCAGGACGCCGGGGGCGGCGGCCTCGCCGCCCGAGGCGGCCGTGCGGAGCAGGCCGAGCGCGTCCGGGTCCGCCTCGGCGACGAGGTTGAACAGGGAGGTGGTCAAGAACGCCGACGTCAGGCCGTGCCGGGCCACGAGGTCCCGGAGCACGGCGGGCTGGAGGGGGCCGGGCGGGGCCACGACGACCCGGCCGCCGCTGAGCAGCGGCGCCCACATCTCGAAGGTGGAGGCGTCGAAGACGTACGCCGAGTGCAGCAGGACGGCGTCGGCAGCGCCGCCGTGCCAGACGCGGTCGGCGGCCAGCGCGGCGATGTCGCCGTGGGTGACGCCGACGGCCTTGGGCAGGCCGGTGGAGCCCGAGGTGAACATCACGTACGCGAGCCGGGCGCCGCCGGTGACCTCGGGCAGGGTTCCGGGGGCGGCGGGCGCGCCTGCGCGGACCCGGCCCGCGGCGTCCACGGTCAGCGTCGGCAGGGCGGTGGCGAGACGGCGGACCCACGGGTGGGTGGCGGCGGTCTCATCGACCACCAGGGCGCGCAGTCCGGCCGCGTCGGCGACACGGGTGAGCCGTTCGTCGGGCCAGCGCGGGTCGAGCGGCACATAGGCGGCGCCCGCGCCCAGCACGGCCAGGGACACGGTGACCTGGGCGGCCGAGCGCTCCGTCATGACGCCGACGCGGCTGCCGGACGCGCTGGTGAGGCCCGTCAGGGCGCGGGCCGTCTCCCCCGCGACGTCGGCCAGTTCGCGGTACGACAACGGCTCGCCCGCGCCGGTCACGGCGGGCCGGTCGGGGTGGTCGGCGGCGTGGCGCAGCACGGTGTCCCAGACGCTGGTGTCCACGGTGCCGACCGGGAGCGGGGCGCCGCGCCCGAGGGCGAGCAGCCGTTCGCGCTCGCCGTCGAGGAGGACGTCGACGGTGTCGGCGCGGCGGTCGAGGCCGTCGGCCATCGCGGTCAGCACGCGCCGCATGCGGGCGACGGTGCGGGCCACGTCGTCGTGGTCGAGGACGGCGGCCCGGTAGCCGAAGGTGATCCTCAGCCGGTCGCCCGGCGCGATGGTGAGGGTGAGCGGGTAGTGGGCGGCGTCCGTGCCGGTGAAGCCGGTGAGGTCGAGGCCGGGCAGTCCGCGCCGGGCGGTGCTCAGCGCGGCGGCGTCCACCGGGTAGTTCTCGAAGACCGCGAGGGTGTCGAAGAGTTCGTCCAGGCCGGTGACGCCGCGGATGTCGGTCAGGCCCAGGTACTGGCTGTCCAGGAGGCGGCCCTGTTCGGCCTGGAGCCTGGTCAGGAGCGCGGCCAGGGTCTCGCCGGGCTCCAGGCGCAGCCGTACCGGCACGGTGTTGATGAACAGGCCGATCATCGATTCGACGCCGGGTATCTCGGGCGGGCGGCCGGAGACGGTGGTGCCGAAGACGATGTCGTCGCGCCCGGTGAGGTGCGTCAGCAGCAGTCCCCAGGCGCCCTGGACCAGGGTGTTGACGGTGAGCCGGTGGGCGCGGGCGGTCTCGCGCAGCCGGGTCGTGGTGGCCGCGTCCAGGTCGAGGGCGAGCGTTCCCGGCAGGTCGTCGGTGGCGGCCGTCCGCGTCCGGCCGGGCCCGGCGAGCAGGGTCGGGGCCTCCAGGCCCGCCAGGGCGGTGCGCCAGGTGTCCAGGGCGGCGGCGCGGTCCTGCCGGGCGAGCCAGGCGAGGTAGGTCCGGTAGGGGGTGGGGCGCGGCAGGGCGGTGTCGTCACCGCGGCTCGCGTACAGCTCGAACAACTCCCGTACCAGCAGCGGTGTCGACCAGCCGTCGAGCAGGATGTGGTGGCTCGTCATGACCAGCCGCGACTGACGGGGGGCGGTGCGCACCAGGGTGAACCGCATCAGCGGCGGGGAGGTGAGGTCGAAGCGCCGGGTCCGGTCGGCGGCGAGGAACGCGCCGAGCCGTTCGCCCGCCGCCGCGCCGTCCCGCCCGGTCAGATCGAGTTCCTCCAGCGGTACGGGGACGTGGGCGGCGACCGCCTGTACGGGCTCGTCCAGGTCCTCGTGCAGGAAGCCGACCCGCAGGTTGGCGTGCCGCCGCAGCAGGGCGCCGACGGCGGCGCGCAGCGCGGCGACGTCGACGGCGCCTTCGAGGTCGAAGACGAACTGCGCGGTGTAGACGTCCACGGCGGCGGAGTCGTACAGCGCGTGGAAGAGCATCCCCGACTGAAGCGGTGTCAGCGGAAGTACGTCCTCCAACTGGAACCCGGTCACTTGTGTCCACCCCACTTGTTCTGAAGCCGGTCGATCTGGGTCTGGTCGAGCGAGACCAGCGGTAGGTCGGAGGGCGTGTAGCCGCCCGCGTCGGGTTGTTCGGTGTGCTCGGCGATGGCGCGCAGGGCGCGGCCGAAGGCGTCGGACAGGGCGTCGATCTCCTCTTCCCCGATCAGGTCGGCGGGCCACGTCCACCGGGTCACCAGGCGCGGGCCGTCGGGCAGGTCCTCGGTGTGCGCGTTGATGTCGAGGACGTGGTGGACGGGCATGTCCGGGTCCTGGGCGCGCGGGCCGCCGCCGTCGAGCAGCACCTCCCAGTCGGCGCCCGCGTCCTGCCGTGCGGCCCCGGCGGTGTCCTGGTGCGAAGTGGTGTACCGGCCGAGGTAGTTGAAGCCGATCTGCGGTTCCGGCAGAGCGGCGAGCCGGGGGCGGGTGGCCGGGTTGAGGTGGCGCAGCATCCCGAATCCGAGGCCGTGGTCGGGCACGGCCCGCAACTGCTCCTTGACGCGTTTGAGCGCGCGGTCCACGAGCGCGGGGCCGAAGCGCGCGGGGTCGCGGGGATCGACGGGTCCCGGATCGACGCTGACCGGGTAGAGGCTGGTGAACCAGCCGACGGTACGGGACAGGTCGACGTGGTCGGCGATCTGCTCGCGTCCGTGGCCCTCGACGTCGAGCAGCACGCTGGTGCCGTCGGGCAACGGGCCGCCGTAGGCCGCCCGTTGGGCGTGCCAGGAGTTCAGGGCGAGGGCGAGGCCGGTGAGCAGGACGTCGCCGACTCCCGCGTGGAAGGCGGCGGGCACGTCGGTGAGCAGCGGCGCGGTCCAGGTGGCGGGCAGCCGGGTGGTCACCGTGCGGGTCCGGTCGGCGGTGTCCAGGTCGGGGTGGAGCGGCCGGTTTCCCAGGCGGGGCGCGGGGGTGCTCAACGCCCTTTCCCACAGCGGAAGTTCCGCTTCGCGCGCCGGTTCCAGCGCCTGGGCGGCGAGCAGCCGCGCCCAGCCGCGGTAGGTCGTGCCGACGGCGGGCAGGCCGTCCTCGGGCGGGCCCGAGGTGACGGCGTGCCAGGCGGTGGCGAGGTCTTCGGCGAGGACGCGCCAGGAGACGGCGTCGACGGCGAGGTGGTGCACGACGAGCAGCAGCCGTCCGCGCGCGTGCGGTCCCGCGTCGCACCAGACCGCCTCGATCACGTGGCCGTGCGCGGGCCGCAGCCGCCGCCGGGCCCGCTCCCCGGCCTCGGCGAGGACGGTGCGGACGGCGTCGGCGTCGAGTCCCGCGACGTCGACGCGGGTGAGGCGCTGACGGATGCTCACGGCGCCGGGCGGCAGCACGTCGAGTACGGGGCCGTCCTCGCCGGTCCTGACGGCCCGCAGCCGGAGCGTGTCGTGGTGGTCGATGAGGCGCTGGAGCGTGGCGGCGACGCTGTCCTCGTCGGCTCCCGCGGGTGTGCGCAGCACCCCTGACTGGTTGTACCCGTCGATGGTGCCGGGCCGTCGCAGCAGCCACGCGGCGATGGGCGTGGGCGGCAGCTCGCCGGAGCCGGGTACGGCCTGGGCCGGCACGTTTTGGCCGAGGGAACGGGCGACGGCCGCGATCGCCTCGGGCGTGCGGTGCGCGAACACGTCGCGCGGTGTGACGCTCAGCCCGGCCTCCCGCGCGCGGCTGACGAGCTGGATCGAGAGGATGCTGTCGCCGCCGAGACCGAAGAAGTCGTCGTCGGTACGGACGGTGTCGGTGTGCAGCAGCGCGGCGAAGACCTCGCAGAGCACGCGTTCGGACGCGGTACGCGGCTGTCCTCCGGGCCGGTCGGCCGTGGGCCGGGCCGGGGCGGGCAGCGCCTTGCGGTCGGTCTTTCCGTTGGGCAGCAGGGGCAGCGCGTCGAGCGGGACGAAGACGGCGGGTGTCATGTAGGCGGGCAGTTCCGAGGCCAGGCGGTCGCGCAGTTCGCGGTCGGTGGGGGCGCCGGGCCGGTCGTGGACGGTGTAGGCGACCAGGCGCCGCTCCCCCGGTGTGTCCTCGCGGACCAGTACGCACGCGGCGGCGATCCCGTCCAGGCCGGTGAGGGCGGCCTCGATCTCGCCGGGTTCGATGCGCAGGCCGTTGAGCTTGACCTGTTCGTCGGCGCGGGCGACGAAGGTGAACTCGCCGTCGGCGCCGTATCTGACGAGGTCGCCCGTGCGGTACATCCGGGCGCCGCCGGGTCCGTGCGGGTCGGCGACGAACCGCGCCGCGGTCAGCGCCGGGCGGCCGAGGTAGCCGCGGGCGAGGCCGTCGCCCGCGAGGTACAGCTCCCCGGTGACGCCGGGCGGCACGGGCTGGAGGCCGCCGTCGAGGACGTAGGCGCGGGTGTTGTCGACGGGGCGGCCCAGCGGGACGCTCTCCCCGTACCCGTCGGTGTCCTGCCGCCCGGCCCACCGGTGGGCGGTGGCGTCGATGGTGGCCTCGGTCGGCCCGTAGAGATTGTGCACCCGCGCCCGCCAGTCGCGGCCGACGCGCTCCGTCAGCGTCCGGGTCAGCGGCTCGCCGCCGCACAGCACCGCCCGCAGGCTCTCGGGCGCGTCGCGGGGGTCGGTCTCGGCCAGCAGGAGCGAGAGGTGGGAGGGCACGAACTGCGCGACGGTCACGTGCGTCTCGCGCATCAGGGCCAGCAGTCCCGCCGGGTCGTGGTTGGCCGCGGGCGGGACGGGGCAGGTGGCACCGCCGTGGAGCAGCGGGAGCCAGGTCTCCCAGACGGAGGCGTCGAAGCTCGGTGAGGTGCGGGCGAGGACCCGGTCGTCGTCGGTGAGTTCGAGGTGGCCGGCCATCCACGCCATGTGGTTGGTGACCGAGCCGTGGGTGACGACCACGCCTTTGGGGCGCCCGGTGGAGCCCGAGGTGTAGATGACGTACGCCGCGTCGCGCGGGTCGGCAGCCGCAGCATTCCGACCGGCCGCGCCGGTCTTCACGGCCCCCAGGTCCACGTCCAGGTCCAGGTCCAGGTCCAGGACGGTTACGGGCAGGTCCTGCGGCGCGGTGGCCCCGCGGGTGAGCAGCAGTGCGGGACGGGCGTCGTCGATCATGAAGGCGATACGGGCCCGCGGGTACTCGGGGTCGACCGCCAGATACGCGGCCCCGGCCTTGGCCACCGCCAGCATGGCGACCGTCTGGTCCGCGGTGCCGGGCATCGCGAGGGCGACCAGGTCGCCGCGGCCGACCCCGCGACCGCGCAGGCGGTCCGCCAACTCGTCGGATAGCGCGTCGAGTTCGGTGAAGGTCAGGGTCCGCGCGCCCGCGCGCACCGCGACGGCCTCCGGGGTCCGGGCGCGCTGCGCCTCGAACGCCGAGGGGATCGTGCCCGCCGCGGGCCGGAGCGGGCCGTGCCCGGCCGCCAGCAGCGCCGCCCGCCGGTCGGCGGCCAGGACGGCGGCGGTGTGCACCGGCCGCTCCGGCTCGGCGGCGAGCGAGCCGAGGAGCCGGGTGAGCCGGTCGGCCAGGCCGTGCGCGGTGGAGTGGGCGAACAGTTCGGTGGAGAACTCCAGGACCGCGTCGAGACCGGCGGGCGCGTTCACCTCGTCCCGCTTCTCGGTGAAGGTGAACGTCAGGTCGAATTTGCTGATGCCGGTGCCGACCTGCTGCCCGGTCACGGTGAGGCCGGGCAGGTCCACGGTGGCGTCGGCCTGGTTCTGCAGCGCGACCATGGTCTGGAAGAGCGGGTGCCGGTTCTGGGCGCGGACCGGGTCGAGGCTGTCCACCAGGCGTTCGAACGGAATGTCCTGGTGGGAGTAGGCGGCCAGGTCGAACTCCCGCACGCGGTCGAGCACTTCGCCGAAGGTGGGGTTCCCCGACAGGTCGGTGCGCAGCACGAGGGTGTTGACGAAGAAGCCCACCAGGTCGTCCAGCGCCTCGTCGGTGCGCCCGGCCACGGGGGTGCCGAGCGGGATGTCCTCGCCCGCGCCGTGCCGGGAGAGCAGCACCGCCACACCGGCCTGGAGCACCATGAACAGGCTGCACCCGCGCGCGCGGGCGAGGTCCGCGAGCGCCTGATGGGTACCGGCGTCCACGGCGAAGGAGAACGCGTCGCCGCGATGCGAGGTGACGTCGGGGCGCGGCCGGTCGTACGGCAGGTCGAGCAGCTCGGGAGCGCCGTCGAGCGCGCCGCGCCAGAAGTCCAGTTGGCGCGCGGCCTGGCTGGACGGGTCGTCCTCGGCGCCGAGCAGTTCCCGCTGCCACAGCGTGTAGTCGGCGTACTGGACGGCGAGTTCGGTCCAGCCGGGCTCCTCGCCCACGATGCGGGCCCGGTACGCCAGACCCAGGTCACGGGCGAGCGGCGCCAGGGACCAGCCGTCGCCCGCGATGTGGTGGACCAGCAGGACCAGGACGTGGGCGTCGTCTGCCAGCCGCAGCAGCCTAGCCCGCAGCGGGAGGCCGGTGCTCACGTCGAAGGTGTGCGCCACCTCCGCGCTCAGCGCCTCCTCCAGCCGCCCGGGGTCGGTGTCACGGGGCGCGAGGTCGATGTCCGCGTCGTCGGCGGCGCGCACCACCTGGCGTGCCACGCCCCGTGTGTCGGGGAAGACCGTGCGCAGGCTCTCGTGCCGCTCGACGACGTCGGCCACGGCGCTCGCGAGGGCCTCCGCGTCGAGCGGACCGTCCAGCCGCAGCACCATCGGCACGTTGTACGTGGCGCTGGGCCCCTCGAACCGGTTGAGGAACCACAGCCGTTGCTGCGCGAAGGACAGCGGCAGCGGGTCGGGGCGGGAGGCGGCCCGCAGCAGCGGCGTCCTGGCCCGCCGCGCGTCGTCGAGAGCGTCGGCGAGCCGGGCCGGGGTGGGATGCTCGAACAGGGCTCTGACCTCGATCTCCACACCGAGCGCGGTGCGGACGCGGGCGGCGAGGCGGGTGGCGAGCAGCGAGTGGCCGCCCAGTGCGAAGAAGTCGTCGTCGGCCGCGGCGGCGGGCAGTCCGAGGACGTCGGCGAACAGGCCGCGGACGATCTCCTCGCGGGCGGTGCGGGCCGCCCGCGTGCGGACCGGCGCGCGGCGGGCGGGTTCGGGGAGCGCGTGCCGGTCGACCTTGCCGTTGGGCGTCAGCGGCAGCGTGTCGACGAGGACGAACGCCGACGGCACCATGTAGGCGGGCAGCGAGTGGCCGAGGGCGCTCGCGAGCGCACCGGCCTCCGGACGGCCGTCGGCCGCGGGCACCACGTAGGCCACGAGCCGGCGGTCACCGGGGGCGTCCTCCCTGACCATGGCGAAGGCGTCGGCGACCCCCTCGCAGCCTGCGAGCGCCCCTTCGATCTCGCCCAGTTCGATGCGGTAGCCGCGCAGCTTGACCTGGCCGTCCGCGCGGCCGACGTACTCCACCTGGCCGCCCGGGGTCCAGCGCACGAGGTCTCCGGTGCGGTACATCCGGCCGCCCCCCGTACCGAACGGGTCGGCCACGAAACGTGTCGCGGTCAGGTCGGGGCGGCCGACGTACCCGCGCGCCACACCGCGTCCGGCCAGGTACAGCTCGCCCGTGACACCGGGCGGCACCGGCCGCAGATGGTGGTCGAGGACGTGACCGCGCATGCCGTCCAGCGGGCGGCCGATGGGCGGCGGCCCGGTCGGCAGATCCTCGGTGACGTGGTGGCGGGTGGCGAAAGTGGTGGTCTCGGTGGGCCCGTACACGTGCAGGAGTCGCGCTCCGGGCGCGACCCGGGCGACGCGCTGCATCAGGTCGGGGGAGGCCAGTTCACCACCGGCGCAGACGAGCCGCAGTCCCGCGAAGGCACCGGGATCGGTCTCCGCGATCACGTTGAACAGGGCGGTGGTCAGGAAGACGGCGGTCACGCCGTGCTCGTGGACGGCGTGGTCGAGGACGTGTGCCTCCAGGGCGCCTTCGGGTGCGACGACGATCCGGCCGCCGCTGAGCAGCGGCGCCCAGATCTCGAACGTCGAGGCGTCGAAGACATACGCCGAGTGCATCAGCACCGCTTCCACCGCGCCGTCGTGCCACGCGGAGTCGGCCGCCAGCGCCAGGACGTCCCCGTGGGTGACGCCGACGCCCTTGGGCAGACCGGTCGAGCCCGAGGTGAACATCACGTACGCCAGGGTCGCGGGGCCGGGCACGGGGGTCGGGACGGCGGGGCGGCGCGCCCCGGACAGCACCCGGCCGAGCCGGTCCACGACGACGACCGGCGTCCCGGCGGCGGCGACCCGGGGCGATCGCGCGGCCTCCTCGCCGACGACAAGGAGGCGGATGTCCGCGATGTCGGCGACCTGGCTGTGGCGTTCGTCGGGCCAGCGCCCGTCGAGGGGGACGTAGGCGGCGCCGGCGCGGACGATGCCGAGGGACACCGTCACCACCGCGGCGGACCGGTCGAGCAGCACACCGACCCGCGTCTCCGGACCGGCCCCGAGACCGGCGAGCACCCCGGCGAGGTCGGCCGAGATCCGGTCGAGTCCCGCGTAGTCGAGAGTGGTGTCGTCGGCGACGACGGCCACGGCGTGCGGCGTGCGCCGCGCCCGGGCGGCGAAGGCGGCGGTCAGGGTGCCGTCCTCCGGACCGGTCGGCAGGGCGCGGCCGGCGCCCCAGCGCGTGATGCGGGTGTGTTCGTCCGGCGTCATCAGGTCGTACGCGGCCAGGCGCAGGTCCGGATCGGCCACGACCTGTTCCAGCAGCCGGACCAGGCGCGCGGCGAGGGTTTCGACGGTGGCACGGTCGAAGAGAGCGGTGGCGTACTCGATTCCGGCGCTCAGCGAGCCGTCCGAATCGGGAGCACCCGCGGGCTCCTCGGTGAAGGCGAAGGTGAGGTCGAACTTGCTCAGGCCGTTGTGGACGAGGCGGTCCTCGACGGCGACGCCGGGCAGGTCGGGGCGGGGGCTGTCCTGGTTCTGCAGGACGAGCATGGTCTGGAACAGCGGGTGGTGGTCGCGCGCTCTGGCGGGGTTGAGCTCCTCCACCAGCCGCTCGAAGGGTATGTCCTGGTGCGCGTAGGCCGTCAGGTCGAACTCCCTGACGCGGGTGAGGAGTTCGGCGAAGGTCGGGTCGCCGGAGAGGTCGGTGCGCAGCACGAGGGTGTTGACGAAGAACCCGACCAGGTCTTCGAGCGCCTCGTCCGTGCGGCCTGCCACCGGGGTGCCGAGGGGGATGTCGTCCCCTGCGCCGTGCCGACTCAGCAGGGTGGCGACGGCCGCCTGGAGCACCATGAACAGGCTGCTCCCCGACTCCCTGGCCAGCTTCAGCAGGCCGTCGCGCACGGCGGGCGGCACGTCGAAGGCGTGGACCGCGCCCCTCGGGTCGACGACGGCCGGGCGCGGCCGGTCCGAGGGCAGGTCGATCAGGACGGGCAGCCCGTCGAGGGCGGCGCGCCAGTGGTCGAGCTGTTCCCGCAGCAGGCTCTCGCCGTGGGCGGCGGGGCCCCCGACGGCGCTGTCGCTTCCGCCGTCGGCGAGAAGGGCATGCTGCCACAGGGTGTAGTCGGCGTACTGGAGCCGCGGGCCGGGCGCCGTGTCGTCCCCTGCGCCCGCCAGGCGCGCCCGGTAGGCGTCGCCGAGATGGCGGGCGAGCGGGGCCAGCGACCAGCCGTCGCCCGCGATGTGGTGCAGCACCAGGACCAGGACGTGGTGTTCGGGCGCGGAGCGCAGCAGCAGCGCGCGCAACGGCAGGTCGGTCCCGACGTCGAACGGCTCCTGCACGGCGTCCAGGACGGCCGCCTCCAGCCGGGAGGGGGCAGTGCTCGTGACGGGCAGCGCGGGCGCGGCCGTGTCGGCCGGCAGGATCAACTGGTGCGGTACGCCGTCCCGTTCGGGGAACACCGTGCGCAGCGCCTCGTGCCGGGCGACGGTGTCGCGCAGCGCGCCGCGCAGGGCGTCCGCGTCCAGGGCGCCCCGCAGTTGCAGGACGAGCGGGATGTTGTACGTGGAGCTGGGGCCCTCCAGCCGGTTGAGGAACCACAGGCGGCGCTGGGCGAACGACAGCGGCAGCGGGTCGGGCCGCCGCGTGACGGGCAGCACCGCGGGTCGGCGGCGTCCCGGCGTGTCCAGGACGCGGGCCAGCTCCTCGACGGTCGGGTGCTCGAACAGCGTGCGCAGGGTGACGTCGGCGTGCAGCAGGGTGCGGATCCGGCTGACGACGCGCATCGCGAGCAGGGAGTGTCCGCCGAGGTCGAAGAAGCTGTCCCCCGGCCGCACTTGGGGCACTTCGAGGACGTCGGCGAAGATCCCGGCGAGCAGTTCCTCCTGGAAGGTGCGCCGTCCCGGTGCGCTCGGGCCGCCGGTGCCCGCGGCGGGCTCGGGCAGGGCGCGGCGGTCCACCTTGCCGTTGGGCAGCAGCGGAAGCGCGTCGAGCACGACGACGGCCGAGGGGACCATGTGGTGGGGCAGCGTCCCGGCGAGCGCGTCGCGCAGGCCGGGACCCTGCGGTGCCGGGTCGCCGGTGACGGCGTACGCGACCAGGACGGGCCTGCCGGGGACGTCCTCGCGGACGACGGCGCAGGCGGCCGTGACGCCGGGCAGGGCCGCCAGTTCGGCCTCGACCTCGCCCAACTCGATCCGGAAGCCCCGGAGTTTGACCTGGTCGTCGGCGCGGCCCCGGTATTCGAGCAGGCCGTCGCGGCTCCACCGCACGAGGTCGCCCGTCCGGTACATCCGGGCACCCGCGGCGGAGGTCGGGTCGGCGGGGTCGGCGGTGGCGGCGAGGTCAGCGGCGGCAGCGGTTGACGCGAGGTCAGCGGTGGCGGCGGTTGCGGCGAGGTCGGCTGCGAAGGGGTCGGCGACGAACCGGGCGGCGGTCAGCCCCGGCCGGTCGAGGTAGCCGCGCGCGAGGTTGGGGCCCGCCAGGTACAACTCCCCGGTGACGCCCGGCGGGACGGGCCGCAGCCGGTCGTCGAGGACGTACCCGCGCATGGTGTCGACGGGGCGGCCGATCGGGACGGTCTCGGACGCGGCGGGCGCGGCGGGCGCGGCGGGCGGCTCGCTGTGCGCTGCGGGCCGGGCGTGCGGGCCGGTGGGCGCGGACGTCGCGTCGGGCACGCGGTGGGCGGTGGCGTCGATGGTCGCCTCGGTCGGCCCGTAGAGATTGTGCGTCGGCACCCGCCATTGGGCGGCGACCTCGGCCGCGACGGCGCGCGGCAGCGGTTCGCCGCCGCACAGCACGGCGCGCAGGTCGGGCAGCGGGGCGTGGCTGCCCGCCTCGGCGAGGACGAGGGCGAGGTGGGAGGGCACGAATTGGGCGAGGGTCACGCCGAACCCGCTCATCCAGGAGACGAGTTCACGGGGTTCCTCGTTGGCCTCGCGCGGCAGCACGCAGACCTCGGCGCCGTTCACCAGCGGGAGCCACACCTCCCAGACGGACGCGTCGAAACTGGTGGAGGTGCGGGCGAGCACCCGGTCACCCGCGGTGACGTCCAAGTGCCGCGTCATCCAGGCCATGTGATTGGCCAGCGCGCCGTGCGGGACGACCACGCCCTTGGGGCGGCCGGTGGAGCCTGAGGTGTAGATGACGTACGCGGGGTCGGCCGGATGGGACGGTCTCGGGTCCCGCGCCATGGGGCCGGCCGCCATGTCGGCCGGGTCGTCGAGCGCGAGCCGGGGCGGGCCGCCGACGGGCAGGTCCTCGCGTATCCGCCCGGTGGTGAGCAGCAGGACGGGCCCGGCGTCGTCGAGCATCTGCCGGATGCGCGCCGCCGGGTACCGCGGATCGACGGGCAGGTAGGCCCCGCCCGCCCGCAGAACCGCCAGCATGGCCACCACGGTGTCCACGGACGGCGGTACGGCCAGGGCCACGACGCTCTCGCGGCCGACCCCCCGCTCGCGCAGCACCTGGGCGAGGCTGTCGGCGCGGGCGTCGAGAGCGGCGTAGGTCAGGCTGGTGCCCGCGTCGCGCACGGCGACGGCGCCGGGCGTGCGCAGGGCCCACTCCCGTACCGCCTCGGGCACGGTACGGGTCGGCAGCGGTCGCCGCTCGCCCTGTCCGCGGCCGAGGAGCCGGGCCCGCGCGCCGGGCGCCATCGGCTCCAACGCGCTGACGGTGAGGCCGGGTTCGGCCACCGCCTGGGTGAGGACACGGACGAAGCCGTCGCACAGGTCGCGGGCGGTGTCCGGGTCGAAGAGGTCGGCGGCGTACTCCAGATACCCGCTGATGCCGCTGGCCTCGGCCGGGTCGCCGACGGGGTCGGGTGCGGCCTCCGTCAGCGAGAGGGTCAGGTCGAATTTGCTGATCCCGGTGTGCGCGGACCGGTCGTGGACGGTGACGCCCGGCAGGTCGAGTCGCGCCTGCCGCTGGCTCTGGAGGACCAGCATGGTCTGGAAGAGCGGGTGGTGGTCGCCCGAGCGCTCGGGGTTCAGCTCCTCCACCAGTCGCTCGAATGGCAGGTCGGCGTGGCCGAAGGCGGCCAGGTCGAACCGCCCCACCCGGTCCAGCAGTTCGCGGAAGGTCGGGTCGCCGGACAGGTCGGTGCGCAGCACGAGGGTGTTGACGAAGAAGCCGACCAGGTCGTCCAGTGCTTCGTCGGTACGTCCGGCCACCGCCGTGCCCAGCGGGATGTCGGTGCCCGCGCCGTACGCGTGCAGCGTCACCGCGAGGGCCGCCTGGAGGACCATGAAAGGGGTACGGCCGCACGCGCGGGCGAGCCGGACCAGCGCCGTGTGCGTGGCGGCGGGCAGTTCGATCGGGTGCGCGCCGCCGCGGTGGGTGGGCACCGCGCGCCGGGGCCGGTCGAGCGGCAGGTCGAGGAGGTCGGGCGCGCCCTCCAACGCCTTCCGCCAGAAGGCGAGTTGGCGTGCGCCCAGGCCGTCCGGGTCGTCGCCGCCGAGCAGTTCGCGCTGCCAGAGCGTGTAGTCGGCGTACTGCACGCGCAACGCGGGCCAGTCGGGGGTGTCAGCGCCCGCGGTCCTGGCCCGGTAGGCGGCACCGAGGTCACGCACGAGCGGGGTCAGCGACCAGCCGTCGGCGACGACGTGGTGCAGTACGAGCACCAGGACGTGCCGGGCGGGGCCCAGCACGAGCAGGTGGGCGCGCAGCGGGGCGTCCCCGGCGAGGTCGAAGGGGAGCGAGGTCAGGTGCCGTACCGTTTCCTCGGCCCAGGCGGCGGCCCGTTCCTGGCCCTGCTCGCTTCCCTTGCCCGCGCCGGCCTCCGTGCCTTCCGCGCGGTCGTCGCGTGCTGCCGCTGCCCCGCCCGCCCCGCCTGCCCCGTCTTTACCGGACGGCGCGTGTGCGACCGTGAGCGGGACGAGCGCCGCCGCGTCGGCGCCGTGCCGGATCACCTGCCGGGCGACGCCGTCCTCCTCGGCGAAGACGGTGCGCAGGCTCTCGTGCCGGTCGACCACGTCGGCCAGCGCCTCGCGCAGGGTCCGCACGTCCAGGTCGCCGTCCAGCGCGAGGACGAGCGGGACGTTGTACGTGCTGCCGGGGCGGCCCTCGACGCGGTTGAGGAACCACAGCCGCTGCTGCGCGAAGGACAGCGGCAGCGGATCGGGGCGCTGTCGCGGGGCGAGGACCGGTCCGCGGGCGCCCGCGGTGTCGAGGACCCCGGCGAGGGAGGCGACCGTCGGGTGGTCGAAGAGGGTGCGCAGGTCGAGTTCGGCCCCCAGCGCCGCCCGTAACCGGCCGGTGAGCCGGGTGGCCAGCAGCGAATGGCCGCCCAGCGCGAAGAAGTTGTCGTCGATGCCGACGGCGGCCACGCCCAGGACGTCGGCGAACAGCCCGGCGAGCACCTCCTCGCGCGGGGTGCGCGGGGCACGGCCGGTCGGGACCGCGGCCGGCGGCACGGGCAGGGCGCGCCGGTCGACCTTGCCGTTGGGGTTCAGCGGCAGCGCGTCCAGCGGGACGAACACCGAGGGCACCATGTACGACGGCAGGGCGCGCGTGACGTGCCGGACCAGGGACTCGTCGTCCGGGCGGACGTCGGCCGACGGCACGACATAGGCGGCCAGCCGCCGGTCGCCCGGCGAGTCCTCGCGCACCACGACGCACGCGGCGCGCACACCCGGCGCGGTGAGCAGCACGGACTCGATCTCGGCGGGCTCGATGCGGTAACCGCGGAGCTTGACCTGGCCGTCCGCGCGGCCGACGTACTCCACCTGGCCGCCCGCGGTCCAGCGCACGAGGTCTCCGGTGCGGTACATCCGGCCGCCCCCCGTACCGAACGGGTCGGCCACGAAACGTGTCGCGGTCAGGTCGGGGCGGCCGAGGTACCCGCGCGCCACACCGGAGCCGCCGACGTACAGCTCCCCCACGACGCCGGGCGGCACCAGGCACAGGGCGTCGTCGAGCACGTACAGGCGCATGCCGTCCAGGGGCCGGCCGATGGGCGGCGGTCCCGGCAGCGGGTCGGCGGTGACGTGGTGGCGGGTGGCGAAAGTGGTGGTCTCGGTGGGCCCGTACACGTGCAGCACCGTCACGTCGGGCGCGCCGACGGCCACGCGTCGCAGCAGGTCGGGGGCGGCGGCCTCGCCTCCGGAGCAGACCAGGCGCAGTCCGGCGAACGCCGTCGGCTCCTCCTCGGCCACGAGGTTGAACAGGGCGGTGGTCAGGAACAGCGCGGTCACCGCGTGGCGCTCGACCATGTCGCGCAGGACCGGTGCGTGCAGGGCGCCTTCGGGTGCGATGACGATCCGGCCGCCGCTGAGCAGCGGCGCCCAGATCTCGAACGTGGAGGCGTCGAAGACGTACGCCGAGTGCATCAGCACCGCTTCCACCGCGCCGTCGTGCCACGCGGAGTCGGCCGCCAACGCGAGAACGTCCCCGTGCGTGACCCCGACGCCCTTGGGCAGACCGGTCGAGCCCGAGGTGAACATCACATACGCGAGCCGGTCGGGATGTCCCGCCCCCGGCGGCGGCGTCGGGGACGGCGGGCCGCCGCGTACGACGGCGCCGGTCCTGTCGACGACGACGACCGGCAGACCGGCCGCCGCCTCCTTCACCCACGGCTGCGCGGCGGCGGCCTCGTCGACCACCAGGGCGCGTACGCCCGCGACGCCGGAGACGCCGCTGAGCCGTTCCGCGGGCCAGGCCGGGTCCATCGGCACATAGGCGGCGCCCGCGCCCACCACGCCGAGGGTGGCGGACACCACCGCGGCCGAGCGTTCCAGGAGCACCGCGACCCGGTCCTCCGCGGCCACGCCCCAGCCCGCCAGGGCGTGGGACAGGGCGTCCGCGGTGTGGGCGAGTTCGCGGTAGGAGAGCGTGCGGGCGCCGTCCACGACGGCCGGCGCGTCCGGGGTCAGGCGCGCCTGGGCGCCGAACGCCTCGGGCAGGCTCGCCGTGGCGGTGCGCGGCGGCAGTTGCGCGCCGCGGCCCTGGGCGAGGACCGCCTCGGCCGCGTCGTCGTCCAGGAACGGCAGGTCGCGCAGCAGTGTGTCGGCGTCCGCCGCCGCCAGCGCGGTGAGGAAGGAGACGAGGGCGTGTTGGTGGAGCAGGACGTCGTCGGGGTGGTAGAGCGCCGGGGCGGCGTCGAGCCCGATCAGCGGCCCGATGCCCTCCGACCGTTCGGAGACGAAGAGGGAGACGTCATCGACGGGTCCGATGGACAGCACACGGGAGGTGGCGGGGCTGCCCGCGAGGTCGAGGTCGAAGTTGTAGGGCATGACGTTGACGACGAGATCGGTCAGGCGCGCGGCGTCGTCGCCCGCGTCCACTTCGCGGGCGAGCTGTTCGCGGGAGTAGCGGCGGTGGCGCAGCGCGCGGGCCATCTCGGCGGCCACCGACCGGATCAGGTCGCCGACGGTCCGGTCGGCGGGCAGGCGCAGCCTGATCGGCAGCACGTTGGCCGTCATGCCGACGGCGTGCCGCAGCGCGCTGTGCCGGCCGTTCGAGGCCAGCCCGACGGTGACGTCCTCGCGGCCGGTGGCCCGCGCGACGTACGCGGCAGCCGCGCTCACCACGACGGCCGTCCAGGTGGTGCGGCGGGCGGAGCCGAGCCGTCGCAGGCCGTCCAGGACGGCGACGGGCAGCGACTCGCCGGTGTGCAGCGGGGCGGCGGGGGCCGTGCCCGGCGGGGTGGCGGGGCCCGCGTCCGGCAGGTCCGCGGCACGGCGGCGGATGAGCGGCGCGCCGCCGCGGGCGTCCGCCTCGTCCGCCGTTCCCGCTGTCCCGGCCGTCCCCGCCGCGTCCGTCCCGCGTTCGGCGGTCGGCCCGGCGAAGGTGTCGATCCAGTACGCCCGGTCCGCGCGGTGGCGCTCCGACCCGAGGTAGGCCAGCTCGTCCGCCACCAGGTCGCGCAGCGAGGCGGCCGGGAGGTCGACCGCGGCGATGTCCTCGCCACGGACCGCACGCGCGTAGAGGTCGGCCACGAGGTGGTTGACCACGCCGCCGCTGAGCCCGTCGATGGCTATGTGGTGGTAGCGCACGTACCAGTAGCGCAGCCGGGGGGCGAGACGCAGCAGCGCGAAGTGGTGGGACGGGGCGTCGAGCCGGTCGACGGTGGCCATGTCCCGTGCCATGTACGCCTCGGCCTCGGCCGCCGGGTCCTCGGCGCCGGACAGGTCGATCAGGCGGACCCGGTCGGTCGCGGTGGCCGGGCGGTCGGCGACGTACTGCCGGACGCCGTCGTCGCCGGTCTCGAACCGCAGGTGGAGATTGTCGCAGTGGGCGACGGCCCGGCCGAGTGCGGCGGCGAAAAGCGCCTCGTCGAGGTCGCCGTGGATCTCCAGGCATTCCCCGATGTTGTACTTCGGACTGTCCGGATCGAGCAACTGCCCGTACCAGACCCCTTGCTGGGCCGACGTCAGTTCGAAGAGATCCCGGGAAACGCTGTCCGCCGGGAAGGAACTGTCTTCTGAGAAGGAGCTGTCTTCATGCATGCCGGTCGACCCCTTCGGGGAGATTCTGGAACGGTGCGGAGAAACGACGAAATCAGCCCGTCGATAAAATGGCCGCCGACGCCGTGCCGATGGCGGCGGGCCGAAAAGCGCGCCCGCGTCATCGCGTCGGGCACTCGGGCCCCGCCGGCGCGGCGATTCGCGGCGAAGGGCGTTCCCTGCCGCGCGCGGCGGATGACGCCGCGAAGGACCGGGTGATGGTCCCGGCGAAACACCCGCGACGAAAGAGAGCATTCACGGACCGAAAGTGACCGCGTGTGGTCACCTTCGGCCGGACCCGCTCACCGAGGCGGCGGGAAGCGCGAGGGACCGGGTCGGGGGCCCCCCCCCCCCGGGGCGGGGGGGGGCCCGGGGGTAGCCGCCCCCCCCGCCGCCGGCCACGCCGCCCCCCCCACCCCGGGGCGCGCGGTGGGGAACCAGCTATAGCA
>NZ_JBIBHM010000019.1:0-126062 GCF_042957025.1 Streptomyces sp. NPDC008139
CCCTCCGCGCGAAGTCCACGCCGAGTATGAGAAGTTGCGAATCGCCGCGTGAAATAAACGGTCAGAAGCCTGTCCGGAAAACGTGAGGCCCCTCAACGGCACCGTGTGGGGGGTCAACGGCGGCAACCAGGTCTTCCGGTACACCGGCGACCAGGACAGCGCGAACCCGTGGAAGAGCGTCAACGGCAGCCTCAAGCGCATCGCGGTCGGCTCGCGGACCAACGTGTGGGGCGTCGACCCCGGCGGCAGCATCTACAAGTACACCAACAACGACGCCAGCGGCGGCAACCCGTGGGTCAAGATCCCCGGCACGGCCATCGACATCGCCGCCGGTGCCGACGGCACGGTGTGGCACATCAACAGCGGCGCAGAGATCTACCGTTACACCGGCGACCAGCCGATCTGATCCCCGCACTGCACTGGGCGCGGCCCTGGCGAGGTGCCGACCTCGCCAGGGCCGCGGAAACGCGCCGTGACACCGCAGCAGATCCCGCGACGTCCGGGCCGGGCAGCCACGCCTCGACAGCGCGGCCCGGGGTGATGCCGCTCCCGGCGGCGGTCACCCGGGCCCGGCGCCCGCGCAGATCCCGTGCCCCCGGTCCAGGCCACCCACGCCGTGCCGCTGACGCGCAGCCGCACCTGTGCGCCCGGCCACTGGCCCGTGGACAGCAGGACGGCCCCGGCCAGACGGGCGCGCGCCTGGAGGCGCCGCGCGATCCTGTCCGGGACGGGCCCGAGGTCCCCGAGCAGCACCACCGCCGTCCCGGTCAGTGCTGCGGTGACGACCGCTTCCCACCGGCCGCCCGGCCGGTCCACCCACGGGCCGTGGGCCACATCCAGCCCGGCGTCGGCAGCCGCGAGAGCGCCCAGGGCGGGCAGACCGACCGCCGCCACGGGACGGCACCGGCGACCGCACCGGCGGCCAGCGCCAGGAGCAGCGGGCTGTCCCCGCCGGTCGTGACCGCCGTGCCCGCGGGCAGCCCGCCGGGCAGCAACGGGCGCAGCGTTGTCCCGTCTCAAATGATCTGGTCTGCGGGTGGGGCTGTGACCTGCGGCGACCAGACCAAGTGAGACGCCAGGCGGCCGAGAATCTCAGGTCACGGTCGGCCCCCGGACGTCAGGTGCACCAGGGTGCCGGTGCCCAGCGGGGCCAACGTCAGGTCCGGCGTCAGTTCGTGCCGCCAGAGTGGGTGGTAGAGCACCGGCAGCACGGCCAGTCGGTCCCCGACCTGCTCGACCCCGGAGAGCAGGGGCAACGGGTCGGCGAAGATCTCGCTCAGCCGGTCAACTACCGGCGCGCGATAGCGGCGGCGGTGTCGGTAGCGGGCCAGCCAGCGCAGGTTCGCCCGGTAGGGCTGGTGCAGGTCGCCGACGTGGCGGAACTGCCAGCCCACTTCCTCGCAGACCCGCGCGGTGAACGCGAAGACCTCGGCTGTGGCCTCATCGACCAGGTTTTCAGGTCGCACGTCGACAACGACACCTGTGCCGTCCAGCAACCGGGCGAAGTAGTCCGGGGTATGCCCGCGCTCCCGCTCCCCGTCCATCCAGGCAAGCGGAAGGGCTGGGAGGCCAGCGCGACGACAGCGGGATGGAAATCCAGCGCCATCGCCGCGTCCCTCTCCACCCAGGACTCATACCCCACGTGGGTCCGCGAGGTCGCCGCCCAGTACTCGCCGGTGAAGTTCTCCTGCCCCTTGAACGAGGCGAACGGCCGCACCGGCAAGGCCAGTTCGAAGGGCTCTGCCCACCAGCACGCCAACGGACCGGAACTCTCGACGCCGTCCGTGTCGACGAACCCGACGTCAACGCCCGAGGCGTACTCCCAGGCGGAGGCCACCACTGCGGACCCGTCCACCAACACCTCCGCCCTGCCGGGATCGTCCCGTCACTGCGAGGGTGGAGCACCCTGCGGACCACCGTGGCCAAGAGCCGGATACCGTCACGGGAAAGGGTGACAATCCGTCTCAAACAATCTGGTCGACGCAGGCCAGGGGAGTTCTGATAGCTTCCGGGCCATCGTCAGGGCCGGAGTTGCCGTGCCTGCGGGTCGAAGCAGTTGAGGCCCATCGACGAAGCAACCCCCGCCGCGTAGGCAGACGCCTCCACCGCCATGCTCCAGCGCATGGGGAAGTAGATCAGCGGGCCGCGGGCCTCCCTGATCAGCGGACCGGTCGACCAAGGCGAGATGTCGTCCTCGTCCTCGGTGAGATCCGGCCACCGTTCCAAGAGTGCGGAGACGAAGGCTGCTATTCGCTCCACCGGGGGAACCGCCGGCTCCTTCGTGCCGATGTATCGGTCGTACAGATCGGTGAAGCACAGGGCCGCAGCGGCGTCATCCGCCGGCCGCTCGCCCTCCCACACAGCAAGGTCGTAGCTCATGGGCGCAGCCTGCCACCCTTCACCGACAGCAGTGTCCTGTCTCATCGAGCACGTCATCTGGATGCTCCCTGACCTGCGCGGTGTCAGGTCTGGGTGAGACTCGGGTCGAGGCCGGGAAACCATGAGGTCGAGACCGGATCCGAAGGGATCGGATGTCTCATGGATCATGGCAGGTGTGCGGGCTCTGAGCTGTGGTGCGTCAGTTCGGCTGAGACGCCATCGGTGTAATTCTCACCGAGCATGGCAGTTTCTGGGTGCGGTTCAACTCCAGTAGGTGTCGCTGGCCGCTGTCTCCTCCCATGTTTGGAGCTTGAGCTGCTGCCTGCAGGAGGTGGTGGCTTTGCTCGCCCAGTTCCGGAAGGCCTCGGAGTCCTCTGCCAGGGCGTGCAGCTGCCGGGCGGACTCCTGAGCTTGGACCATCCAAGGCGCGAAGGCGTCCTCGCCCAGGACCTGGTCCAGGCGTCGCCGAGCGGTGGAGATGTCACCGGTCAGTCCGGCGGCGATCCCGGCGTGGTAGTTGTCCCAGAAGTAGCCGGGGCGAGTTTTCTGCGAGTTCAGGAAGTCGGCGGCGGACGGCAGGTCAAGGAACCTGTCCCGGTTTTCCAACACCAGGCCGGCGGCTCGCCGCGCGAGGTTTTGCGCGTCGAGGGCGAACTGGGTGGGGTTCACGAACCGCTCGAATCCGGGCTCGCGGCCGCCGACGTCGAATGCCAGATGATCTCTGTCCTGCCACAACCACATCACGCCGACGTTCAGATAGCTGCCTTCGTTCCGGCCGGGCTGGAACTCGACGATGCCCAGCCACCATCCGTGGTCGTCGATCCAGGTTCGCGACCTTCCGCGCTGCTGGAGACCGAGGGGCCGGAGTGCCTCGCGGGCTGCTGCCGTGACCAGGCGGGGGGCGGTGGGTGTGGCTGCCATGCTTCATTGTCCGCTGTCTTGTCGTGCGTGCTCTATCCGGGCTGGTCCGCGGTGAGGCCAGGCGGAAGGAATTGAGCTTCGATCGCCAGGCGGCGTGCGGCTTCGGTATGCAGGTCGTCGCGCTCGCGCCAGTGAGGCGAGGCGAACAGGCCGGTCAGGACAACGGTTTCGGGGTAGGTGGCGAGTTCGATGCGGCCCTCGGTGGGGCGGTGGGGGTCTCCGTAGGCGTCCTCGGCGATGGTGTCCAGGCGTCGGGTCCAGCGCTGCCGGAGAGCGAGCGCCTCAGACGCTCGGAACCAGTTCGCTGTGATCGTGCGGGCGCGCAGGTAGTCCAGGGCGATGAACGGGGCCTTGCGGCGGCAGACGAGTCGGCGGTGCCGCAAGTCGGCTTGGAGTATCTCGGGGAGCACGTCCAAGTGGTGCTGGTCGCCACCGTGGAGTCAGCGCTGGTGCCGCAGGCAGACCCCTTCGTGGTGCGGGGTGCTGCGGACGACCAGCCCGTGAATGCCACGACGGGCCATGCTGTCGGCGTACGTGTCTATGACCTCAGCCAAGTACAGATGAACGTCCCCGGCTTCGGGGACGCAGGGACTGGTACTTCGTGCTGCTGCGATCATGTTGTTCGTGGATGAGATGTCTGAGGTCCTGCGACGGGAGTTCGATGCTGAGGAGGGGAGCTTCCTGCTACGGCTCCGCGGCGATCTGGTCTGGGACCGGGCAGCGTTCACGCGTCTGGAGCGGGCGATGCGGGCTGCCTGCGAGCACTGGCAGTCGAGCGAGAAGCTGGATCGGTGGCTCGTAGAAGGCTTTCACGAGGTCGCGACGTGGGTGCCATCCTGGACGTCGCATCCGAACTTCCCGAGGCCGGTTCCAGAGACGTATTACGAGGATTGCATCGAGCGTCTCGGTGATCTCGCCAATTGGTTCTTCCGAGGTTGGCACGACTATGCTGAAGGTCGTCTCTGGACCGATCTGTGAGGCTTTCATTCTCGGTGTTCAGGCCACGTCGGACTCTCGCTCGATGGCCTTGAGGCGGTTCTTGAGGCGGTAGCTGGGGCCGTTGATGGAGATTACTTCACAGTGGTGGAGGAGCCGGTCGAGGATCGCGGTGGCCAGCACCTCGTCGCCGAAGACCTGTCCCCACTCACCGAAGGTCTTGTTCGAGGTCAGGATGATCGAGCCCTTTTCGTAGCGCTTCGAGATGACCTGGAAGACCAGGTTCGCCTCGGCTCGCTCCAGAGGCTGGTAGCCGACCTCGTCCACGACAAGGACACTCGGCCGCAGGTAGGTGCCGAGCTTGTTGACGAGTCGTCCGGCTGTCTCGGCGGCCTTGAGGTTGCGGACCATGTCGTCGAGGCTGGTGAAGTAGATCGAGTAGCCAGCCCGGCATGCCGCGACCGCCAAGGCCACGGCGATATGGGTCTTGCCGACCCGGGCGGCCCCAGCAGGGCCGCGTTCGCCTTGGACTCGACGAAGGACAGGGTGGCGAGGTCCTTGACCTTGCGCGGGTCGAGTTCCGGCTGGAAGGAAAAGTCGTACTCATCCAGCGTCTTGTGGTGCGGCAGCCGAGAAAGCCGCAGTCCCTGACGGAAGCGCCGGTCGTCACGAACTGCCAGTTCCTCGGACAGAACCAGGTCGAGAAAGTCCTGGTATCCCATTTTGCCTTCGTCTGCCCGGCGGGTGAACTCGTTGATCGTCTCCGCCAGGTGGGTCAGGCCGAGCTTGGCGGCCGTGGTGCGGATGCGGGTGCCGGTCAGCTCGCTCAAGATGTTTCCTTGCTCTGGGAACGGGTGCTGAAGGGGCGGGTGCCAGTCAGCTCGTCATAGACCGACAGCGGTCTGCGGCCGACCTCGATCCGGGTGGCTGCGGCCCGGTTCAGCAGGGCTTGCAGCGGGCCGGTCTCCTCTCCGAGAGGCCGCTCAAGGCGGGGCCGTGAGGGAACGTCGCCGGTGGTCGTCCGGCGTCCCTTGCCAGTGGGCAGACCGTCCCAGTGCCTCTCCTCGACGACACGCATGCCTCTCCCGACCGCCCGCGGATGCATGGCCAGCAGCGTCCCACCGCTGACATCGGGAACGGTCGAATGCAGCATGACCTGCGACTTCGTAGCCCTGATCTCCACCAGCTGACGCGGGCGGACCTTGCGGGCGGGCACCGAGTAGAGGTTTCCGCCGAAGGCGACCAAGCAGTCCTTCCCGACCGGCCGCAGGTGCCGCTCTGCCACCAGATAGGGGGTGGGCGGCAGGGCTTTGAGGGCCGCATGGTCGCGGGCCGCCCGCTCGCCGATCACCTCTCGGTGCGTCTTGTGGATCTGCGCGCGTCGGTGCGGCACCCAGGCGGCAAACGCCGCGTCCATCTCCTCGATGGAGGAGAAGGCCCGGCCGGACAGGACGTGATCGCGGACGATGAGAACTTGCCGTTCGACGCGGCCTTTGCCGGTGGGCCGGTAGGCGGCCAGCACGTCGATGTCGAAGTCATAGTGGCCGGCGAAGCCGACCGCTTCTGGATGCAGCGGAACTGCCTCACCCGGGGCGACATGTCGGCGGACAACTGTTTTGGTGCGGTCGTAGACGGCAGTCATCGGCACCCCGCCGAAATGCGCGAACGCACGCCGGTGGAGTCGAAGAATGTCTGCAGGTCCTGGCTGGTGGTGAAGCAACAGAACGGGTCGCGGGAGTACGACAGCGTCATGTGGAAGGAGTAGACCTTCGCGACGCCCATGTGAGCGAGGATCTTGCCCTCGTCGCCCCAGTCGACTTGGGCCTGGGCGCCGGGGATTACCTCCGTGCTTCGCGTGTGCGGCGTTGGCGGGCGCGGGGGACGTTCTGCTGTTCGGCGCTCTCGTCGAGGTCGACGGCTTCCAAACCGGTGCGGGTGATCTTCTCGGTGCCGTCCAGGATGGCGTCCAGGGCGGCCTCGCGGACCAGGTGGGACAGGCTGCCAATCATTCCCGCGGTGCGGTCGTGCAGGTAGGGGGCGAGCCGGAGGAGGGTGCCCGGGCGGTGTGCGTGCAGCCGCAGTGCGTTCTCCAAGGTGGCGACCAGGGCCTGCCAGGCCGTCTGCTCCTGCGGGGTCTTGTGGCGGAAGGAGCTGGTGGGGATGAGGCTGTAGCGGCTGGCGATCTGCCCTCCGCGTCGCCCTGCGAACAGGCCGGTGCCCTCGATGTCCACCCCGGCCAGCACGAACGTGGCGGGGATGCGCTCGGACAGGTACTTGATCTGGTCCGATGCCTCGGCGCCGATCCTGGTCTGGATGTCGAGATTGTGCAGCTCGTCGATGAGGACGAGTCGGCAGCCCAGGGTGCAGACCAGGTCGCAGACCCTGTTGGTGACCTCGACCTGGCTGAACCGGGACGGCAGCGGCAGTCCGATGAACCGGGCGAACTCGATGGCGAGCATTTTGGGTGTGGCGGCCGGCGGGACGGTGACGTAGAGGACCGGCAGGGCCCGGGGCGGGAGCGTGCCGCGCCGTCGGGTCAACTGCTCGTAGTTCTTGCCCAGTTGGGTGATGGCGGTGGTCTTGCCGGTGCCCGCGGGACCGGAGACGATCAGTCCGCGGCGGGCCGAGTGCTGGTGCCGGTTGAGCAGGATGCGCTTGCGCCCGGTGGCGGCGACGTGTCGGATGGTGGGCGTCGAGACGATCACCAACTGGGCGTGGTAGTCCTCCCGGGCCATGTCGTAGTCCGCGCGCTCGGTCTCGGATAGCCGCTGCAGGGCGGCGGGCGGCAGCACGAGCGGCGGTGCGGGCATCTCGTTGACGAAGGCGCCCCAGCCCTCCTTCGTCGTCAGCGGATGGTCGACCTCCTCCACCTCCGGCGGATGCGTCATGCGCGGCTCCCGTCGGTGAAGGCGTCGAACACCCCGAACGGGACGACCTCGCCGAGGACCGCCTCCGGCACCGACTCGGCACCGGGGGCCGACGGCGCTTCGATGCCCGGTCGGATGGGCAACGCGCTGGCCGCCCGGGTGCGGGCAGCGACCTTGCGGTCCGGTCCGGTTCCGGCGCGGGTCAGCAGGTCCTCGACCACGGCCGCGATGGCCCGCTCGTCGGTGTCGTCCGCGCCGCGGGTGGCCAGCAGCGAGCGAGCGTGGCGCCAGGTGAAATCAGCGAACGGCGCGGAGACAGTGCCCAGCCGGGTCCACGGGACGGTGATCCATCCGCCCGCCCTGGTGTCGCGGACCCAGACGTGCGACAGGTCGTAGGGGTCGTAGTGGACTTCCCAGAGGTCGCCCTTGAGCGGGATGCCTGAGGGCTGGCGGCGGTATGACCCCAACTCGCGGCAGTCGTAGGTGCGGTAGTCCATCACGATCCCGTAGTCGTTGATCCTCCGCCATTCCACGGGCAGCAGTTCAATGTAGTCCTCGCCGGTCAGGCAGACCGGCAGGTGCCCGGCGCGGGCCACCAGGAGCGCATAGACCTCGTTCGGCGACAGAGCCTTGTTCGGCAGAAACGGACTGCGCAGGCCGTCGTGGGGTCGGCTCTGCCAGCAGGCGATCAACCATTCCTCGAACAGCTCGGCCAACTCCCGCAGAGTCCAGACGGCTTCGACGTGCTGGCCGCGCTGGGTGACGTTGGAGCCGACATAGCCGGCGACGTGCTGGCAGAACAGCGTGTTGATCGAGGAGAACGTCCGCTCGACGACGCCCTTGTCGGTCGGGGTGGCCGGGCGGGCAGGCTGGACCGAGATGCCCAGGGTGCGGCAGGCAGCGGTGAAGGTGTCGGAGATGAAGACCTTGCCGTGATCGATCACGATGGTGTCCGGGACGATGACCGGCTCGCGCAGCACGGCGGGAGGCAGGCGCCCGTAGTTGGGGTAGCGGGTGGCTGGTGAGGAAGGCGAAGAGTAGGAGGAACGCCGAAGAGCCGGACAACGGAGCCCCGCCCGGGGCTAAATCCTGGACGGAGCAATCAAGTTGACGCCTAAAGCGGCGACATCTACCCGGAATCGGATGGCACCCCCGGCACGGGCGTGGACACCCCCATCGTCACGCACCCCAGCCGGGCCGCTCTGTGGGCGGTGGCCAGGGAGCCGCTGCGGTAGCGGGCCACGACGGTGCTGCGAGTGGGGCGGCGATGACACGGTCACGTATGACGAACCTGATGCGGGACCGACGACGCCATTACAAGAATCCGGCGCATGGCACGTGTGCCCCCGCGGCAACATATGATGCTTCGTCAGTAGAGTCAGCGATTGGTCAGCATCAGTCCTGCCTCACCTGGTTATGGCCTGTCACAGATTGGACTCCTGGTCGAGCGCCGAGCGAGCTGGCATGAACGTTGACGGCCTCGACGGCAAAAGCTCAAGGAACACCAATCGCTGAAGGCGAACGGCACTCGAACGAACGACGCCAAGTGTGAAAATCACAGGTCAGCGCGCACGTCCTCGCGGCTTCAGAGGAGTTGGAGGGAGGACAGGAGCCGTCAGACGCTCGCCGTCGTAGCCGTGGACGTCGCCGAAGCGGGTCGCGGACTGCCAGGCGGTGCGGGCGTCGGTGATCTCCTCGCTGGTGCGGGCGACGAAGTTCCACCACATGATGATGCGTTCGGCGAAGGGCTCGCCGCCCAGCAGCATGAGGGAGGCGGGGGTGTCGGCGCGCAGGGGGAGTTCGCGGCGGCCGCAGCCGAGGTAGAGCAGGGAGCCGGGGGTGAGGGGGACGCCGTCGACGTGGGATTCGCCGGACATGGTGAGGACGGCGTACTCGAAGTCGGGGTCGAGCGGGAGCCGGGCGTCGGTACCGGCGGCGAGGGTGAGGTCGGCGCCGACGAGCGGGGTGTGGATCGTGCCGGGCGAGGCAGCGCCGTCGAGGTCGCCGAGGATGACGGTGGCGTGGAGTCCGCCGCCGGTGACCTCGGGGAGTACGCGGTGGTGCTCGAAGGAGGGCGCGGTGTCGCGGGTGGCGTCGGGCAGGGCGACCCAGAGCTGGGCGCCGTGCAGGTAGCGGGCGTGGTCGCGCGGTGATTCCTCGGAGTGGGCGATGGCCCGGCCCGAGGTCATCAGGCCCAGCTCCCGGGGGCGTACCGTCTGGAGGCTGCCGAGGCTGTCGCGGTGCAGCACCTCGCCGTCGTGCAGCCAGCTCACGGTCTGCAAGCCCATGTGCGGATGGGGCGGCACCTGCATGCCGGGCTCGTCGGCGATGTCGTCGGGCCCGTAATGGTCAACAAAGCACCAAGCGCCGACCATGCGCCGTCCGAGGTTGGGGAGCAGCCGCCGCACCTCGGTGCTCTCGCCGAGCTGGACGGTGCGGCCGGCGAGCAGGTCGCGGACCGGTGCGGCGGAGACGTCGGCGCGCCCGCCGCAGCGGGTGGCGGCGGGCGTCGTGTCGAGATTGCTCATGGTGCCGATCATGCCGCGCGCGACCGCCCGAAGCGAGGAGGGGACCGGGCGGTCGCGCGGGTCAGGGGGTCCGTCGGCCCCGGGCGGCAGGAACCCCGAGGCCAGGGGCCGGGCGAGCGGTTACCGGGCGGGCGGCGCGGAGTGGGCGGGGTGGATGCCGTGCACGAGGTCGCGGGCCTCGCTGACGTACATCTCCCGGTCGCCGAGCGTCAGGCCGGGGAAGTAGTCCTTGAGCCTGGTCACGACCTGCTGCTCCGACTCATGGCACTCACGCAGCAGAAAGATCGCCTTGCGCAGGATGTCGCCGTCCATGGGGACCGCCCTTCACTACCCCCGCGGGCCCGTCGCCCTCGGACGATTCCCATCATGACTGCGCGAATGTCACCTCTTGGGCAACGGCGTGTACTGGCTCTGCAAAAGATCCACCAGCTTTTCCGGCACGTCCGCGAGGCATCCCCGAAGCCGCTCCCCCAGCGCCTTGGCCTGCGGATCCGCCCTGGTGGAAGCCGCGACGCCGTCACCGAGCAGCCCGTGCACGACGAAGTTCACCGCGCGCAGATTCGGCAGTTCCCAGCGGCTCACCGGCAGCGGCGCGGTCTCCGGCAGCAGGGCCCGCAGCCGGGGTACGTCCAGATACGCGCGCAGCCACGCGTACCCCTCGTCGTCCCGCGCCCACAGCCCGACGTTCGCGTCGCCGCCCTTGTCCCCCGAGCGCGCCCCGACGACGGTCCCGAGCGGCAGCCGTACCGTCCGGCCGAAGGGCTCGGGCGGCCCGGTCCGCGCCTGGCGCGGCGCGGGTCCGGTGACCGGCGACACCAGCGGCGGCGGTACGGGACCGGAGTCGGGCACCGGACCCGGCCGTCCCTCGCGGAGGTCGGTGGCGCCGCGCGGCGGGCGCTGTACGGGCAGCCGGGTGCCGTCGGCGAGCACGGTCACGGCGGTGACCTCGTCGGCGGCCACCAGCGCGGGCCAGTACACGCCGTACTCGGTGGGGCGCGGCGAGGCGTGCTCCAGGTAGAGCCCGGGGTAGCCGGCCAGCGCGGAGCCCGCGACGTCGGTGAAGAAACCGCGGCCGACGGTGTCGAGGTCCGGGTCCTTGACCGTGAGCGTCAACCGGTCGGCCTCGCCGCCGTGTTCGCGCCGCAGGTCGTACGCGGCAAAGCGGCCCGGCCCGCCGGTCGCGTCGCGCAGGGTGGCCTCGGCGAAGTCCGCCTTCGCGTCGAGGTCGAGGCCGGTGAGCACGAAGGTCGCGGAATTGCGGTAGCCGCCGCGGTGGTTGAGGCAGACCTTGAGGGTGTCGGGCGCGGGCTCGCCCGCGACCGGGCCGACGGAGACCCGGTCGGGACCCTGCTGGATGAGCCGGACGGTGTCGAAGCGGGCCACCACGTCGGTGTTGAGGTAGCCGGGTCCGCCGATCTCGTACAGGAGTTGGGCGGTGACGGTGCCGATGGTGACGGCGCCGCCGGTGCCGGGGTGCTTGGTGATGACGCTGGAGCCGTCGGCGTGGATCTCGGCGATCGGGAAGCCGGGGTGCACCGGGTCGGGGATCTCGGTGAAGAAGGAGTAGTTGCCGCCGGTGGCCTGGGTACCGCACTCGATGATGTGGCCCGCGGTGACGGCGCCCGCCAACCGGTCCCAGTCGTCGAGCGCCCACTCGAAGGCCCAGGCGGCGGGCCCGACGACCAGCGAGGCGTCGGTGACCCGGCCGCAGATCACCACGTCGGCGCCGCCGCGCAGCGCCTGCGCGATGCCCCAGCCGCCGAGGTACGCGTTGGCGGTGACCGGCTCGACGCCGGAGCCGGCCAGCGGGCGGCCGGTGGCCAGGTGCGCGAAGTCGTGGCCGCGGGACTGGAGTTCGGGCAGCCGGTCCAGCAGGTCGTCGCCCTCGACGTACGCCACGGACGGGTGCAGGTCGCCGACCGCGGCCAACTCGGCGAGTTTGGCGGCCAGTCCCGCCGGGTTGAGGCCGCCCGCGTTGACGACGATCTTGATGCCGCGCTCCAGGCAGGTTCCGAGCACGTCGCGCATCTGGGCGAGGAAGGAGACCGCGTAGCCGCCGTCCGGGTCGCGCTGCCGCGCCTTCCACAGCAGCAGCATGGTCAGTTCGGCCAGGTAGTCGCCGGTGAGGACGTCGATGGGGCCGCCCTCGACCATCTCGCGGGCGGCCGACAGCCGGTCACCGTAGTAGCCGGAGCAGTTCGCGATCCGCAGCGGCGCCCCGCGCTCCCGCTGCGCCTGCGGTGCCCGCCGGTCCTGTCGCATCTGGGGCGCCTGCGGTACCCGGGGCGCCTGGTGTGCCGTCATCCCACACTCCCGTCACTCCCCCGTCTCACCGAACCGGGACGATCATCTTGCCGGTGTCCGCGCTGCGCAAGACCACCAGGGGGCGCGCCCGGGGCAGGTCCGGCGGCCGGTGGTTGAATCGGCTCCATGAACGAGCCCACACCGCGACCCCCGCTGTCCGCCGACGAGATCATCGACATCGTGGACGAGCACGACCGGGTCGTCGGCAGGTCGCCGCGCGGCGAGGCGTACGCCAAGGGCCTGCGGCACCGCTGCGTCTTCATCCTGGCCAGGGACGCCGAGGACCGGATCTTCGTGCACCGCCGCACCGCGGAGAAGCTGGTCTTCCCCTCCCTCTACGACATGTTCGTCGGCGGTGTCGTCGGCGCGGGCGAGTCCTACGAGGAGGCGGCGCTGCGCGAGGCGGAGGAGGAGCTGGGGGTGAGCGGACTGCCGCGCCCCGAGCCGCTGTTCAGATTCCTCTACGAGGACGGCCCGCGGACGTGGTGGTCGTCGGTCTACCAGGTGCGGTGCACGCTCCCGGTCGCACCGCAGGCCGAGGAGGTGGCGTGGCACACCTTCCTCACCGAGGAGGAGCTGGCCGCCAGGCTCACCGAGTGGGAGTGGGTGCCGGACGGTCTCGACGGCTACCGCAGGCTGCTCGACTGGCGTGCGACGCACGGGAGTTGACCGTTCGACGGCTCAACTCGCCACCAGCAGACCGGCGATGACCGAGGCGCAGGTGGCGGCGACCGAGGCCGCGTACGGCAACGGGCCCCGCAGCCGCGGCGGCGGCCAGCGACCACGCGTATGGGGAGTTCCCGGTGCTGCCGATGCTCGGGGCTCGGGGCTCGGGGAGCGGGGCCCGGGGTTCGGGGAGCGGGGCCCGGGGCCCGGGGAGCGGGGAGCGGGGCCCGGGGTTCGGGAAGCGGGGCCGGGCGGGCGGGGCGGACCTGGCCGGGACGAGCGCGACCGAATGAGCGCGTCGGCCGACCGTCCGAACGGCGGAAGGAGGAAGTCCTCCGATGCCGCTCGCTGACATCGCGCCGCCGCAGGACGGTGGCGGCGGCTCCGCAGGCATGTGGTGATCGCCGTGGTCGGTGTGGTGCTGCTGGCCGCGGTGCTCGCCCTGATCATCGCGGCGGTCTCCCGCCGGAAGTGACCGCCCGCGCCCGCTTGCGACCTGGTCGTTAGTGTGGACGCGTGAGCGCTTTCGCCCAGGAGCTGCCCGCGCGGCTGCGTGCCGCGCGGGATGCCGTACGTCTGTGGTTCGCCCCCGCCCGCGTGCGGGACGAGGGCACGACCCCCGACTACCGCTTCTCGCTGGCCAACGAGCGGACCTTCCTCGCCTGGATCCGCACCGCGCTCGCCCTGATCGGCGGCGGTTTCGCCGTCGACCAGTTCCTCACCGACCACCTCGCGCACTGGGTACGGGTGTCGCTGGCGCTCGTCCTGCTGGCCGGTGGCGTCGCCTGCACGCTGCGCGCGGTCAACCACTGGGCCCGCTGCGAACGCGCCATGCGCCGCGGCGCCGACCTGCCCGTCTCCCGCTTCCCCGCGCTGCTCGCCGTCGCCATCGCGATGATCGCCGTCGCGATGGTGTGCGTGGTGCTCTTCGGCTGGGCCGGATGAGCCACGACCGCCAGGACGGCGGGCCGTCGGGAGTCGGCAGCCGACCCGGTGACGACCGGGACCCGGGACTCCAGCCGGAACGAACGCGGCTGGCGTGGCGGCGTACGACGCTGTCCTGCGCGGTGACGGCCGTGCTGGCCGGGCGGCAGGTGCTGCACCACGACGGCGGGGCGCTCCCCGCGGTGGCCATCGGTCTGACCGCGCTCGCGTTCCTGGCCTTCCTCCGGCTGGCGCACCGCAGGATTCAGCAGCTCGGCGGCGCGCCGCACCCGGCGGTGATGGCGCCGGGCGCCGCCGTGGCCGTGGTGGGCTGCACGGTGGCGCTCGCGGTGTTCGGCGCGGCGCTGGTGTGGTGAGGCGCGCCCTCGTCTGGTGAGGCGCGCCCTGCTGTGGTGAGGCGCGCCCGCCGCGCCCTTCAGCGTCGTCGCAGCACGCTCACCAGCGCCCGGACCTCCCGGTCGGCGAAGCCCGGCTCGCCCGCGACGGTCCGCACGAGTCCGTCCCGCACGGTACGGCTCCGGCCGGCCTCCACCAGCGCCAGCGACTCGGCCAGCGCCTGCGGGAGTGCCTGGTGGTACCAGGGTGTGTCCGCGTCCTCGTCGAACCAGCGGCTGGGCGGAAAGGTGCCGTTGAGCTTGGGCTGCGCATTGCCGTACCAGCCCCATTCGGGCCAGGGCAGCGACACGTTGACCACGTGTCCCGCGGGCAGCGTCCGCACCCAGCGGGCGGAATCGGGCGACTGCTGCCAGCGGTCGGCGTTCGGGCCGCTCTTGCCGCGGGGCGTCACCCCGACATAGCGCAGCTTGCGGCGGATCACCGACCAGGGTTCGCGGCTCTCGGCGATCCACGCGGCCAACTCGCGGTGGAGCGCGTCGAAGGTGGAGCCGCTGTGGACCACGTCGACCACGGCCAGCGGGCGCTTGCGGCGGGCCAGGGCACGCGGTTCGAGGCCCGCCGCGGCCATGTGCTCGCGCAAGCGCTCCCGCTGGGGTTGCGGGAGGCGGGCGGACCGGCGGATCGACAGGGGGAGCCGCAGCAGTCCGCCAGGGCGGTCCGCGTGTTCCAGAGCGCCGGTGAGCAGGTCGTACATGCTGTCCAGCGAGCGGCCGACGAAGCGGAGGTCGGCGGCGCGGGAGCGGGCCAGTACCTTGCCCGTGCACTGCGTGAGCGCCGGAAGGTGCCACAGCCGTACGGGTTCGGAGGCGTCCGCGAGCGTGCCGAGGCGGTCCGGCGGGCGGCCCTCGTACGAGGACAGCGCCCAGCGGAAGGGCTGCGGCGGGGCGGGCTGACGAGCGGTCACGCGTACCAGTGCAGCACTGCCGGGCCGTGCGGGTAAACGGATTTTCAGGGCGCCAGGATGTCCAGCTCGTGGAGGGCGCCCACGCAGATCTCACGCATCAGGTCCTCGGCGGCGGCGGCTTCGCGGGAGCGGATCGCCTCGGCGACGCGGACGTGGAGGGTGACGGCGGCGGGGTCGGGCTCGGCGAACATCACGTGGTGTTCGGTGCGGCCGGTGAGGACTTCGGCGACGACGTCCCCGAGGCGGGCGAACATCTCGTTGCCCGAGGCGTCGAGGACGACGCGGTGGAAGGCGACGTCGTGCACGAGGTACGCGTCGAGGTCGGCGGCGCGGGCGGCGGCGGCCATCTCGGCGGCCAGCACGGTGAGTTCGCGGCACTGGGCGGGATCGGCGGCGGTCGCGGCGAGCCCCGCGGCGACCGGTTCGACGGCGGTGCGCAGGGTGGTGAGGGAGCGCAGTTGGCGGGGGCGGTCGGCGCCGGCCAGGCGCCAGCGGATGACGGCCGGGTCGAAGACGTTCCACTCCTGGCTGCGCAGCACGGTGACGCCGACGCGGCGGCGGGACTCCACGAGGTGCATCGCCTCCAGCACCCGGACCGCCTCGCGGACGACGGTGCGCGAGACGCCGTAGCGCGATTCCAGTTCGTCGATGCGCAGAACCGTCCCTGGCGGGTAGTCGCCCGAGGCGATGGCGGGGCCGAGTTCGGCCAGCACGCGGGCGTGCAGACCCCCGGCGTCGTCCCGCGGTGCTTCCTGCTGAGGCATGAGGACAGCTTATGCGGCAGCACAGTCATGTGACTTTTACATCACAGACTCTTGAATAAGTAGTACCTATGGCGTTGAGTGTCCCCGACCGCTTGCACAAGGAGGTTCGAGCGCATGACCAGCTCCCCGCGCCCACCGCACTCCCCCGTCGTCGTCGTGATGGGGGTCTCCGGTTCGGGCAAGTCGACCGTCGGCGGCCTGCTGGCGGATCGGCTGGGCGTCCCGTACGCCGAGGCCGACGACTTCCACCCGGCGGCCAACATCGCCAAGATGTCGGCCGGTCACCCACTGGACGACGCCGACCGGGCGCCCTGGCTGGACGCCATCGGCGCGTGGATCGCGCAACGCGAGGGCAAGGGCGGGGTGGTGAGCTGTTCCGCCCTGCGCCGCCGCTACCGCGACCACCTGCGTCAGAGCGCGCCCGACCTGTTCTTCCTGCACCTGGACGGGCCCCCGGAGCTGATCGCCTCCCGGCTGGCCGCGCGGATGCAGCACTTCATGCCGTCCGAGTTGCTGCGCTCGCAATTCGCGACGCTGGAGCCGCTGGAGCCGGACGAGGCGGGCGCGGTCGTGACGATCGAGGGCGGCCCGCGGGAGATCGCGGACCGCGCGCTCGCCGCCGTACCCCGCTGACGTCGCCGGACTGACCCGCCCCACCCGTTCGAACCCCCTCCCCCCTGTCCCCGTCCTTCCCCCTGGAGTCCTCCGTGTCCGCACTCAGCGTGGAGCTGCTGGCCGCCGATCCGTCCCCGATCACCGACGCGGGCAACACCCGCCTGGCACTGGCCGCCCTGGCCGGTATCGCCGTCATCGTGCTGCTGATCACCCGCTGGAAGGTGCACGCCTTCCTCGCCCTGACCATCGGCTCCGGTGTGCTCGGCTCGGTCGCGGGCGCGCCGCTGGCCAAGACCATCACCAGTTTCTCGACCGGCCTCGGCTCGACCGTGGCGAGCGTCGGCACCCTGATCGCGCTCGGCGCGATACTCGGCAAGCTGCTCGCCGACTCCGGCGGCGCGGACCAGATCGTCGACACGATCCTGGCCCGTACCAGCGAGAAACGGCTGCCGTGGGCGATGGCCCTGATCGCGGGTCTGGTCGGCCTGCCGCTCTTCTTCGAGATCGGCATCGTGATCCTCATCCCGGTGGTGCTGCTGGTCGCCAAGCGCAGCGGCCAGTCGCTGATCCGGCTGGGCATCCCGGCGCTGGCCGGTCTGTCGGTGATGCACGGTCTGGTGCCGCCGCACCCCGGCCCGCTGGCCGCGATCGGCGCCATCCACGCCGACATGGGCATCACGCTCGCGCTCGGCGTCCTGGTCGCGATACCCACGCTCGCCATCGCGGGTCCGCTCTTCGGCCGGGTGGCCGCGGGCTGGGTGGACGTGACGCCGCCGGAGCGGATGACGCCCGCGCGCGCCTCCGACGACCTGGAGCGGCGGCCGAGCTTCGCCGCGACGACCTGCACGATGCTGCTGCCGGTGGTGCTGATGCTCGCCAAGGCCCTGGTCGACGTGATCGTGGACGACCAGAGCAGCCTGACGTACCGGATCTTCGACGTCATCGGTACGCCGCTGGTGGCGCTGCTGGCCGCGGTGATCGTGGCGATGTTCACCCTCGGGCGGGCCGCGGGCTTCACCAAGGACCGCATCTCCTCGACCGTGGACGCCTCGCTCGGCCCGATCGCGGGCATCCTGCTGATCGTCGGCGCGGGCGGCGGCTTCAAGCAGACCCTGATCGACTGCGGGGTCGGTCAGATGATCCTCGACTGGTCCAAGAGCTGGCACATCTCGGCGCTGCTGCTCGCCTGGCTGATCGCGGTGCTGATCCGGGTCGCGACCGGTTCCGCGACGGTGGCGATCATCTCGGCCGCCGGTCTCGTCGCGCCGCTCGCCGAGGGCATGTCGTCCTCGCACACCGCGCTGCTGGTGCTGTCGGTGGGCGCCGGTTCGCTGTTCTTCTCGCACGTCAACGACGCCGGATTCTGGCTGGTGAAGGAGTACTTCGGGATGGACGTCCCGCAGACCCTCAAGACCTGGTCGGTGATGGAGACGGTGATCTCGGTGGTGGCGCTGGGCTTCGTCATGCTGCTGTCGCTGGTGCTGTGAGGCGCTGACGTCGTGACACGTGTGGGGCGGCGGGCCGTAGGGTCCGCCGCCCCACACGTGTGTTCACCAGCGCGGCACGGGCGGCGTCCGCCAGTCCGGGTCCGCCTTGCGCATCGCGGCGGCGTCGTCGCGGTCGCGCATGGCGCCGTCGTCGTCGAGCCAGCGCTGGTGCAGCGCCTTGAGCGCGTCCTGGTCGAGTTCGACGCCGAGGCCGGGGAGGTCGCTGACGGCGAGGCGGCCGTCCTCGAAGACATGGCGGCGGGTGATGACGTCCTCGGTCTGCCACGGGTAGTGCGAGTCGCAGGCGTAGTCGAGGTTGGGCACGGTGGCCGCGACATGGGTCATGGCGGCGAGGCTGATGCCGAGGTGGGTGTTGGAGTGCATGGACAGGCCCACGCCGAACGTGCGGCAGATCGCGGCGAGTTGCTGCGTATTGCGCAGGCCGCCCCAGTAGTGGTGGTCGGAGAGCACGACCTGGACGGCGCCGCGCGTGAAGGCGTCCCGGATCTCGGCGAAGGTCGTCACGCACATGTTGGTCGCGAGCGGCACCTGCGTGCCGCTGGCGACCTGGGCCATGCGGTCGGTGGTGCTGGCCGGGTCCTCCAGGTACTCCAGCACCTCGGCCAACTCGCGGGCCACGTACAGCGAGGTCTCCACCGACCAGGCGCCGTTGGGGTCGAGGCGCAGCGGCCGGCCGGGGAAGGCGGCGGCCAGGGCGCGTACGGCGGCGATCTCCTCGTCGGGCGGGAAGACACCGCCCTTGAGCTTGAAGGAGCCGAAGCCGTACGTGTCGGCGAAGCGGCGGGCCTGGGCGACGACGCCTTCCGGATCGAGGGCGGGACCCCAGTCGTCGGCCTCGCCCTGCCCCTCGGGGTGGGCGGCGAGCCGGTAGAAGAGGTAGGCGCTGTAGTCGACGGCGTCGCGGACCTTGCCGCCGAGCAGCGCGTGCACCGGCAGGCCGAGGTGCTTGCCGAGGGCGTCGAGGCAGGCCACCTCGAAGCCGGAGATGACCGACAGCCGCAGCTTGTCGGCGGTCTGCACACCGCGCAGCCCGCCGACGTCGACGGAGTCGGAGACGTCGGCGGGGTCGCCGCAGACCTCTTCCGCGAGGGTGAACAGCCCGTTCAGATCGCTGACCGTGTGGCCGGGCAGCGCGCGGGCCAGGGGCGCGGCGAGGTCGAGATAGCGGGTGTCGCCGTAGGTCTCGCCCGCCCCGGCCGTACCGTCGGCGGTGACGACCTCGATGATGAGGCGGGGCGTGTAGGGCTGGTGGACACCCTGGGTGTTGAGCAGCGGCGGATCGGCGATGAGGATGGGGGTCAGCCGCACCTCGGTGATCACGAGGTCGGCGGAGCGATCTGCTGTCTGCATATGTGAATTACGTTCACCCATAAGTCCAGAGCGTAGGTGCGGTGACCACGGCCGTCAATGCGGCCTCCCGAGCGCGGATGTGACGAACGGGACGCGACGGGGAGAGCGAAGAGCTGGACGACATACCGACTGGTCGGTACGATTTCTGAAGCCACGACGGTGACGAGGAGACGGCATGAGCGATACCGATAACCCCCCGGGTCTCGATCTGGGCCGGCTGCGCGCCCATCTCGACCGGGAGCGGCCGGGGCTGGTCGGCGGCGACCTGCGCGGCAAGCTCATCGAGGGCGGCCGGTCCAACCTCACGTACTGGGTCACCGACGGCGGCAGCGAATGGGTCGTCCGCAGACCGCCCCTCGGGCACGTCCTGGCGACCGCGCACGACATGACGCGCGAGCACCGGGTGATCAGCGCGCTCGCCGCCACCCCGGTGCCGGTGCCCGGCACGGTGCTGCTGTGCGAGGACGGCGAGGTGATCGGCGCGCCGTTCTACGTCATGGAATTCGTCGAGGGCACCCCCTTCCGCACCGAGAGCCAGCTCAGGGAGCTCGGCGCCGAGCGGACCCGCGAGGTCGTGCTCGCACTGGTCGACACGCTGGTCGACCTGCACGCGGTGGACCCGGCGGCGGTCGGACTCGGCGACTTCGGCCGCCCCGAGGGCTATCTGGAACGGCAGTTGCGCCGCTGGGGCAAGCAACTCGACGCCTCCCGCAGCCGTGAACTGCCCGGCATCGACGCGCTGCACGCCGCGCTCGGCGCGGCGCTGCCCGACTCCCCCGGCGGCGCCGTCATCCACGGCGACTACAAGCTGGACAACGTCCTGGTGGACACCGCCGACCGGCTCACCGCCGTCCTGGACTGGGAGATGTCCACCCTCGGCGACCCGCTCACCGACCTCGGGCTGCTGCTGGTCTACAGCGAGCCGCAGGTCGCCTCCGACTTCCCCATCCAGGCGGCGGGCGGCGCGCCGGGCCACCCCTCGGAGGCGGAACTCCTCCAGCGGTACGCCGAGCGGTCCGGCCGCGACGTGTCGACCGTCGACTGGTACACGGCCTTCGCCTGCTACAAGCTCGCCGTCATCTCCGAGGGCATCCACTACCGCTACACCCTCGGGCAGACGATCGGCGCCGGTTTCGACCGGATCGGCGGCATCGTCCCCCACTTCGTCGAACGCGGCCTCGACCGGCTCCGGCGGCACGCCGAGCGGCAGGCCCGGCCGCGCCCCTCGCAGGACTCCCCCCGGAAGGAAGGCTGAGCAGCCATGGAATTCGCCTTCGACACCCGTACCGAGGAACTGCGGTCGCGGCTGACCGCGTTCCTCGACGAGCACGTCTACCCCGCTGAGCCGGTCTTCGCCGAGCAGCGCGCCGAGGCCACGGGGGACGACCGGTGGACCGCGCCGCCCGTGGTGGAGGACCTCAAGGCCGAGGCCAGGCGGCAGGGCCTGTGGAATCTCTTCCTGCCCGGCGAGCACGGCGCGGGACTGACCAACCTCCAGTACGCGCCGCTCGCCGAACTCACCGGCCGCAGCCCCCACTTGGCCCCGCCCGCCCTCAACTGCGCCGCTCCCGACACCGGCAACATGGAAGTCCTCAGCGAATTCGGCACCCCCGCCCAGCGCAAGGAGTGGCTGGAGCCGCTGCTCGCCGGGGAGATCAGGTCCGCCTTCGCGATGACCGAGCCGGACGTCGCCTCCTCCGACGCCACCAACATCGAGACGCGGATCGTACGGGACGGCGACTCGTACGTGATCAACGGCCGCAAGTGGTACATCTCCGGGGCGATGAACCCCAAGTGCGCGATCTTCATCGTCATGGGCAAGACCGACCCGGACGCCGAACGGCACCGCCAGCAGAGCCAGATCCTCGTGCCGCGCGACACCCCCGGCATCGAAGTACGGCGCGGCATGCGGGTGTTCGGCTTCGACGACGGCGACCACGGCGGTCACGCCGAGATCGTCTTCCACGACGTGCGCGTGCCCGCCGAGAATCTGATCGGCGAGGAGGGCGGCGGCTTCGCCATCGCCCAGGCCCGGCTCGGCCCCGGCCGCATCCACCACTGCATGCGGCTGATCGGCATGGCCGAGCGCGCCCTTGAACTCATGTGCCGCCGCGCCGCCTCCCGCGTCGCCTTCGGCAAGCCGCTCGCCGCCCAGGGCGTGGTCCAGGAGTGGATCGCCGAAGCCCGCGTGGAGATCGAGCAGTTGCGGCTCCTCGTCCTCAAGACGGCCTGGCTCATGGACACCGTCGGCAACCAGGGCGCCCACACCGAGATCCAGTCCATCAAGATCGCCACCCCCGTCGCCGTCCAGCGCATCGTCGACCGCGCCATCCAGGTCCACGGCGCCGGCGGCGTCAGCCAGGACTTCCCCCTGTCCCAACTCTTCGCCGCCGCCCGTAGCCTGCGGCTCGCGGACGGACCCGACGAGGTCCACAAGCGCTCACTCGCCCGCCGCGAGCTGAAGAAGTACCTGACCCCGTAGAGGGGGCCGCGCCCGCGCTGGGCGGTACGCCGGTGTCTTGAGCGGCCCACCGCACAGGGGTACCTCCGCGGTGGGCGGCGCGCCGGTCTTTTCAGGGGCGCTGGGGGCGTTACGGCCGGACGACCAGCCGGCCGATCGTCTTGCCGTCCGCGACGCGTTGAACGGCCTCGGCGGCGCCGTCGAAAGCCACCCGCTCGCTCACGAGGGGGCGGACGGCCCCGGAAGCCGCCAGCTCGCAGAGCGCCTCGTGGGCCTGGCGGACCGCCACCGGATCGTGGGTGTTGTAGAGCCCCCAGTGGAGGCCGAGGATGGCGTAGTTCTTGACGAGGGCGTGGCTGAGCGCGGGCGCGGGGACGGTGCCGCCGGCGAAGCCGACGACGACGATGCGCCCTTCGAAGGCGACGCACTTGGTGGACTTGGTGTAGGAGTCGCCGCCGACGGGGTCGAAGACGACGTTGGCGCCGCGTCCGGCGGTGGCTTCCTTGACGACGGCGACGAAGTCCTCCGCGTGCCGGTCCACGACGATGTCGGCGCCGAGCTCACGGGCGGCCTCGGCCTTGTCGGGGCCGCCGACGACACCGATGACGGTGGCGCCCGCGGCCTTGCCGAGCTGGACGGCGGCGCTGCCGACACCGCCCGCGGCGGCGTGCACGAGCAGGGTCTCGCCGGGCCTGAGGGCGGCGCGGCGGTGCAGGGCGAACCAGCCGGTCTGGTAGCCGATGTGGAGGGCGGCGGCCTCGGCGTCGTCCAGGGCCTCGGGCGCGGGCAGCACCCCGGCGGCGGGGACGACGGCGTATTCGGCGAAGGCGCCGCGCGGCAGGGCGGCGGGCGTGATGACGCGGGCGCCGGTGTCCAGGTCCGTGACCCCTTCACCGACGGCGACGACCTCGCCGCAGAATTCCACGCCGGGTGTGAACGGCAGCGGCGGCCGGATCTGGTAGGTGCCCCGGCAGAGCATCGCGTCGGGGAAGTTGACCCCGGCGGCGCGTACCCGCAGCAGCACCTCGCCGGGACCCGGCTCCGGGGTGGGGACTTCGTCGAGGCGCATCGCCTCGCGCGGCTCGCCGTTCTCGTGCACGCGCCATGCCTTCACGTCAAAGCTCCCAGCGGGTCAGTGCCGCCGCACCGAGTGCAGCAGCAGGTCGGAGAATTCGGTGGCGACCTGCTCGGCGGAGAGCGGGCCCTCCGCGTGGTACCAGGTGCCGAGGTGGTGCACGGAGCCGAAGAAGAAGTCGACCACGAGGTCGGGCCGCAGGTCGGGGCGGAAGTGGCCGCCGCGCTGGCCCTCCTCGATCAGGGAGCGGAACTTCTCGTGGTAGCGGCGGCGTTCGGCACGTACCGCCTTCTGCTTCTCCGGGGCGAGCTGGTGGATGGAGCGGAAGAAGATCTTGGTGTCGTCCAGGTTCTGGATGCTGGTGACGACGACGTCGGCGGCGGCCTCGGCGAGCCGGTCGGGCACGGAGGTGTCGCGGGCGGCGATGGCGTCGAGACGTTCGGTCTGGAGCCGCAGCACCCGGCCGTAGATCTCGTGCAGCAGGTCGTCCTTGGAGCCGAAGTAGTGGTAGAGCGCGCCCTTGGTGACCCCGGCGGCCTCCACGATCTCCTGGACGGAGGTGCGGTCGTAGCCGCGCTCGGCGAAGAGCCGGGTGGCCTCGGCGAGCAGCCGCTCGGGTACCGCGGCGGTGCCGCCCTCGCCGGAGCCGCCGCTCCCGCCGCCCGTCGCATTGCGTGCCATGGCCTGACCTCTTTCCGTACCCACGTGCCCACGTATCCCCGTACCGACCTGCCGGTGAACCGATGTGGCGCCGTACCGACAAAGCGACGCGCATTCCGGCCGGTAGGGAACCCTATCCGGCCCGGACCTTGAGTTCGCGCCGGAGGATCTTCCCGGTGGCCGTCTTGGGGAGGTCGCCGAGCACCTCGACCTCGCGCGGGTATTTGAAGGCGGCGAGCCGGTCCTTGCAGTAGGCGACGATCTCCTCGGGCCCCGCGGTGGCGCCGGGCCGCAGGCTGACGTACGCCTTGACGCTCTCGCCGCGGTAGGCGTCGCGGACGCCGACGACCGCCGCCTCGCGGACCGCGGGGTGGGTGTAGAGGACGTCCTCGACTTCGCGCGGCCAGACCTTGAAGCCGGACGCGTTGATCATGTCCTTCTTGCGGTCGACGACGTAGAGCCAGCCGTCCTCGTCCATGAAGCCGATGTCGCCGGTCAGCAGCTCGCCGCCGGGCAGGGCCGCCGCGGACTCCTCCGGCCGGTTCCAGTAGCCCGGTACGACCATCGGTCCGGTGACGGCGATCTCGCCGGATTCACCGAAGGGCACCTCGGCGCCCGTGTCGTCCAGGATCCGGACCATCGTGCCGGGTCCCGGAACGCCGACGGCGAGGGTGCCGGACGCGGGGTCGACGGGGGCCTCGGTGCCGGGCGGGACGCTGGCGCAGGGGGCCGTGCACTCGGTGAGGCCGTATCCGTTGGCGAGGTAGAGGCCGCCGGAGCGGGCGCGGAAGCCCTCCACCACGGCGGGCGGCAGCGGCGCGCCGCCCGAGGAGATCAGCCGGAAGGACGCGAAGTCCGCGGCGTCGGCGTCGGGCCTGGCCAGCAGCGCCATGAAGGCGGTGGACGGGCCGACGGTGTACGTCGGGCGGTGCTCGCGGAAGGCGTCGAGCACCACGCCCGGCTCGAAGCGGTACGCGAGGACGACGGTGTGGCCCCCCGCCAGCCCGGCCGACAACTGGCAGACCATGCCGGTGATGTGGAAGAGCGGCGCGAGCGCGAAGATGACGGCGTCGGCGGCGAAGCCCTGGACGCGCACCTGCCGGTGGGCGTTGAAGGAGATGTTGCCGTGCGTGTTGAGCGCGCCCTTGGGCTTGCCGCTGGTGCCCGAGGTGTAGCTGATCAGCGCGATGTCGGAGGCGGCGGGCAGGGGGACGTCGGGTCGCGGTCCGGCCGCGGCGCGGGCGGCGGTGAGCACGTCGTCCGCTCCCTCACCGGCCTGCGCGGGCGGCCGTTCCCCGGTCAGTACGCGGCTGTCGTCGCGCGTCTGGAGGTCGAATTCGCTGGCGGTCAGCGCGATACGGACCGGCGAGTCGACGACGGTGGCGCGGACGTATCCCTGCCAGGCGCGCTCCGAGCAGAGGATCGCGGCGGCCCCGGCGTCGGTCAGGATGTGCGCCAACTCGCCCTGCTTGTACATGGGGTTGACCGGGATGACGGTGCCGCCCGCCTTCCACGCGGCGAGCAGGCCGACGACGAACTGCGGCACATTCTGCAGCATGATCGCGAGGCGGTCGCCGGGCGCGAAGCCGTGCGCGGCCAGATGCCGCGCCAACCCGTCGGAGAGGGCGTCGAGTTCGCGGTAGCTCAGCGCGCCGTCGAAGTAGGCGAGCGCGCGGTGGTCGGGTATCCGCGCGGCGACGTCCAGGAAGGTGTGCAGGACGGACGGCGGGTGCTCGACGTCCTCGCGCTGCTCGTCGGTGAAGTGCTTGAGCCAGGGCTGGTCGGCGTAGGTGGTCATGCCGATTCCCCTTCCCGCGCGAGGGCGTTGGCGGATTCCGTGGTCTGCACGGCTTTCCCGGTCTCCTCGACTTTCCCGGCGTTCTCGGCTCTCCCGGTGTCCTCGGCTCTCCCGGCCTTCCCCGCGCCCTCGGCCTGTCCGGCTTCCTTCGCCCGCAACTCCTCGTAGGTGCGCTGGAGTTTGTTCATGCCGCGGAGCCAGCGGCCGGGTTCCGCGGCGCGGGCCGCGTAATAACCGGCGACCTCGGGGTGCGGCAGGATCAGGAAACGGTCGGCCGCGATGCCGTCGAGCACCGCCTGGGCGACGTCCTCCGGCTCGATGGCGTTCGGCGCGAGCACGAGGTCGCCCGCGACCCCGGTGGAGCGGAGCATCGCGGTGCGCACGCCCTGCGGGCACACCGCGTGCACGTGGACGCCGCGGTGCCGGTAGGTGAGCGAGAGCCATTCGGCGAAGGCGAGCGCGCCGTGCTTGGTGACCGAGTACGGGGCCGCGCCGATCATCGTCAGCAGTCCGGCGGCCGAGACGGTGGACACAAAGCGCCCCTGTCCGCGCTCCAGCCATTCGGGGAGCAGCGCGCGGGCGGCGCGGACGTGGCTCATGACGTTGACGTCCCAGGCCAGCTCCCAGGCGGCGTCGTCCGCCTCGGGGCCGCCGCCGGTGCCGACCCCGGCGTTGGCGCAGAAGATGTCGACGCCGCCGCCGAGCGCGGTGCGGGCGGCGGGCACGATGCCGGAGGCGTCGCCGGGGACGACAGCCGCGCCGATCTCGTCGGCGACCGCGCGGGCGGCGTCCGCGTCCAGGTCGTTCACCACGACCCGGGCGCCCTCGGCGGCGAATCTGCGGGCGAGGGCGGCTCCGATGCCGCCGCCCGCCCCGGTGACGACCACCCGGGCGCCGCGCACTGCTTCCACGACCACGATCGTGTCTCCTTCGACTCGACTCGGCTCCTTCGCATACTAAGCGGTCGGTCACACAATCCGGTAGTGCCGGGCCGGGCGCCGGGGGCGGGCCCGGTACGCCGGGGCGCGGCGCCCGGCCGCGCGCCGTGTACGTAGCCGGTGCGTATTCAGCCGCCCGGGGGATGGACGACACCGGGCCCTCTCGGGATGATGCGGGCGAACCACACCATCACGGCGTATTTCCAGGGGGGCACCATGGCCGTGAACAGCGCCTCAGTGACCGGCACCTCAGTGACCAGCGTCCGGCCGTACTGGGACCTGACCTTCGACGCGGACGGCGACCCCGACCCCCGGCAGCGGGACGCGCTGCTGGAGGCGGTCGGGGACCGGACCGATCTGGTGGTCTTCTCCCACGGCTGGAACAACGACGTCGCCACCGCGTCCGCGCTCTACGACGGCTTCTTCGGCTACTTCCCCGGCCTGCTGGCCGCCGCGCCGGACCTCCGCTTCGGCTACGTCGGCGTGCACTGGCCGTCGATGCGCTTCAGCGACGAGCCCATCCCCGACTTCCCGCGCACCTCCCCGACGCTCGCCGCGCCCGTGGCGGACGGCGCCGCCGCGTCGGGCGCCGCGCTCGACCCCCTGACCAGGGCCGCGCTGGGCGACGTCTTCCCCGGCAGCGGACCGACGCTCGACCGGATCGCGGAACTGCTGGCCGAGCGGCCGGAAGCGCCCGAGCGGCTGGACGAATTCGCCGCGCTGGTCCGTACGCTCACCGGACTGCCGCCGAGTCCGGGCGCTGCCGCACAGGGTCGCGCCGCACCGGGTCCCGCCGCCCAAGGCGTCGCCGCCCAGAGCCTCCTCGCCGACGACATGGGCACCGCGCCGGGCGCCGAGCCGCTCCTCTTCACCCAGGACCCCGTCATCACCTGCCTCTCACTGGCCGACGCCCTGGCGACAGCGGGCGCCGAGGTCGCCCCTGCCCAACCCGTCTCCGGCGAGGCGCTGTTCGGCGGGCTCGGCCGGCGCGTGTGGGACGGCGCCAAGGAGTTGCTGCGGCAGGCCACGTACTACGCGATGAAGCGGCGCGCGGGGACCGTCGGGCAGCGCGGGCTCGGGCCGCTGCTCGGGGTGCTGGCGCGCGGGGCGCCCTCGGTCGGGGTCCATCTGATCGGGCACAGCTTCGGCGCGCGGCTGGTGTCCTTCGCCCTGGACGGCATGCCGTCCACCATCCGGGTCTCGTCGGTGACCCTGCTCCAAGGGGCCCTCTCGCACTACGCGTTCAGCGGCCCGCAGCCCTTCGACGCGCGGGGCGGGGCGCTGCACGGCAGGCAACAGCGGGTCACCGGGCCCCTGATGGCCTGCCATTCGCGGCACGACCAGGCGCTCGGCGTGTTCTACCCGCTGGCCTCGCGGCTCGCGGGTGAGGACGAGTCGCTGCTCGGCGACCTCGCCCACGCGGGAGCGGATCTGCTCGGCTTCGGCGAGCGCTGGGGCGCACTGGGCCACGACGGCTTCCAAGCTCTGGACGGCGCACCGGAGTTGACTCTGGAGCTGGCCCTGGCCGGTGAGCTGCCGAGGACCGGCTGCGTCAGCGTGGACGCGTCCTCGGTGGTGTGCTCGGGCGGGCCGCCGTCCGGCGCGCACAGTGACATCTGCCACGAGGAGCTGGCCCGCCTGGTGCTGCGCGCCGCGGGCCGGATCCCCGGCTGAGGACCCGGCCCGCGACTGTCACCGCGAACCGCTCAAGGGCTCATCCCTGAGCGGGACGTGTCACCTGTGTGACGGGAATTCCACCACCTGCTGGAAGGTGGGCCGGTTCTGCCACGCGATCCGGTCGTCCGTGACGCCGCCCAGCGGACGCTGGACGATCGAGTCGGCGCACCACTGGTCGCCGGCGGAGCAGCCGCTGTCGTCGGCCGGGTAGACGGTGGCCGCCGGGACGGCCGCCGCCTGCTTCAGCGTGGACAGCAACATGTCGCGGCAGGCGGTCAGTTGGCCGCCGCCGCAGTACGTCTGGTCGAGCGCGCCCTGCACCGGCTTGCCGAGCACCTTGCGCAGATCCTTGTCGGCGTACGACCACCAGCCGTACTGGAAGGCGCTGCCCGCGTGCGAGCCGGTCGGCCCGTGTCCCGCGGACGGCGACTCGTCGATCGCGAGGTTCGCGGCCAGCGCGTTGTAGAGGTCGCTGCCGAGGCCGGGCTGGAACTCGCCCGCGATCAGCAGCGGCCACCACGCGTCCATCACCCGTACCGCGTCCGCGTTGGCGTACGTGTGCGAGCCGGGCGAGGTCTCGTGCCGCTTGGTGCCCGCCGTGCTCCACGCCTCCAACTGCTGTACGGCGGTGGCCTCCTGGGGATCGGTAACCGGTGCGCTGTGGATCACCTGGAGCAGGTCGGGCAGGACGTCCTCACCGCGCAGGTCGGTGAGCGCCGCGTCCGCCATGGCCTTGGTGAGCGCGGCGCGGGTGACGCCGCCCGCCTGGGTGAGCGCCTTCACCCGGTCCTCCAGCAGGTCGGCGCGGTGCACGGAGCCGTTGCCGAAGCCCGCCGAGGTGTACCCCTTGGCCTGCTTGTTGTTCCACGACACGTAGTAGTCCTGGTCGACGGACTGCGGATGCTGCGCGGGCGGGGTGTAGGAGGCGGTGTTGGTCACCGGGTCCCAGCCGCGCCAGTCGTAGGGGCCTTGCGCCCACACCGGGAACGACGGGTCCACGCCGTCCGCCCTGACCGGGTTGGTGCCGCTGTTGTAGTACGCGGTGTGCTGGGAGTCCGCGTAGAACCAGTTGAAGGTGTAGTTGATGTCCTGCGTCGCCCGCTGGAACGAGGCGGCGTCGTGCACGAAGCCGGGGTCGTTCAGCTCCTGGAAGCCCAGGATCGAGTCGGCCTCGTGCCGGTACGAACTGCGCAGCGCCGTATAGGCGACGGCCTTGCCGCCGACGGTCGCCCGGTACTGCACCGGGCCGTACGCCGTGCGCCAGACCTGCATGCGGTACGAGCCCGCCGCCGTGGAGTCGGCGACGGTCGGCGACCAGGAGTTGGTGCGTTCCAGCTTCTCCATCGGCACGCACGCGCCGTGCAGCACATAGTGCGTGGAGTCCTGGCACAGCTCCACGGCGTAGGTGTCGGTGACGTCCTGGCTCGCGGAGGTCGCGCTCCAGGCGTAGTCCTGGCCTCGGCCGAGTTCCACGTACATGCCCAGGCCCGCGAAGGACGCGCCGCGCGCGCTGATGCCGGGGCCCTGCAACTCCTGGAGCATCAGCAACTGTGGCGCGAAATAGCCGGTTTGCGGACCGAAGACGGCGACCGGGTGGCCGCTGGCGGTGTGCGCGCCGCTGACCACGAGAGCGTTGGACATTCCCTTCTTCGTGGCGTCGCCGGAGAAGAGGTTGCTCGGCAGCACTCCGGGGCTCTTGGTGGTGGCCTGCTTGGCACCGCCGGTCGCGTCGTAGACCAGCGGCTCCGGTACGACCGAACCGGCGTCGGGCAGCGCCTGGCCCTTGGCCTGCGCGGGCTTGCCGGCGTACGGGAAGCTGCTGCCGTCGTGCACGGTGGGCGTGGCCTCGGGGTCGTCCCGCTCGCGGAAGGACTCCCAGACCTTGGTGCCCTCGGCGACCCCGTACTTCTGCTGCGCGGCCAGCAGCGACAGCGCGGACTCCACCTCTCCGCCGCCGCCGGTGCCGAACAGGGCGCCGATCACCGAGGCGAGCGCGATCATGTCGGTGAGCTGGAACGGGTCGATCGTGCCCGCGTTGGTGATCGCGTCCATGTGCCCGGTGAGGACGTACTCGCCGGGGAAGTAACGGCCGTTCTTGGCCTGCGTGATGTAGGCGTTGATGCCGTCGACGTACGCCTGCGCGTCGGCGAGCGCCTGCTGGCCGCGGGCGCCGCCGCTGTTCGCCAGCCGGGTGACCTGGTCCTGGAGGTCGGCCTCGGTGTACGGGGCCTGCCGCCAGAACTCCTGCTCCAGGCCGCGGTTGGCCGCAGCGCCGCCCGCGAACGACGACAGCTCGCCGCGTCCGACGTGCCGGAAGAGGTCCATCAGCCACAGCCGGTCCTGCGCCGCCGCGTATCCGGCGCCGTACTCCGTGCCCTGCCTGGTCGTGCCCTTGATGTGGGGGACGCCCGTCGCCTTGTCACGGGTGATCGTCACGTCCGAGCGCGGGCTGATCACCGAGGCGACCTGGCCCGAAGGGACGCCGAAGGACGAGCTGTTGAAGAAGTTGCCGATGGTCGCGTCGGTCAGCCCTTGGTATCCGTCGGCGAGCGACGAATACGGTCCGAGCTGGTCAGAGGTGTGCGCGGGGCGTGTCCCGAGCACCTTGTTCGCCAGGATGTCCGCGAGCGTGGCGTTGCCGTTCTCGCCCGGCGGCAGAATGTCCGAGCACTGTCCCGCGCAGTAGTCGCCCGAGTTGTCCGCGGCCTGCGCCGCCAGCGGCAACGGGGCCACCAAGGTGGCCCCGAGCGCCAGCAGCGCCGCGGCTGTCGCCGTTCTCCACTTGCCGATCCTGCCCAGCTTGCCGATCCGTCGTGGGGTCCGCAGCGGCATGTCTGCTCCTTCCGGATACCAGTCCCCGGACGTTACCGCCGGTATCTCCTCCCCGGAAGATGAACATGCGTCAGCTTTTCACTTCTCCCACATCCCGCCGCCCCCCGACTCCCGCAGCCGCGGGGGGAGGGCGGGCGCGCGTCGGAGTGAGCGGGCGCGCGTCGCGGTCAGCGGGCGCGCGTCGCGGTCAGCGGGGGCGCAGGACGAAGACGCCCCAGCCGAAGTAGCGCTTGCCGTAGGTGAGATGGCCGCGCCGCTGGTGGTCGAGGAATTCGCGCATGGCCGGTACGTCGGGGTGGTCGGCGGGGGTGCGGCGGAGCCATTCGGAGATCGCGAACCACTGGGGCGCGTAGTAGCGATCCCAGCTGTCGCCGTCGGCCAGCACCATTTCGACCAGGTCGACGCCCGCCGCCTCGAAGCGGTCCAGGGTGCCGCTGAGCGACACGAAGTCGTCCGGTTCGGTGCCGAGTGCCTCGTACGCTTCCTCCGGCGGTGTCTCGTGCCAGTACGGCTCGCCGATCAGCATCAGTCCGCCGGGGCGCAGGGCGGGCCGCAGCAGCTCGATCGTGCCCGCGAGGCCGTCCCCGATCCAGGTGGCGCCCAGGCACGAGGCGATGTCGAAGGCGGCGGGCTCCGGCTGGTATTTCCCGGCGTCGCCCCGCTCGAAGCTCACGCTCTCCGAAACGCCGAATTCCGCGGCCCGCTCGCGCGCCGCCGTCAGGAAGACCTCGCTGAGGTCGACGCCGATACCGCTCGTGCCGTACCGCTTCGCCCAGCCGGCCAGCATCTCGCCCTTCCCGCAGGCGAGGTCGAGGTGCCGCTGCCCCTCCTTCAACCGGCAGATCTCACCGAGCAGCCGCAGCTTCTCCTGGCTGAGGGGGTTGAGGATGCGGTTGTCCGCCTCGGCGATCTCGTGGTGGCGCAGGCTCATGTGGCTCCTTGGCGGTGCTGGTCGTTCACAGGCGGCTCGGGCGTTCGCGATGGTCCCCGATCGGGATGGCGGGTGCCACTCGTTTTGGCCCGTCGGCTCCGCTCCATAGTGGCCGACGGCGGGGCGACGGCCGCCACCGGTCGGCAGGCGCCACCGGTCGACGGCCGCCACCGGTCGGCAGGCGCCACCGGTCGGCAGGCGCCACCGGTCGACGGCCGCCACCGGTCGACGGGCGCCACCGGTCGGCAGGCGTCACCGCCACTGGGCCGTGGTCATCAGGCGTGACGGGTCCCGGGCGGTGACCGGGTCCGCCGAGGGGCTGGTCGCTACCCGCCGGTAGTGCGAGGATCGCGGCGCACGACGCGTGGCGCACGGCGGTACGAGCGGCGGAAGGCGGGAGCGGGCATGGCCCAGTTGCACGATCTGACGGCGGTGGAGCAGGCGGCGGCGGTACGTGAGGGGGCGGTGTCGCCGGTCGAGTTGACCGAGCACTATCTGGAGCGGATCGACCGGCTCGACGCGACGCTCGGCGCGTTCATCACCGTGACGCCGGAGGTCGCCCGCAAGCAGGCGGCGGAGGCCGAGGCGTGGGCGCTGGCCGCGCGGCGCGAGGGCGCGGCCGACGAACTGCCCGTGCTCCACGGCGTCCCGGTGCCGATCAAAGACCTGAATCTGGTGGCGGGCGTGCGCTGCACCTTCGGTTCCGCGGCCTTCGCGGAGCACGTACCCGACGCCGAGGACCATGTGGCGGCCCGGCTGCGCAAGGCGGGCACGATTCTGCTCGGCAAGACCAACACCCCCGAGTTCGGGCTGCCCTGCTACACCGAGAACCGGCTGGCGCCCCCCGCCCGCACACCCTGGGACCTGGACCGGTCGGCGGGCGGTTCGAGCGGTGGCGCCGGGGCGGCGGTGGCGGGCGGCCTCGCGCCGGTCGCGCAGGGCAGCGACGGCGGCGGCTCGATCCGTATCCCGTCCTCGGTTTGCGGGCTGTTCGGCGTAAAACCGAGCCGCGGCCGGGTCAGCGGCGGTCCCGTCCTGCACGACGTGAGCGGGCTCAGTACGTCGGGCCCGATCGCCCGTACCGTCGCCGACGCGGCGGCGCTGCTCGACATCCTCGCGGGCCCCGAGCCCGGCGCACCGTACGGGACGCCGTCGCTGCCGCCCGGCGAGACCTTCTTCTCCCACGCCCACCGCGAGCCGGGGCCGCTGCGCGTGGTGGCGCTCGCGGATCCGCCGGTGCCGGGCGTCGCGCTGCACCCCGACTGCCGGGCCGCGCTCGACGGCGCGGCGGGGCTGCTGCGCGAACTGGGCCACGACGTGGACGAGATGGCGCTGCCGGTGGACGACTCGGTGCGGCAGGCGTTCAACGCGGTCTGGTCGGTGATGGCCGCGGCCCGGCCGGTCGCGCCGGGCGACGAGCACTTGCTGATGCCGCTGACCCGGCATCTGCGGGCGGCGGGCGGCAAGGTGTCGGGCCTGGACTTCGCGGGCGCCCTCTACGTCTTCCGCATGCTCGGCCAGCTCATCGCGGACGCGCTCCTGACGTCGTACGACGTGATCCTGACACCGACGCTCGCGCAGCCGCCCGCCCTGGTCGGGGGCATGCGCGACGACGCGGACCCGACGGCCGAATTCGACGCGATGGCCGCCTTCACGCCCTTCACCCCGCTGTACAACGCGACGGGTCAGCCCGCGGTCAGCGTCCCGCTGCACTGGACGGACGCGGGGCTGCCGATCGGCGTGATGCTGGGCGGGCGGTACGGCGACGAGGCGACGCTGGTGTCGCTGTCGGCGCAGTTGGAACGGGCCAGGCCGTGGGCGGGGCGGCGGCCGGAGGTCTGGTAGCGGCGCGGGAGCCGGGGGTACGGGATCGGCGGCCGGGCGGCGCGAGGGGCGGCCGACCGCGCGGCGGCGATTGACACCCGGCGGCCCCCGAACCATGCTGAGAGTCGCTGAGCAAGCGCTTAGAAACCCGTAGCGCGCCGTACCGGACCGCCCCTGGAGGCCACCCCATGTCGCAGCCCCGCATCTTCGCTTCGCCGGACGAACTGCGCGCCGCCGTCGGCGAACAGCTCGGCTGGACCGAGTGGCAGGAGATCGACCAGAAGCGGATCGACCTGTTCGCCGAGGCCACCGGGGACCGCCAGTGGATCCACGTCGACGCGGAGAAGGCGGCGCTCGGCCCGTTCGGCACGACCATCGCGCACGGCTATCTGACGCTCTCCCTGATCCCGTCCCTCACCCCGCAGCTCCTGCTGGTCGAGGGCGTGAAGATGGGCGTCAACTACGGCGTGAACAAGGTGCGTTTCCCCGCTCCCGTACCGGTCGGCTCCCGGCTCCGCGCGACCGCCGAGGTCGCGGAGGTCACCGAGGTGGGCGGCGGCATCCAGCTCGTGACGAAGGTGACCATCGAGCGCGAGGGCGGCGACAAGCCGGTGTGCGTGGCGGAGACGGTGGCCCGCTTCTATCTGTAGATCTGAAGATCTGTAGATGTGTTCGGGCAGCCATCCGTGGACGCGTTCGGTCGGGCCGCGCCCTCAGGCCGTGGGCCGCACCATGCGCAGCACGAGGTCGGCGTAGAGCGCGCCGACCTCGTCCGGTGTCCTGCGGCCCTCGGGGTTGAACCAGCGGGCCACGTCGATGCAGAGCGACAGCACGGCGAGCGTGGTCCCGGAGACCTCGGGGACGTCGAATTCGCCCGCCGTCACGCCGTCCTTGATGATCGTGCGGATCGCGTCCTCGCTCTGCCGCCGCAGCGCCACGATCTCCGCGTGGTGCTCGGGGGCGAGCGCGCCCAGTTCGTACTGCACGACCCGCCCGGTCGTGTGGTGCTCGGCGTGCCAGCGTACGAAGGCACGTACGGCGCTCTCCAGCCGTTCGGCCGCGCTGCCGTCGCCGTCCCTGGCCTCGGAGAGCATGGCGAGCGAGCGCAGGTGGCCGACCTTGCTGATCTGGTAGAGCAGTTCCTCTTTGGTCTTGTAGTGGATGTAGAGCGCGGCGGGGCTCATGCCCGCGCGCCCGGCGATGTCGCGGGTGGTCGTGGCGTGGTAGCCGCGCTCGGCGAACGCCTGCACCGCCGCGATCACCAGCCGCCTCGCGGCGTCGGGGCTGATGTCCCCCCAGGCCTCGCCGGTTGTCGCCTCGACGCTCATCGCACGCTCCTCACCGCCGGTCACAGCCGCCACCCTATCGCGGGGCTGAGCAAGCGCTTAGATACTAAGCGGTCGCTCGTCACTTGTCGTGACCAGGGCAGGGGGGACGTCGAGGCAGGACGTCGAAGCGGTACGGGGGCGCGGTGCGTGGAAGCGATACGGGTGCCGTACGGGGAGTACGGTACGGGTGCGTACAGGCGCGCGGCCTGCGGTCAGAACGCCGATACGCCGGTCAGCGCCCGTCCGATCAGCAGCTTGTGTATCTGGCTGGTGCCTTCGTACAGCGTCATGACCCGCGCGTCCCGCAGCAGCTTGCCCGCCGGGTACTCGTCGATGTAGCCGTAGCCGCCGAAGACCTGGAGGGCGTTGTTGGCGCAGCGCACGGCGGCCTCGCTCGCGTAGAGCTTGGCGACCGAGGACTCGGTGGCGAAGGGCAGCCCGCGGTCGATCAGGTCGGCGACCCGCCAGGTGAGCAGCCGGGCCGCGTCCACGTCCACCGCGATGTCGGCGAGCAGTTCCTGGACGAGCTGGCGCCCGGCGATCGGCGCGCCGAACTGCTCGCGCTCCCCCGCGTACGCCACCGCCGCGTCCAAACACGCCTGGGCGATGCCCACGCAGCCCGCCGCGACCGACATCCGCCCTTTGGCCAGCGCGGACATCGCCACGGAGAAGCCCTTGCCCTCGGGCGCGAGCATCGCGGAGGCCGGGACGCGGACCCCGTCGAGGACCAGCTCGGCCGTCGCCTGGCCGCGCAGCCCGAGCTTGCCGTGGATCTCGCGGCGGGTCAGGCCCGCCGTGTCGGTCGCCACAAGGAACGCGCTGACGCCCTTGTGCCCCTCGTCGGCGTGGCCGGTGCGGGCGAAGAGCAGGACGACATCGGCCCAGGTGCCGTTGGTGATGAACATCTTGCTGCCGGTGATCACGTACGAGTCGCCGTCGCGTACCGCGCGGGTGGTGAGATTCGCGGCGTCCGAACCGGTGCCTGGCTCGGTCAGCCCGAAGCAGCCGACCGCATCGCCCGAGGTGAGCCGGGGCAGCCACGCGCGCTTGTGCTCCTCGCTCCCCCAGTGCGCGATCGACTTGGCGACCAGGCCGAGCGAGACGGAGACGATCCCGCGCACGGAGGAGTCGCCGCGGCCCAGCTCCTCGGTCACCAGGCAGTAGGCGAGGTGGTCGCCGCCGGAGCCGCCGTACTCCTCGTCGACGGTCAGCCCCAGGAAACCGAGCGCGCCGAGCTTCTTCACGATGGCGCGGTCCACGCTCTCGGCGCGGTCCCACGCCACCGCGTTCGGCGTGATCTCGCGCTCGGTGAAGTCCCTGGCCAGCTCCTTGACGGCGGCCTGCTCCTCGGTCAGCTCAAGGTTCACTGCGTCGTCACCGCATCCCATGATCGTCCGGACGATCCCTCGAAACTACCACCGCTAGTTTTCGGGTGGCAGCCTCTACTATGTGCCGCATGGCCCGCCCCCGCAAGCCCCTGCTCAGCCGCGACCGGATCGTCACGGCGGCCCTCGCCCTCATCGACGAGGAGGGTCTGGCTGCCCTGTCCACCCGGCGGCTCGCGGCCGAGCTGGGCGTGAGCGGGCCTTCCCTCTACAACCACTTCGCCACCAAGGAAGCCATCCTCGACGCGGCGGCCGACACCGTCGTCACCCAGGTCGACCTGTCGATGTTCGGTGACGGCAGGGACTGGCGGCAGGCGCTGCTCGACTGGGGTCGCTCCTACCGCGCCGCCCTCACCGACCACCCGCACATCGTGCCGTTCCTCGCCATCGGGCCCGGCCTGCGGCCCGCCGGGCTCCGAATGGCCGACGCCGTCTTCGGCGGCATGGTCGAGGCGGGCTGGCCGCCCGCCCACGCCACCCGGATCGGCGCCCTCATGCGCTACTTCGTCACCGGCTCCGCGCTCGGCTCCTTCGCGGGCGGCTTCGTCGGCGACGCGGACGTCTACGACCCCGCCGACTATCCGCACCTCGGCCAGGCCCACCTTCTCGCCAAGCACCAGCGCCAGATCGACAGCGGCGCCTTCGAGACGGGGTTGCGCGCGCTGATCGACGGTCTGGCCGTGCAGTTCGAGGCGCTCGCGGGCCCGGAAACCGCCCCGGCGTGAGCCCCGGCGGGGGTTGCCTCCGTTGCCTCCTGGCGGGAAACCCGGGGGCGGACCGGCCGCGCCTGCTGACAGGATGGCGCCATGTCAGAACCGGTCCAGCAGGGCCCCGAGCCCGACTTCGTCCAGGTCAACTACCGCAAATACGACGGCGCTCTGCACTGGAATCTGCGGATGCGGCGGCTCGGTGAGGACGAGCACGGCGTATGGCTCGGCCTCCCCGGCTTCGGCCTGGTGCGCAAGGGCCACAACCCCCAGGTCCCGATCCCCGAGGCGCACATCATCCTCTTCCCGCGCGACGCCTGGTGGACGGCGACCTTCAACGCCGCGCCCCGCCGCACCGAGATCTACTGCGACATCACCACCCCGCCGCGGTGGCCGTCCCCCGCCGAGGTCACCATGGTCGACCTCGACCTGGACGTCCTGCTCAAGCGCGGCGCCGACCTGCCGATCCTCGTCGACGAGGACGAATTCGCCGAGCACCAGGTGCGGTACGGCTACCCCGCCGATGTGATCGGCGCCGCCGAATCCGCCGCCGCGTGGCTGATGACGGCGGTGGCGGAGGGCACCGGTCCCTTCGACGGCACCCACCGGCACTGGCTGGCGATGGTCGACGACGCGCAGGCGTAGGCGTACGCGTAGACGTACGCCTAGGGACGCGCTCGCTGACAGCGGTGGGTTCGCGGTCCTGCGGGAATCCGGCCCGACCGGTCAGAAGACCACCAGCGCCCGGCCGCCGCGCCCGGCGGTCATCGCCTCGAACGCCGCCGGGATGTCGTCGAGCGTGATGCGGTCGGTGACCATGGCGGACAGGTCGAGGCGGCCCGCCCGTACGTGCTCGGCGAGCACCGGCAGATCCACGGCCGGGTCGCAGTTTCCGTACACGCAGCCGGAGAGCGTGCGGCCGAAGTAGAAGAGTTCCAGCGCGGTGAAGGTGACCTGCTGGTCCTGGCCGCCGATGCCGACCACCGTCGTACGGCCGCCGCGGCGGGTGGAGGACCAGGCGGTGCGGATGGTGTCGGCGCGGCCCACGCACTCGATGGCCGCGTCGGCGCCGAAGCCGTCGGTGAGCTTGCGGATCCGCTTGGCCGTGTCGTCGCCGGAGACGACGAAGTCGGTGGCGCCGGCCGCCCGCGCCAGTTCCTCCTTGGCGGGCGCGACATCGACCGCGATGATCCGCTCGGCGCCCGCGATCCGCGCCGACTGGAGCACGGCGAGCCCCACGCCGCCGACCCCGTAGACGGCGACGCTCTCGCCGGTACGGATCCGCGCCGAGTGGTGCACCGCGCCGTAGCCGGTGAGTACGGCGCAGCCGAGCAGCGCGGCGTCGGTGAGCGGGACGCCGTCGGGGAGCGGAAGGACCGCGCCCGCGGCGACCACGGTCTCCTCGGCGAAGACGGCAGTGCCCAGGCCCGGGTAGAGCGGACTGCCGTCGGCGGCCAGCGTCGCGTACGGACTGGCGGCTGCCGTGGCGGAGTTGGCGCACAGCCAGGGCTCGGCGAGGCCGCAGAAGTGGCAGTCGCCGCAGGCGGGCGCCCAGTTGAGGACCACGCGGTCACCGGGGGCGAGATGGCCGACGCCGTCTCCGACCGACACCACCGTGCCCGCGCCCTCGTGGCCGAGGACGGCGGGTACCGGCTGGCGCAGCGTCCCGTTGGACAGCGACAGGTCGGAGTGGCAGACGCCCGCCGCCGCCAGCCGGACCCGGACCTGTCCGGGGCCGGGGTCGGGCAGCTCGATGTCGGCGACGGCCAGCGGCGCGTTGACGGCGGGCAGGACGGCTGCGCGTACCACGAGGTCTCCTGAGTGCGGGGCTGCGAGCGGATCCGGATGCGGACGGATGCGGTCGGGGGCTGAAGGATGCGGTCGGACGCCGGTGCGGACGAGTGGGCGTGAGCGGGGTGGGGCAACGGGCCGGTCGGACCGGGTCGGCCGGGTCGGCCGGGGTGATCCTGGTCGACCGAGTCGACCGAGTCGACCGAGTCGGCCCGAACGGGTCGGGAGGTTCAGGCGGTTCGGGCGGTTCGGGCAGGTCGGGCGGTCCTGCGGTCAGAACTGGAGCGACTTCGTCTGGAGGTACTCCGCCAGCCCGTGCGCGCCCAGCTCGCGGCCGACTCCGGACTGCTTGTAACCGCCGAAGGGCGCCAGCGGGTTGAACCGGCCGCCGTTGATGTCGACCTGTCCGGTGTCCATCCGGCGGGCGAAGGCGACGGCCTCCGCGTCGTCGGCGCCCCAGACCGCGCCCGCGAGCCCGTAGACCGTGCCGTTGGCGATGCGCAGGGCGTCGTCCTCGTCCTCATACCTGATCAGGGCGACGACCGGGCCGAAGATCTCCTCCTGGGCGATCGTCATACCGGGGTCGACGTCGGCGAAGACGGTGGGGCGTACGTAGTAGCCGGTCTCCAGTCCGTCCGGCGCGTCGGGGCCGCCGACGACGATCCGCGCGCCTTCCGCGGCGCCGCGCCGTATGTAGCCGCGCACCCGCTCGCGCTGCTTGGCGTTGACGACCGGGCCGAGCCGTTCGCCGGGTACGTACTTGGCGGCTGCCGCGGTGGCCGCCTCGACGGCTTCGTCGTAGCGCGCGGAGTCGACGAGGATCCGGGTCCAGGCGCTGCATGTCTGGCCGGAGTTGGCGAAGACGTTGGCGATGCCGACGTTGACGGCGCGGGCGAGGTCGGCGCCGGGGAGGATGACGTTCGCGGACTTTCCGCCCAGTTCGAGCGCGACGCGCTTGACGGCGGCGCCCGCGGTGGCGCCGATCTGCCGTCCGACCGCGGTGGAACCGGTGAAGGAGACCATGTCCACGCCGGGGTGCTCGGCGAGCGCCTGTCCGGCGACCGGGCCGAGGCCGGTGACCAGATTGAAGACTCCGGCGGGGAGCCCGGCCTCGTCGAGGATCGCGGCGAAGAGCTGGGCGACCAGCGGGGTGTCCTCCGCGGGCTTGAGCACCACGGTGCAGCCCGCGGCCAGCGCGGGGGCGGCCTTGGCGACGACCTGGTGCAGCGGGTAGTTCCACGGGGTGATCGCGCCGACGACGCCGACCGGCTCCTGGAACACCCGTGAGTTGCCGACCTGTTCCTCGAAGGCGTACCCGGCGGCGAGCGCGGCGAAGCCGCCCATGACGGCGGTGGGCATGTCGGTGTGGACGGCGGCGGCGAAGGCGGGCGGCGCGCCCAGCTCGGCGGCCACGGTCGCGGCGATCTCCTCGCGGCGCGCCGCCATCAGGTCGCGTACCGCGCCGAGTATCGCGCCGCGTTCCGCGGGCGGGGTGGCCGCCCAGCCGGGCAGGGCGGCGCGCGCGGCGCGTACGGCCTCGTCCACGTCCTCCGCGGTGCCCGCGGGCACCTGTCCGATGACCTTCTCGGTCACCGGGTTGACGACGTCGATCCGGCCGCCGCCCGCGGCGGGGCGCCATTTCCCGCCGATGTACTGGGCGTCGCGCGATGTCACCAGGTCCTGTGCGCCCTCTGCCGTACCGTCCACCGTTGCTGCCCTCCGGGGTCACCGCTCTGCGTCCGACGCCCAAACTAGCGCCGTTAGTTTTTTGTGGCCAGGGTGTGTCGCGTGCCGTCAGTCACGTCGCGCCGGGAACACCCGACGACCCGGGCTCCGCGCGCGGCCGGGCCGGGCTCGTGACGTCCGGCCGCCCTCCCCGGGCGACCCGCGCCCAGGGGTCCCGTGCCCCGCTGTCCGGGTGTCACACCACTCGGCGGCGCCGTGTCACCCGGCCGTGTCACGGGCGCGGCGCGGGTCAGCGGACGGCCTCCATCCGTATCGGGAATCCGTTGAGCACCGCCGTGCCGGAGAGCGGGTCGAGCCGCGTGCCGTCGAGCAACTGGTTGACGTTGACGCCCGGTTCGCGGGCCGCCTCGGTCAGCCGGGTGCCCTCGCGGTCGTGACCCCAGCCGTGCGGCACGCTGACCACTCCGGGGCGCAGCGCGTCGGTGATCTCGACGACCGCGGTGATCTCCCCGCCGTCGCCCTTGATCAGGGCGAGCGCTCCGTCGGCCAGTCCGAGCCGGGCCGCGTCGTCGGGGTGTATCTGCGCCGTGCAGCGGTTGGTGCCGCCGGTGAGCGCGGGCACATTGTGCATCCAGGAGTTGTTGGACCGCAGATGGCGGCGCCCGATGAGGACCAGCCCTTCGCCGTCCGCGCCGCGCGTCACCGCGGCCCGCAGCCGGGGCAGATCGGCGGCAATGGCCTCGGGCGCCAGCTCGACCGTGCCGGACGGTGTCCGCAGCACCTCAGGCACGCGCGGGCGCAGCGGGCCGAGGTCGATGCCGTGCGGCCGGTCCAGGACCCTCGCCAGGGTGAGGCCGTCGGGGTCGGCGCCGAAGCCGTCGCCGTACGGGCCGAGGCGCAACATCATGTCGAGCCGCCGCTCGTATCCGGTGCTCCCGCCGAGCGCGGCGGACAGCTCCGCGACGTCCCAGCCGTGGACCGGCGAGTGCGGGTCGCCGGTCTCGGCGGTGAGCTTGCGGACCACCGCCTGTTCGTCCACGAGCGCGGGGTCGGCTCCCTGCTCCCGGGCCTGGCCCAGGACGGCGAGGATCAGCCGGGCGTGGATCTCCGGTTCGTCCAGCAGCCCGTCCTCCAGCGGCACCGCGGGCGGGCTGTAGCGGACGGTGTTGCGGACCGCGAGGGTGCTGAAGGCGAAGTCGTAGTGCGCGCTCTGCGCGGGCGGAGGCGGCGGCAGCACCACATCGGCGTGGCGCGAGGTCTCGTTGAGATACGGATCGACGCTGACCATGAAGTCCAGGCCGTCCAGGGCGCGGTCGAGCCGCAGGCCGTCGGGGGCGGACAGCACCGGGTTGGCCGCGACCACGACGAGGGCGCGCAGGCGGCCGTCCCCCGGGGTGTCGATCTCCTCGGCGAGGGCGGCGGCGGGCAGTTCGCCCTTGACCTCGGGGTGTCCCGAGACCCGGCTGTGCCAGCGGCCGACGCGGAATCCCTTGCCGGGGCCGGGAGGTCGGGGCGCCCGCGCGGTGGCCGCGAGCGGGAACATGGCGCCGCCCGGTCGGTCCAGATTGCCGGTCAGCGCGTTGAGCACGTCGACCGCCCAGCTCGCCAGGGTGCCGAATTCCACGGCGGTGCTGCCGAGCCGCCCGTAGACCACGGCGCGGTCGGCCGCCGCCAACTCGCGTGCCAGGGCGCGGATGTCGTCGGACGGGACGTCGCAATACGCGGCGACCGCCTCCGGCGCGAAATCCGTCACCAGGTCGCGTACCTCGGCCACGCCGCTGAGCCACGGGGTCAGTTCGCCGGGATCCACGAGTCCTTCGGCGAACAGTGTCCGGACCATGGCGAGCAGCAGGGCCGCGTCGGTGCCGGGCCTGGGCGCCACATGGCGGTCGGCGGCGCGGGCGGTCCTGGTGCGGTGCGGGTCGATGACGACGAGTCTGCCGCCGCGCCGTCGCAGCGCCTTGAGCTTGCCGGGGAAGTCGGCGGCGGTGGCCAGACTGCCGTTGGAGACCAGCGGGTTCGCGCCGATGAGCAGCAGATGGTCGGTGCGGTCCAAGTCGGGCACCGGGATCGCGTTCGGGTCGCCGAAGAGATAGCCGCAGGACACGTGCTTGGGCATCTGGTCGAGCGTGCTCGCGGTGAAGACGCGGCGGGTGCGCAGCGCGCCGATGAGCTGCGCGGGGTAGAGGCCGCCCGCCATCGTGTGCACATTGGGGTTGCCGAGGACGACGCCGACCGCGTCACCGCCGTACGCGCCGGTGACCGCGCCGATCCCGGCGGCGACGGCCGCGTACGCCTCGTCCCACGTCGCCTCGGTCAGCCGGCCCTCGCGGCGCATCAGGGGGCGCCGCAGCCGGTCGGGGTCGGCGTCGAGCGCGCCGAAAGCGGCGCCCTTGGGACAAATGAAGCCCGCGCTGAACACGTCGTCCCGGTCGCCGCGGGCATGCGTCACCCGTCCGTCGTCGACGGACAGCGTGAGGCCGCAGGTGGCCTCGCAGAGCGGACAGATGCGCAGGGCGGTTCGGGTCATCGGGGACTCCCCTGGACGGGCGGCGACGTTGGCGCGCGGTCGTCTTCGACATTACCCGGCGGTACTGACAACGACCCCTGGAGCGGGCATCGGCCCCTTCGAGGGCGGGTGCGGAGGCGCTGCGGGAGCGGGCGCCCGGCCGGCTCGTGGCAGATGCGGGAGACCCGGGGAGGCCCGCGGAGGTGCGGGGAGATCCGGGAAGGGGCGGCGAGGCCCCGGGGGGGGTCAGTCCAGGACGGTCGCGAGATAGGCCCGGATCAGCGCCTTCGTCTCGGAGATCACATCGGGGTCGCCCGACGGGTCGGTGCGGAAGGCGAGTTGCAGCGCGGCGTCCGCCGTCTCGACGGCGATCACCAGGGCCAGCCGCAGCCGGGGTTCCGAGGGGTCGACCGAGAGCCGTTCGCCGAGCAGCGCGGGCAGCCGGTCGGCGAGGTCGTGGTTGGTCTCGCCCGGCACGCCGAAGTCGACCAGCGCGAAACCGGGCGCGGTGCGCTTCATGGCGGTGTACTCGTCGACCAGGATGTTCACCGCCGTGCGCCAGTCGGGGTCGGTGCCGGGCTCCGCGAGACGCGCGGCCGTACGGTCGAGGAATTCGTCGAGGTTGCGGTGGGCGAGGGCGTCCGCGAGGGCGCGCTTGTCGGAGAAGAAACGGTAGACCGACCCGATGGGGACACCCGCGCGGGCGGCGACGGCGCGGGTGCTGAGACGCTCGTAACCGCCCTCGTCCAACAGCCGGGCGCAGGCGTCGAGGATGCGCTCCAGGCGTTCGGTGCTGCGCTGCTGCACCGGTGCGCGGCGCAGTCCGCTGTCGGCGCCCACGGCCCGTGGCACGGCGCCGTCAGCCCTTCGCGGCGAGCGCGTCGAAGAGCTTGCGCAGGTCGGCGAGGGCTTCCGCCAGGGCGGCCGGCGGGTCGTCGGCCCTGACGATCGCCATCGCGCTCTCGCTGAGTCCGCCGTAGAGCATCGACGTCAACGGGTCGGCGGGGCGCTGCGAGATCGCGCCCGCCTTGATGGCGTGCTTCACGCCGCGCAGGGTGAGTTGGCGGCAGTTGACGCCGAGGTCGCGCATCGCCTCCCAGCCGAGCGCGCCCGGAGCGTCGAAGAGCGTGATGCGCTGCACCTCGGGGTCCAAGGACGCCTCCAGATAGGCGCGGCTGCCCTCGTAAACCGCCTCCCACGGGTCGGCGACCTGGAGATACGCGGTCGAGATCCGGTGGGCGAGACGTTCCTGCTCGCGGGTGTAGACGGCGCTGAAGAGCTGCCTCTTGCCGGAGAAGTGGTGGTACAGGGCGCCTTTGGTGACGCCCGCCCGCTCGCAGACCGCGTCCAGCGAGGTGGCCGCGTAGCCCTCGGCGGCGAACAGCGCGCGGGCCGCGGTGAGCAGGTCCTCCACGGTGGCGTCCGACCGTTCGCGCTGCGTGGGGCGTGCCGCCGCCCTGCGGGCCGGGACGGTGCCCGTCCCGCTTCCGGTGCCTGTGCGCGGTGCTGCCACGGCGGCGCCCTCCTGTCGTTCGCGATGCCCTTCCCACCCTAGGGCCTGCCCACTCTTGACACCTACATACCTTCGGTATGTATTTTCATACCATCAGTATGTACTCCCAGTATGTTTCTCGCTTCCAAGACAAGGACGGCCCATGCCCTCCCCCGCTTCCACACTCCCCGCACCGCCCGGCTCAGGACGGAGCCCGGACATCAGACCGGGTCTCGTCCTGCTGCTCAGCGCGGGCGCCACCTTCATCGCGTTCCTCGACGCCACCGTGGTCAACGTCGCTTTCCCCGACCTGGCCAAGAGCTTCCCCGCCGACCGCGTGTCCGACCTGTCGTGGGTCGTGAGCAGCTACGCGGTGCTCTTCGCCGCGCTGCTCACCCCTGCGGGCCGGATAGCCGACGCCTTCGGCCGCAAGCGCGTCTTCCTGCTGTCGCTCACCGGTTTCACGGTCGCCTCCGCCTTGTGCGCCGCCGCGCCCGGCCTGCCCTGGCTGATCGCCGCCCGCGCCCTCCAGGGCGCCGCCGCGGCCGGGATGATCCCGGCCGCGCTCGGGCTGCTGCTCGCCACCACGCCTCCCGCCGGGCTCGCGGCGGCGATCGGCGTCTGGGGCGCCGCGGGCTCGATGGCCAGCGCCGCCGGGCCGAGCCTGGGCGGTCTGCTGGTCGACGCCTTCGGCTGGCGCTCCGTTTTCCTCATCAATGTGCCGGTGGGCATCCTCCTGGTGGCCGCGGGACTGCGCGGCCTGCCGGAACGCACCGGCGCGGAACGGCGGTTGCCCGACCCGCTGGGCACGCTCGCTGTCACCCTGGGCATCGGCCTGCTGGTGCTCGGCCTCAGCAAGGGCAGCGACTGGGGCTGGGCGTCCGCGGCCACTGTGGGCAGCACATTGTGCGGCGCGGCGCTGCTCGTAGTGGCGCTCGTCCGTTCCACGCACGAGGTGACGCCCGCCGTCGAGACCGGCCTGTTCCGCGACCGCACCTTCGCCGTCGCCTCCTGCGCAGCCGCTTTCGCCGGGGCCGCGCTCTTCGCCTGGATGCTCTGCGGACCGCTGTTCCTCACCACCGTGTGGCACTACTCGGTCCTCAAGGCGGGCTTCGCCCTCACACCCGGCGCGCTCACCTCCGCGGTGGCCGCCCTGGTGGTCGGCAAGCGCGCCCGGCCGCACCATCTGCCCGTCGTCGTCGCCGTGTCCATGGCCGCCTTCGCCGCGGTGAGCGTCTGGACCTGGTTCCAACTCGGCACCGACACCCGATTCCTGGCGCTGTGGCTGCCCATGGGCCTGATCGGCGGCGCCGCCTTCGGGGCCACGCTCACCGCCCTGTCCACCGCCGCCGCGACATCGCTGCCGCCCCGGCGGTTCGCCTCGGGGGTCGGCATGACCACCACCGCGCGGCAGTTGGGCGGCGCGCTCGGCGTCGCCGCGACCGCCTCGGTCATCGCCGCCCACGGCCTGGACGGGACGCGGGCGTTCCGCGAGGTGTTCATCGTCTGCGCCGCGCTTGCCGCCGTCGCCGCCGTGGTCGGCCTCGGCCTGACCCGCACCCTCGCCAAGGAGTCCTGAGATGACGCAGCACAGCGACGCCGTTCCCGTTCCCGTTCCCGTTCCCCTCCCCACTCCCGATCCCGGTCCTGTTCCTCTCCCCGGTCCCGTCCCCAGCGCCGTCAGCGCCTTCTCCGCCACCTATGCGGCCGATCACCCGGCGGAGGCCGCCGACCCCCACTGCCTGTCGCCCGAGGAGAGCGACCGGCTGCTGCGCGGCGCGCCCTGGAAGCGCTTCGCGGTCGTCGGCGACAGCATCGCCGAGGGCCTGGGCGACCCCGTGCCCGGATACCGCACCGCGCCCTGGGCCGACCGCACCGCGGAGGCCCTGCGCCGGGTCGTGCCGGAGCTGACGTATCTCAACCTCGGCATGCGCGGTCTCACCGCCGGCCAGGTACGCGCCGACCAGGCCGAGCGCGCCGCGCGCTTCGCGCCCGACCTGGTCGCGATCGTCTGCGGCGGCAATGACCTGCTGCTGCCCGGCTTCTCCCCCGAGGTGCTGGAGAAGGAGCTCGACCTGCTCTTCTCCCGGCTGACCGCGCCCGGCAGGACTCTGTTCGCGTACGCGTTGGTGAATGTCGCGGCGGCCGTACCGGAATTGCGCGGCGGCCCGCTGGAGAGCGGCGTCGCCGTCCTCAATCAGGTGACCCGGACGGTCGCGGAGCGCTACGGCGCGGTGGTCGTCGAGATGTACGACCATCCCGCCGTCGCCGACCGCGACCTGTACAGCGCCGACCTGGTGCACGCCTCGGCGCGCGGCCACGCGGTGTCGGCCGCGGCCACCGTCCGGGCCCTGGCAGCGGAGTTTTCCACAGGCTCGGGCTGAGGGTTGCCGCCGTGATTCCTATGGTTCAGCATAGGAATCACGGACGAGACCCCACCGGGAGCAGACCATGAACGCCACGAACGCCGTGAACGGGCCGGGCGGCGCCGACGCCGAGGACGGCAAGGACCTGCCGTACTCCTCGGGTTTCGGCAACGAGCACAGCAGCGAAGCCGTGGCGGGCGCGCTCCCGGAGGGGCGCAACTCACCGCAGCGCGCCCCCTTCGGGCTCTACGCGGAACAGCTCAGCGGCACCGCGTTCACCGAGCCGCGCGCCCGCAACCGGCGGAGCTGGCTCTACCGGATCCGGCCCTCGGCCGCCCATCCGCCCTTCCGCCGGGTCCCCAACGGCCAGGTGCGCAGCGCCCCGTTCCTGGACGTGGAGCCCGACCCCAACCGGCTGCGCTGGGGCCCGCTGCCGATGCCGCAGGAGCCGACGGATTTCGTGACCGGCCTGGTCACGGTCGGGGGCAACGGCGATGTGCTGCGCCGTGAGGGCATCGGCATCCACTGGTACGCGGCCAACCTCTCGATGCACAACCGGGTGTTCTCGTCCTCGGACGGCGAGTTCCTGATCGTGCCGCAGCAGGGCGCCCTGCTGCTGCGGACCGAGCTGGGGCTGATCCGCGCCGATCCGGGCGAGGTCGCGCTGATCCCGCGCGGCGTCCGCTTCCGCGTCGAACTGCCGGACGGCACGGCGAGCGGCTACGTCTGCGAGAACTACGGCCAGCCCTTCCAACTCCCCGAGTTGGGCCCGATCGGTGCGAACGGACTGGCCAACGCGCGGGATTTCCGCGCCCCGGTCGCCGCCTACGAGGACCGGGACGAGCAGACGGAGGTGGTCAACAAATTCGGCGGCAATCTCTGGGCCGCGGTCTACGACCACTCGCCGCTCGACGTGGTCGCCTGGCACGGCAGCCATGTGCCGTACGTGTACGACCTGCACCGCTTCAACGTGCTGGGTTCGCTCAGCTACGACCACCCCGACCCGTCGATCTTCACGGTGCTCACCTCGCCCTCGGACACGCCGGGGCTCGCGGGCGCGGACTTCGTGGTCTTCGCCCCCCGCTGGCTGGTCGGCGAGGACACCTTCAGGCCGCCGTACTTCCACCGCAATGTGATGACCGAGTTCATGGGCCTGATCGAGGGGGCGTACGACGCCAAGGCCGAGGGCTTCGTGCCCGGCGGCGCCTCGCTGCACAACATGATGTCGGCGCACGGACCCGACCGGGCCACCTTCGACAAGGCGAGCGCCGCCGAGCTGGCGCCGCAGCGCGTGGACGACGGGCTGGCGTTCATGTTCGAGACCCGCTGGCCGGTCGTGCCCACCGAGTTCGCGCTGAACGGAGAGCACCGGCAGGGGGGCTACGACCGGGTGTGGGAGGGGCTTGCGAGAAACTTCCGGCCGTGACGTCCTTCGCCCCCGACTCCCTCGTCCTGAACCGCAAGCTGCCGCTGTGGTACCAGGTCTCGCAGTCGTTGCGCGCCTCGATACTGGGCCGCCACGCGCAGGCCCCGCTGCGGCTGCCCACCGAGGACGAGCTGGCCGGACACTACGGGGTGAGTGTCCTCACCATGCGGCAGGCGCTCAAGGAGCTGGAGGACGAGGGCCTGATCAGCCGGCACCGCAGGCGCGGCACCTTCATCGAGCCGACGGCGCTGCGCGGGGCGCCGGTGAAGCTGCTCGGCTCGGTGGACGCGATCGTGGCGCAGCAGTCCGGCGGCCGTACGGCGGTGCTGCGCTACGGTTCCGAGCCACTGCCGCCGGGTGCCGCCGAGCACTTCCCCGACCTCGACCGGGCCATGGCCTACCGCAGGCTGCGCTGCGACGAGAGCGGTGAGCCCACCAACTGGGCGGAGAATTTCGTACGTCCGGAACTCGGCGCCCGGATCGACCTCGCCGACCTGGAGCGGTGGCCGATGACGAAGGTGCTGCGGGACGTGCTCGGCGTGCGGATCAGCCGGATCACCGACACCGTGGAGGCGCGGCTGGCCGATCCCGAGACGGCCCGGCTGTTGCAAGTGCCGCTGCTGAGCCCGATATTGCACTACACCGGGGTGACCTACGACGAGTCGGGCCGGGCGGTGGACGTGGTGCGCATCCATTACCGAGGTGACCGCTTCTCGTTCACGGTGACGATGGAGGCGCCCTGAGGGTCGTCAGTAGCATGCATGCGGTGAGCAATGACGCGCCTTTGCTGCACGACGTGATGCCGTGGTCCGTACGCCCGTTGCGGATCGGCCGCGGCTGGCCGATGGCCGCGGAGCCTTCCTGTCTGCGTGCCCGGTGGGCGCTGTTCACCGGCACCGCGGACCAGGACGCCCGGTCGGCGCTGCTGCATCCGACGCGGGCCAGGAATCTGCACACGCCCGTCGCGCAGTTGCCGGGCCACCGCACCCCGACCACCGCGCTGGCCGGCGAGACCGGTCGCTGCCCCGAGCCGGTGCGGGTGCAGCACGGCCCGTACGACCGGCAGTGGCTGATACCCGACCACCGGCTGATCGACGTGGCGCGGGCCGAGATATGGCGGACGGCCGACGACCGGCAGGTCTTCGCGCTGGAACAGGCGTATCAGGCGCGGCCCGCGTCGGTGGCGGCGTCCGGGGCGCCGGAGCCCGCCGTGGTGTTCTGCGCGCTGCTGCCCGACGGGCGCTCCCCTGCCGGGCGGCCGGGCTGGATACGGCCGCTGTTCCGGCAGCCGGGCGGCCGGGACCCCAATATCGCGCCGGGGCTGACCGCCCTGCTCTCCGCGCGGCTGGGCACCGAGGTCGCCGCTGCGGACGTGCTGGCCTGGATCGGCGCGGCGGCGCGGCCTGGCCCCGGCGGCGCCCTCGTACCGCTGCCCCGTGATCCCGCGCTCTGGCAGGAGGGGCTGGCGCTCGGGCGCCGGACGCTGTGGCTCCAGACCCACGGGGCGCGGTTCGCCGATCCCGCCGAGGGACGCGACGCCGGTCGGCTCCGGCTGCCCGGAGGAAGCCGCCCCTACGTCCGCTCGCCGCTGCCGGACACCCCGGCCGCCGGAGAGTTGTCGTACGACCCGGACGAGCGGGCGCTGCTGATCGGTGACGGCCGGATCTCGCCGGTCTCACCGGCCGCCTGGGAGGTCACCGCAGGTGGGGTGCGGGTGATCGAGGCGTGGTTCGAGCGGCGTACGGCGCCGGGTGCGCCGGGGACCCTGGAGGCGCTGCGGCCCGCCGCGTGGACGCGGGCCACCACGTCGGAACTGCTGGAGCTGATCAGTGTGCTGACGCTGCTGGCCGGTCTGCGCGCGGACGGCGAGGGTCTGGCGTGCCGTCTGGCGGTGCGCGGCGAGACGATCACGACGGCCGAACTGCGGGCCGGCGGCGTACTGCCGGTGCCCGCCGCCAGGCGCAGGCCCGCCTCCGTGCTGGAACACCACGAGGAAGGGCCGGACGGGCAGTTCGCCCTGCTGTGACCAGCCGTGCCGTGAACGATCTTGCCGTAAGCGGTCCTGCTGTGGCCGGGTGAAGGGTGTCCGCGCGACCTGGTGTCGCGGCGGACCGTCCGGTGGGGAGGGACGGCGGCGGCGGGCACACACCGAAGCGCCGCGCGAAGCAGCGCCGAGCCGGGACGGTGTGGCCGCCGGACGATCCGAGCACCTGGCCGGTCCCCGGCCCCGACCGAGGTCAGGGGACGGCGGGACCTGGGAGTCCGAGTCCTGGGAGAGGGCGGAGCGGACTCAGCCTCGGTTGCCGAACAGCGATCTCCGCAGCCGTCGCAGCGGCGCGAAGAGCGACACCCTCGCACCGCGGTTGGCCTTGGTGTGCACGGTGTTGCGCGAGGTCAGCTCCTGCATCAGCACAGTCGCTTCCTCTGTGTCGCGCTGGGGCAGGGCGGGCCCGGCCAGTATCGCGAGGTGCCGGTCGAGGCGCGCACTGGACGCGCCTGTACCGCAGTTGATGGCAGGCACTCGTGGCCTGCTGTGCATCGCTATCTGTTCCATTACTCTCCCCACCCTTACGAGGGCACCCGGCTCGGGCAGGCTAACCCTATCGCCCCGCCACGTCACGTGCGCATCCTGGACTCATTCGCGACGCCGTATTCACCTTCTCCTCAAGGGCGTTGACGTTCCAAGGGCATGTGCCCAGCTCGGCCGCCCGATCCGCGGCGACCGCTGTGACCTGGCAACAGTGCCGTTCCCGTGGGTCTCCCCCGCCGCCCCGCCGGGGACACCCACGAGCATGGACGTACGCTTGTACGAGAAGTTCAAGCCCCCCGGCACCTCCCTCGCCAAATACTGACAAGACGGTATGAATCCACCAACGGCGTGGTGGGAGGCCCGGCATGGAAAAAGACTGGGCGAATCGGGCCCGCGTGCCGGATCATGGGCCGCATGTCCGCGACACCCAGTGAACCGAGGAGGCAAGTGCCGCCCACCACCGGAACCGGCAAGGGACCGGCCGCCAAGCCGACCGCCGCCACCGCCCCGCATCAGGCGCTCCCCGTCCATCTGCGACTGGACGACAGCGACTCCCCGTCCGATGTCGTGGACGCCCTCTTCCTGGGCCGGTTCACCTCGGGCGAGCAGCCGTTCTCGCGCGGCGCCTCGCTGGAGAATGTGAAGTCCGGCCTCACACTGCTGCCGCCGGACGCGGTGGTACTGCGCCAGGCCCGCGACAAGGACCGCAGCGCCACCCTCGCCGAGGGCGACGGCTGGACCGTCCTCATCTCCCGCTGGAACCGGGGCGCCGATGTCACCGTGGCCGCCGTCACGGACGAACTGGCCGAGCAGGTGCTGAAGTCCTCCGTCGACGACGCCGAGGACGAGCCGGAGCCGCAGCCCGAGAACGTCACCATGGGCTTCTGGTACGTCTCGCCGCGCCGCGGACCGCACCGCACCACCCGGCAGATCTCCGCCGCCACGTGGGAGGAGCTGCGCGGGAACTACACCGCGCCGGTCGCCGACTCCATGGACGGCCTGATGAAGCTCACGGCCGACGACATCACCGGCCGCCTGCTGCTGCTCCACGGCCCGCCCGGCACCGGCAAGACCTCGGCGCTGCGCACCCTGGCCCGGTCCTGGCGCGACTGGTGCCAGGTCGACTGCGTGCTCGACCCCGAGCGGCTCTTCAACGACGTCGGTTATCTGATGGACATCGCCATCGGCGAGGACGACGGCACGGCGGGCGGTCGCTGGCGGCTCCTGCTGCTGGAGGACTGCGACGAGCTGATCCGGGGCCAGGCCAAGCACCAGACAGGCCAGGCACTGTCCCGGCTGCTCAATCTCACGGACGGGCTGCTCGGCCAGGGCCGCAATGTGCTGGTCGGCATCACCACCAACGAGGATCTGGAACGCCTGCACCCCGCGGTGGTCCGGCCGGGCCGCTGCCTGGCCAGGATCGAGGTCGGCCCGCTGACCCGTGACGAGGCCGTCAACTGGCTGGGCACTCCCGAGGGCATCGGCCGCGAAGGCGCCACCCTCGCCGAGCTGTACGCGCTCCGCCGCGGCAGCACGGCCGCCCTGCCCGTCCCCGCCCAGGCGTCGGACGGCCTCTACCTCTAGCAACTCCGGCGGTTTCCCCGCCCCGGACGCCGCCAAGGCCGATGAGGCGTCCGGGACCCGCGCCGCCCGCGTGTGAGAAGACGCACGAGGAGACGCGCGCGTGCCGAACGCAGCCTTGGAGACGTCCGCTGTTGTCATGCCTCCATGGCGACAGAGGACACCGAGGCGGCGGCCCGGCATGCGTGGGCCGCTCTCGGCGGGGCACCGGAACTGCTGGAACGCGTGACCTACGACGCCGTCTGCGGTCTCCCGGCCGCCGTCCCCGTGACGGCGCTCGGTCGGGCGACGACCGCCGTCTGCTCGCTGGCCGCGGCCGAGTTGACGGCCGCCCGCTCCGGCGGGCCCGTGCCCGCCGTCCGGGTGGACGACGCCGCGATGGTGACCGCCTTCACCAGCGAACGGCATCTGCTGATCGACGGCCGACCCGGCGCCACCTTCGCCCCGCTCTCCCGGTTCTGGCCGACCGCCGACGGCTGGATCCGCACCCACGCCAACTACCCGCACCACCGGGCCCGCCTGCTCGGCGCCCTCGGCGTCCACGACAGCGACGACACCGATGCCCTCGTGGCGCGAGTGGCGGAAGAACTCGCGGCAGCGCCCGGCGAACGCTCCGAGCAGACGGTGTACGCGGCGGGCGGTCTCGCCGTGGCCGTCCGTACCGCGTCGGCCTGGGCGGCGAGCGAACCCGGCCGGGCGGCGGCTGCCCAGCCGATCGTCCAGCGCCGACCGGCCGCCACGGCGTCGACCCGTGGCCTCACGCTGCCGCCCGCCGCACTGCCCGCCGCGGGGATCCGGGTCCTTGACCTGACGCGGGTCATCGCCGGACCTGTGGCCACCCGCACGCTCGGGCTGCTCGGCGCCGACGTGCTGCGGATCGACTCGCCCCGGCTGCCCGAACTCGCGGACGCCCAGGCCGACACCGGCTTCGGCAAGCGCTCCACGGCACTGGACCTCGCGGTGCGCGCCGACCGGGACACGTTCGAGGAACTGCTCGGCGGCGCCGATGTGGTGGTCACCGGCTACCGGCCGGGCGCACTCGACCGTTACGGCCTGTCCCCGCAGGCCCTGTTGGAACGTCGCCCCGGCCTGATCGTGGCGCAGCTCTCCGCCTGGGGTTTCGAGGGACCGTGGGCCGAACGGCGCGGCTTCGACAGTCTGGTGCAGGCCGCGACCGGTATCGCCCTGCTCCAGGCCGATGCCGAGGGACGGCCCGGCGCGCTGCCCGCCCAGTTCCTCGACCACGGTACCGGCTACCTGATCGCCGCCGCCGTACTGCGCGCGCTCACCGACCGGCTCACCGCGGACACCGGCGCCGGCTGCCGTCTGCGCCTGACCCTTGCCACCACGGCCGCCTGGCTCCTCGACGGCATCCCGGCGACCGATCCTCCACCACCTGCGAACCATCGCGATCACTCCCCCCGTCTCGCCGAAGCCGACTCCCCCATGGGCCGACTCCGTTACGCACTCCCGCCGATTCACTACGACGGCTCCCCCACCACCTGGTCACGCCCGCCGGGCCCCCCGGCCGCCGACCTGCCACGTTGGCGCCCCTACAAGAGCGAGAACCTCCGGGATCCGGGGCTCTAGGTCTCGTCGACGGCGCGGAGCGCCTCGTCCACCGCGGCCCGCGCGGCGTCCCGGTCGAGCCCGAGGCGGCGCGTGCGTGCCACGTACTCCGCCGCCGCGGCGGCCACTTCCCGTGCGCGGGCGTCGGCGGCGGCGATATAGGTGCCGTGCCTGCCGCGGGTCTCGATCACCCCGTCGGCCTCCAGCGCGCGGTACGCCTTGGCGACCGTGTTGGCCGCAAGCCCCAACTGCTCGGCGAGTCCCCGTACGGTGGGCAGCTTGTAGCCGACCGGAAGGCGTCCCTCGCGGACCTCTTCCGCGATCTGCCCGCGCAGTTGCTCGTACGGGGCGGTGGCCGCGTCCGCGTCTACGGTGATCTTCAGGCTCATATCCGGGATCCTGGCACAGCGGACGGCGGCAGCGGCACCGCTCGGCCGCTGCCGGCCGGGTCGTGGGCGATCGGGTCCCCGCTCTCGTGCAGGTGGAGCAGGAACGGCTGCCCGCCCCGGTAGGCGTCGATGCCCGCTCGGCAGTACGCGACCATGTCGTCGGGCAGGGCGTCCAGCGGGTACCAGCCCAGCTCGGAGCACTTGTCGGGCTCGCGGTTGACGGGCTCGCCGCCGCTGCCGTATTCGGCCGTGAAGAACCAGCCGATCCTCGCCGCGCCGTCCGGTGCGCGGTGCTGCATGACCAGGGCGACCGCCAGCTCCTCCGGCGCCAACTCGATGCCGATCTCCTCGCGGGCCTCGCGGATCATGCCGCTTCTGACGTCCTCGCCGTCCTCCAGGTGTCCGGACGGCGCGTGCAGCAGACCGTCCGCATAGCCGGTGCCCGACCGGCGGGCGAGCAGCACCTCGTCGCCGCGGAGCAGCAGCAGATGGACGTCGACGATCTCCTTGTGCCGTTGGGGTGCGGGCGGCCGGAGCACCGCCGCGTACCGCTCGTCCTCGACCTCCCGGCCCCACAACGCGGCGTCGTGTCCGAGCTGTTCGATCACCAGTCGGCCGCCGAGCGGTGCGGTCAGCTCGACGAGTTCCGCGGCTCCGATGCCGACAGGGCTGATCGCGCCCCAGCGCCCTTCGACCAGTACGAGCCTGCCGCCCGGCCGCAACAACCCCACCCAGTGCCGCAGTACGGCCGCCGGATCCGGCAGGGTCCACAGCACGTGCCGGACGAGGACGACGTCGAATCCGGCGGGGCCGACCGGCGGCCGGGCGGCGTCGCCGACCAGCACCCGCGCTCCCGTACCCGCCAGCTTCTCCTCGGCCCGCGCGACCATCTTTGTCGATGAGTCGACGGCGGTGATCCGGTGTCCCGCCTCGGCCGCGAGCAACGCGAGGCTTCCGGTGCCGCAGCCGAGGTCGAGCACGTCGGACGGCGTCCCGGGCAGCCACGAGCGCAGCCGTATGGCCCAGGCGTCCCTGACCCTCGGGTCGCGCAGGCCGTGGTCGGGCTCGTCGTCGAAGCGGTCGGCTTCGCCGTCCCAGAAGTCGCGGTTGTCCGTCTCGGTGCTCATGGGAAAAGCCTGCCACCCACCACTGACAATGGCCCCTCAGACCCCGCCCAGCCTGCGATAACGCGCTCTGCGGGCGGCTGTTCGCCGCTCCGGGTCCATCGCGCGGAGGTCCGCGAGACGAGCGCCGAGGACGTGGGCGAGACGGGTGAGGAAGACGTCCGGGTCGTCGGCGGCATCCGGGTCCTCCGGGACGACGGCGTCCGCGATGCCGTGGGCGAGCAGCGCTGCCGAGCCGATGCCCTGCTGTTCGGCGAGTTCGACGGCGCGGTCCGTCGTGCGGTAGAGGATCGCGGAGGCGCCCTCGGGCGGGAGCGGGGACAGCCAGGCGTGCCGGGCGACGAGTACCTGGTCGGCGGGCAGCAGGGCGAGCGCGCCGCCGCCCGCCCCCTGGCCGAGGAGCAGGCACAGCGTGGGCGCGGGGAGCGTGACGAGGTCGGCCAGGCTGCGGGCGATCTCGGCGGCGAGACCGCCTTCCTCCGCCTCGCGGGAGAGCGCGGCGCCCGCCGTGTCGACAACGGTGAGGAGGGGCAGGCCGAGTTCGGCGGCGATCCGCATCCCGCGCCGTGCCTCGCGCAGCCCGGCGGGTCCCAGCGGCGCGGGTCCGGATTCCGCGGGGCGGTGGTCGTGGCCGAGCACCACGCACGGCGAGGGTCCGAAGCGGGCGAGCGCCAGCAGCAGTCCGGGGTCGCGCTCTCCCGCGCCGGTGCCGCTCAGCGGTGTCACATCGGTGGCACGGGCCAACAGGTCGTGCAGTCCTGGGCGTTCGGGTCGGCGGCTGCGGCGCAGCGAGTCGGCCGTGTCGGTGGGAAGCGGCGCGGCCGTGGGAAGTGACGCGTCCACGGGAAGCGGCGTGCCCTCTCCTTGTCCTCTCTCTTCCTGCCCTGCGGGTGCGGGCGGAGATACGGGCGCGGGCGGAGATACGAGTGCGGGCGTGGCCGCGGACGGAGGCGCGGGCACGTGGCGGGGTGTGATCAGGGGCCGGTGCGGGAGCGGGCCCTGCTCGCCGCAGAGCACGTCGAGCGCCGTGGCCGCCGCCGCGGCGAGCGCGCCCGCGGGCAGCACCGCGTCGATCAGACCGTGGGCGAGCAGATTCTCGGAGGTCTGCACTCCGGCGGGGAACTCCTCGCCGTAGAGCGCCTGGTGCACCCGTGGTCCCAGGAAGCCGATGAGCGCGCCGGGTTCCGCCGAGGTGACATGGCCGAGCGATCCCCAGGAGGCGAGCACCCCGCCGGTCGTGGGGTGCCGCAGGTGGACCAGGTAAGGGAGTCCGGCGGCTTTGTGGTCGGCGATGGCGGCGGTGACCTTGACCATCTGGAGGAAGGCGATGGTCCCTTCCTGCATGCGGGTGCCGCCGGAGGCGGGCGTGGCCAGCAGCGGGAGCCGTTCGCGGGTGGCGCGTTCGACCGCCGTGACCAGCCGGGTGCCCGCGGCGACTCCGATGGACCCGCCGAGGAAGCCGAACTCCCCTGCCATCAGCGCCACTCGGCGCCCCCGGATCCGCCCCTCCCCCGTCACCACCGACTCGTCCAGGCCGGTACGCGCGCGGGCGGCGAGCAGATCCGCCCGGTAGTCGCCCGCTTCGGGCAGGTCGGCCACGGTCACCGGTTCGTCCCAGCGGCGCCAGGTGCCGGGGTCGAGGACGGTCCCGATGATCCGGAGGGCGGTGGGCCGGCGGTCTGGGTCGCTCATGGCGTCACCCTGCCACGGCCGGTGCGGCCGGGCCGCGTTCTCCTCCGGCGGTCGGCCGCGTGCCGCGCTACCAGCTCGGACGGATGGGGCCGGTGGGCGCGAGGCGGACCAGTTCGTCGCGCAGTGCGAGCAGCCGCTCCTCGCCGAGGAGTTCGATCCAGGGCTGGACGGCTTCCGCGGCGGACTCCTCGGCGGCGCGGGTGCACCGCCACCCTTGCGAGGTGAGCACCACCAGCCGGGCCCGCGCGTCGTCGGGGTGCGGGCGGCGTTCGACGTATCCCTTGCGTTCCAGCTCGTCCACGATCTGGCTGGCCGCCTGGCGGGTGACGCCGAGGTGTTCGGCGATCTCGGTGACGGTCGCGCCGGACGGGGCCAGCCGGGAGAAGACGAAGCCGTGCGTGGGGCGCAGGTCGGTGTAGCCGAGGGCCACGACGCCGTTGTGGATGTCCTCGACGAGCGAGCCGGTGGCAGCGAGGAGCGCCGCGCTCAGGCTCATGGCATCGGAATTCTTCACGGGAACACCTTGACACAGTGCGCAAGCTGCTTGAACATATAGGCAAGGAACTTACGCAAATTACTTGCCTAACGCCGGAGGTTGTCATGCCTTTCATCACCGCGGCCGACGCCGTCGCACATGAGATCCACGGGGTGCGCTTCGTGTCCTACGCGGCACCCGCACTCGGCAGCGAGGAACTGTGCGCCTGGCGCAGCGAGGTCCCGGCCGGGACGTCGGGACCGCCGCACACCATCACTCGCGAGGAGGTGTTCCTGGTCCTGTCCGGGTCGGTGGAGCTGTCCGTCGACGGGGAGACGCGCTCCCTGACACCGGGAGATGCCGCCATCGCCCGGCCCGGCTCCTCCATAGGTCTGTCCAACCGCACGGAGGAGCCGGCCACCTTGTGGGTCACCACGAGCATTGGCCTGCAAGCCACGCTGGCCGACGGCTCGCGCATATCACCGCCATGGGCTAACTGAACGCCGACAGGCAGGTGGTCGGGGTCGCGTGCGCCGGATCGAGCGCGTTCGCCGCCTCGTGGAAGGCGATGCGGTCGGTCAGGCCGATGGCCACATGCTCGGACACGTCGACCGGGCACAGGTTCTGGAGCACGACGTTGTGCACGTCGGGCCCGGACAGCGCCTGGGTCGTATACGGCGTGACGACCTCGTCGTAGATGGTCGAGATCACCGTGTAGTGCACGCCGGGCACGGTGTCGCCGCCCGCGTTCAGGTGCTGCTGGAAGGGCGATCCGGCCACCTGGTCGGCGAGTCCGGGGGTGATCCCGTGGAGCGCGTCGGCCGCGCCGGGGAAGTATGGGAGCAGCTTGGTGAGTCCGTCGAGCGTGGTCCCGTGGTTGTCGGGGGCCAGCGCGACCAGAGTGTTCACCTTCGCCGCGCCGCCGAGGAAGCGCAGGTAGTAACGCGGCATCATGCCGCCCTGCGAGTGCCCGACGATGTCGACCTTGGAGGTGCCGGAGGCGGCGAGCACCCGGTCGGTGAAGTCGGAGAGCTGCTGCGCGGAGTCCGCGATCGGACCAAGGCCGCCGATCAACGGCACGCCGGGCAGCATGCCGTAGTCGAACGAGTAGACGCAGTAGCCGCGCTGCACCAGATAGGGGGCGAAGGCGAGCCAGTTGTCGGTGCCGTTGCCGAAGGTGCCGTGGACCAGGACGACAGGACGGGGGTGTTGGGCCGAGGGGCGGCAGGAGAAGTTGTTCCACCCGCTTGACGGTGCCGAGTTGGCAGATGCGGAGGCGGTGGCAGCGGGCGCCACAACCATCGCGGCAGCCAGCGAAAGCGCGGCCAAGAGCCGTCGCCAGGGCAGCCTCATGTGATCTCCTCGCAGTTCGGGAAAATGGACACACGCAGGCCCTGTGATCCGGATCACGAGGTTGCTGAACACCCGTTAAATTACGCGCGAGTAAGTACAGGCGGCTAGTTACGCGTGAGTAAAAAGTCGGCGCGTCGTTATCCGCCGGTCACAAAACCCACGACCCACCACGGCATCGCGGCGGAAGTGACGGCCTCCACCGATATCCGCGAGCACGGCAGGCGGGGGGCGGATGTCGGCCCCGGGAGTGACGACGGCCGAGCGGGCCGAGAACGGCGTCGCGACCGCCCCCGCCCGGGCGGGCAGAGGCGGGCCGAGCGGCCGCGGTCGAGCGGATGCAGAGGACATGCGTATTGACCGTACGACACCCCTCACGTGCAGTGATGGTGGTGCGCCGACTTGCCTTGTTCGAACGCGCGTGCGAATGTCGGGGGCATGGGTGCAGTGCTGGCGGCAGACAGTCGGGCGGGACACAGGACGGTCGCCGGACCGGGGTCCGTGTGGGGTCCGCTGCTGCCCGAAGGGCAGCTGCGGGCGGGCACAGTGACCGCTGTCGGCGGGGACAAGGGGCTGCTGCTGGCGTTGGCGGCGCAGGCGGTGGGACGGCGTCCGGGGGCCGGCTGGGCCGTGGTGGGGCTGCCGTCCTTGGGGGCGCTGGCCGCGCGGGACGCGGGGCTGGACGCCGGGGCGGGCCTGTGGGTGGACGCGCCGGGGGGCCGGTGGGCGCAGGTGGTGTCGTTGCTGGTGTCGACGGTGCCGGTGATCCTGCTCGGCGCGCCGGGGTCGGTGCCGGGGCGAGTGGTGCGACGGGTGGCCGGACAGGTGCGGGCCCACGGGGCCGTGTTGCTCGTGGCCGGTCCGTGGGACGGCGCCGATCTGCGGCTGCGGGTGACCGAGGCACGGTGGGACGGGCTCGGTGCGGGCCACGGTGTGCTGCGTCATCGCCGCGTGGTGGTGGAGGTGTCCGGGCGCGGCGCCGCGGGCGGTGCCCCGCGCCGGGCGGAGCTGTTGCTGCCCGGCCCGACCGGGATGGCGATGCCCGTGACGGAGCCCGAACCGGTCTCTCCGCCCGCGGATCAGGTGCGGGCCGGGGATGCGCCGGGCCGGGGCCGGGCACTGCGCGTGGTGGGGTGAGCCGGCGTGCGAGTGCTGGTGTCGTGGGTCCCGGACTGGCCGCTGATCACCACGGGGCTGCCGGGCGGGGAGCCGGTGGCGGTCGTGTCGGGGGACGGACGGGTGGTGGCGTGTTCGGCCGCGGCGCGGGCGGCCGGGGTACGCCGGGGGATGCGGGTGCGGCAGGCACAGTCCCGCTGCCCCGGGCTGCGGGTCGTCGAACGGGATCAGGCGGCCGAGACGCGCGGGTTCGAGCCGGTGGTACGCCGGTTGGAGGCGGAGGTGATGCCGCGGCTGGAGGTGATCCGTCCGGGCATGGTGGCCGCCCCGGCCCGCGGTCCCGCGCGGTACTGGGGCGGCGAGGCGGAGCTGGCCGCGCGGGTCGCCGCGGCGCTCTCCCGGCTCGGCCACCCCGTGCAGAGCGGGGCCGCGGATACGACGTTCGCCGCGGCGCTTGCGGCCCGCGCCCGGTCCGGGGTCCTGGTTCCGGCCGGGGAGACGGCCGGTTTACTCGCCCCCTATCCGGTGGGCGTGCTCGGTCGGCCCCGGCTGGCCGAACTGCTGGTCAGGCTCGGGATCGGCACGCTGGGCGGTTTCGCGGCGCTGCCCTCGGACCAGGTGTCGGCCCGCTTCGGCGCCGACGGGGCGGCGGCGCACCGCACCGCGTCCGGGCGTGAGCCGCGGCTTCTGAACGCCTCGGGCGCGGAGCTCGACCACGCGGTGCGGTGGGGCTTCGACCCTGCCGAGGAACGCACCGAGCCGTTGGCGTTCGCAGGGAAGGCACTGGCCGAGCGGTTGCAGGAGCGGCTGACGTCGGCGGGCGTCGTCGGAGCACGAGTGGAGGTGGAGGTGGGCCTGGCCGACGGCCGCAAGTTGCGGCGGGCGTGGCGGCACGAGGGACGGCTGTCGTCGTTGGCGGTCGCGGAGCGGGTGCGCTGGCAGGTGCAGGCGTGGACCGATGCCGGGGATCTCGCACCGGCCGCCGACGGGGCCGGGGGCGCGGTCGGAGTGGTGGAGCTGGTGCTGCGGCCCCGGCAGCTCAGCGCGGCCACCGGCCGTCAGACAGTGCTGTTCGGCGGGGGCGCCACGCTGGACGATCTGGAGCGTGCGGCCGGTCAGGTGCAGGCGCTGCTCGGGCACCGGGCGGTCACGCGGGTGGAGTTGACCGGGGGCCGCGGCCCGGCCGACCGGGTCCGCAAGGTCCCGGTGGGCGACATCGCCACGCCCCCGGCCGGTGGCGGGCCGTGGCCCGGCAGGCTGCCCGCCCCGCACCCGGCCACGGTGTACCAGCCGCTGCTGCCCGCTCGGTTGCTGGACGGCGCCGGGCAGGTGGTGGGCGTCTCGGGACGGCTGGCGGTCTCCGCGCCTCCGGTCCGGCTGACCGTGGACGGACTCCCCGGCGTACTGGAGGTGACCGCGTGGAGTGCGCCGTGGCCCGCGCTGGAACAGTGGTGGGACCGGGACCGTGCGCGGCGGATCGCCCGGATGCAGATCACCACCACCGCGGGCGGGGCATGGCTGTTGCAGATCTCCGCGGGCCGGTGGTGGGCCGAGGCCCACTATGGCTGACCGCCGCACCGGTCGTCTGCTGCGCCTGCCCGCCGCCGCTCCGCGCACGGCGCGCCCAGCGGATCCGGCGCACGCGGCGGACCCGGCACACGCGGCACACACCGAATACCGGGAAGAGCGGAGCCGGGTGCCGTGGGCGGAGCTGCATGTGCACAGCTCGCTGTCGTTCCTCCAAGGGGCCAGTGATACGGGGGCGCTGGTCACGGAGGCCGTGCGGCTGGGCATCGAGGTGCTGGCGCTCACCGACCGGGACGGGCTGTACGGGGCCCGGCGGGTTGCCGAGGCCGCCCGCGGTACCGGGCTGCGGACCGTGTTCGGCGCCGAACTCACCCTCACCGCTCACGGGCTCGGGCACCCCGTCGTCCTCGCCCGGAACCTCGACGGGTTCCACCGCCTGTCCGCGGCGATCACCACGGCCCAGCTCGCCGGGTCCAAAGGCCGTCCGGTGTACGACCTCGACGTACTCGCCCGCGCCGCCGCCGGCGGCGACTGGGCGGTCCTGACCGGCTGCCCGCCCACCGACGCGGGCGAGGACGGTACGGAGATCGGGCAGCTCGCCTTCCACCTCGACCGGCTCGGCGAGGTGTTCGGCAGCGGCAGCGTGCACGCGGAACTCATCGACTGGAATCTTCCCGCCGACAGCGTGCGCGCCGACGCCCTGGTGGTGGCCGCTCACCGCACCGGCACCCCCGTGGTCGCCACCAACGCCGTCCACTACGCCGCGCCCGCGCAGGCCCGGCTCGCCCAGGCCCTCACCGCACTGCGACGGATCGAGACCCTCGACCAGGCCACCGGGCATCTGATGGCCGCGCCGACCGCGCACCTGCGTACCGGAGCGGAGATGGAGGAGCGGCTGGCCCGCTACCCCGGAGCGTACGAATCGACCATCGCCCTGGGCCAGTCGTGCGTCCTCGACCTCGCCAAGCTGCGGCCCGAACTGCCGCGCTTCCCCGTACCGCCCGGTCACGACGACAGCTCCTGGCTGCGGCGACTGGCCGAGCGAGGCTGCGCCGCCCGCTACGGGGCCCGTGACGATCCGGCGGCGGCGACCGCGTGGCGGCAGCTCGACCACGAACTGGGGGTGATCGGCGATCTGGGCATGGCCGGGTACTTCCTGATCGTCCACGACATCGTGCGCTTCTCGCAGGAGCAGGGCATCTGGTGCCAGGGCCGGGGCAGCGCCGCCAGCAGCGTGGTCTGTTACGTCCTGGGCATCACGGCGGTGGACGCGCTCAAGCACGGGTTGCTCTTCGAACGGTTCCTGTCGATGGAGAAGTCGGGGCCGCCGGACATCGACATCGACTTCGAGAACCACCGCCGCGAAGAGGTCATCCAGTACGTCTACACCCGCTACGGCCGTGACCACGCCGCGCAGGTCGCCAACCTCATCAGCTACCAGCCGAAGCTGGCGGTCAGGGACGCGGCCCGAGTGCTCGGTTACCCGGCCGCCGCCGTCAACGCCATGACCCGGTCCTTGCACCACCGGCCCGGCCGCCCCCACACCCCCGACGGCGCGAGCAGCGACACAAACACGGCCACGAGCACGGCCACAAACACGGGCACGGCCACGAACACGAGCACGACAGCCGATCCGGACATCCCCGCCGACGTCACCGACCTGGCCGCTCAGCTCAAAGGTCTGCCACGGCACCTGGGGGTGCACTCCGGCGGCATGGTGCTGACCGCGCAGCCGATCGGCGAGGTCATGCCGGTCGAATGGGCCACCATGCCCGGCCGGTCCGTCCTCCAGGGCGACAAGGACGACGTCGCCGCCGCCCATCTGGTCAAGATCGATCTGCTGGGTCTCGGCATGCTCGCGGCTCTGCACACCGCCTGTGACCTGATCGCCGGACACCACGGCGTGCACCTCGACATGGCGACGATCCCGCAGGACGACCCGCGGGTGTACGCGATGATCGCCCGCGCCGACACCATAGGGGTCTACCAGGCCGAGAGCCGCGCCCAGATCAGCACCCTGCCGCAACTGAAGCCGGTCTGCTTCGAGGACCTCACCGTCGCCGCCTCGATCATCCGCCCTGGGCCGATCCAGGCCGGGAGCAAGCACCCGTATCTGCGGCGCAGGGCGGGCGAGGAACCCGTCACCTACCCCCACCCGCTGGCCGAAGCGGCGCTGAAGAAGTCCCTGGGGGTGGTGTTGTGGCAGGAGCAGGCGATCCGGCTCGCCACCGACTGCGCCGGATTCACCCCCGGCGAGGCCGACCGGCTCCGCAAGGACCTCGCCGCCAAACACGCCACCGAGAAGGTCGCCCGGCTGCGCGACCGGCTGCTGACCGGCATGGCGCGGCGCGGGATCGGCCCGGACGCCGCGGAGCGGATCATCACCATGATCTCGTCGCTGAGCAGTTACGGCTTCCCCGAGTCCCACGCGCAGTCCATGGCGGGCATCATCTACGCGTCCGCCTGGATCAAGCACTACTACCCCGCGACCCTGATCGCCGGGATCATGGCCCACCTGCCGATGGGCTTCTACGACTCCCAGACCCTCATCCAGGACGCCCGCCACCACGGCATCGCCGTCCGGGGCGTCGACATCAACGCCTCCGGCGTGCACGCCACCCTCGAACCCGACTCCGCACGCCCCGACGGACATCCGGCGATCCGCCGCGGGCTCACCAGCGTCCGCGGACTGTCGCAGGACGCCGCCACGACCCTCCTCACGGCCCGCGCCGAGCGGCCGTTCCGGGACCTGGACGACGTCGCCCGCCGCGGCGGCCTGGGCGCCCGGCTCCTCGAGCAGCTCGCCACCGCCGGCGCCTTCGCGTCCCTGGGCACCGGCCGCCGCACCGCGATCTGGCGCTCCGGCGCCCACACCGCGCACCAGCAGCCGGTCCTGCCCGGCTTCGACGCCCTGCCCGACGCCCCCGAACTCCCCGCCATGACCGCGGGCGAGACCACCCTGGCCGACCTCACCGCCACCGGCGCCACCGCGGGACCGCACCCCGTCCACCACCTGCGCCCCTACCTCGACCACCTCGGCGCACAGCCCGCCAAGGCCATCCGCACCTGGCCCGCACAGCGCCGCATCCGCGTCGGCGGCATCGTCAAATACCTCCAACGCCCCCCGACGGCCAACGGCATGGCCTTCGCCGTCGTCGAGGACGAGACCGCCATGGCCAACCTCGTCATCACTCCACCGGTCTGGGCCCTCATCCGCCGCACCATCCTCGACGCCCCCGCCGTCCTCCTCGACGGCCACATCGAACGCGAACACGACGTCACCAACCTCGTCGTCCACACCGCCCGCCCCCTCGGCGAGGGCGAGCCGAAGGCGTAGGGCCGCGACGGGTATTGGGTGGCGGTGCGAGGGGCGGGCGGGGGACGATGCCGGGTATGGGTCAGAAGGGAACGTCGGGGCGCGCGGCGGGTACGACCGCGTTGGTGGCTGTGGTGCCGGAGGCGGAGAAGGTGGTGGGCGCGGCGCGGGAGCGGTACGACCCGGCCGCGGCGGAGGGGGTGCCCGCGCATCTCACGGTGCTGTATCCGTTCCTTCCGGCGGCGCGGATCGACGCGGGGGTACGGGCTGCGCTGGGTGAACTCTTCGCGGGACACGCACCGTTCGAGGTGCGCTTCCCTCGCTTCGGGCGATTCCCGGATCTGCTGTGGCTGGCGCCGGAGCCCGAAGGACCCGTGCGGGCGCTGACCGCGACGGTGGCGGCCCGGTGGCCGGAAGCCCCGCCGTACGGAGGCGCGTTCGGCGATCCGGCCCCGCATCTGACCGTCGCGCAGGGGCAGTCGGACGAGGTGTACGCCGCGGTGGAGGCGGAGTGCGTCCCGGCGCTAGCGCTGCTGCGGACGCGGATCGCGGAGGTCCGGCTGGTGGTCTTCGACGGCGTCCGCTGGACGCAGGACGCCGTGTTCCCCCTGGGCGGAGTCCCCCTCGGCGGGGCTCGCTGAAACAGAGCCCACTGAAACGGCGTCCGCCAAACCCTCGACGTCCGCCAAGCCCTCGACGTCCGCCAAGCCCTCGACGCTCACCGAACCCGCATCCGCCAAACCCGCGGCCCTCACCGAACCCGCATCCGCCAAACCCTCGGCCCTCACCGAACCCGCATCCGCCGAACCCGCGCTCCCGCCGCGAAGCAGCAGAAGCCACGCGGCCAGCAACCCGAGGACGCCGACGGCGGCGAGTTGGAGCCGGAAGTCGACCAGGGCGACCAGCCCCGCGCCGAGGGCGGCGGCCAGCGCCGTGGGGCCGAAGATCACCGTGCCCGCGGTGGCCGAGACCCGGCCGACCAGTTCGGGAGCGGTGCGCTGCTGGACGGCGGTGAAGGCCGCGACGATGACCCAGGGCAGCCCGACCCCGATGGCGAGGGTCGCGCCGAGCACGACGGGCAGTGAGGGGACGGCGCGCAGGGCGGCGCCGGTGGTGAAGAGCAGCAGGCCGATGGCGGCGAAGACCCGTTCCGGCACGCGGCGCATGACCGCGCCCGCGACCACTCCGGCGACGATCGACCCGGCGCCCTGCACCACGTAGAGCACCGCCACGAAGGCGGGCGGACGGTGCAGCCCGGCCTCGGTCATCTCGTAGATCGCGGAGCTGCTGAGCCCGGACAGCACCATCGCGACCGCTCCGACGGTCACCAGCGAGCGCAGCAGGGGGTGGTCGCGCAGACAGCGGATGCCCTCCGCGGTCTGCTCGCGCCAGCCCTCGGCCGGTGGGACGGGCGGAAGTTCACGGGTGCGCAGCATCGCGAAGGCCGCGGCGGCGAGAACGAAGGTGACGGCGTCCAGGACGGCGACGGCGCCGCCGCCGTAGCGCAGGAAGAGGCCCGCGCCGACGAGCGGGGCGAGCAGCTTCATGGCCTCGTTGACGGTCATCCGCAGGCCGTTGAAGTCGCCGCGCAGGTCGACCGGGACGGCGGCGGTGACGAGACCGGCCTCGGCGGCGTCCGACAGTACGGAGGCGGCGCCGACCACCGCGAGGACCACGAACAGCAGCCATGCCTCGCGCCCGGACCGTACCGCGAGAAGGACCGGGAGCAGGACGGCCAGGGCCGCATTGGTCCAGATCAGCAGCGAGCGGCGGCGCACCCGGTCGGCGAGGGTGCCGAGCACGGGCCCGGCCAGGGCGGGCGCCCACACGCAGAAGGTCACGGCCGCCGCGAGGCTGCTGGAGCCGGTCAGCGTCTTCACCCAGATACCGGCGACGAGCAGCATCGCCGAGTCGCCGAAACCGGAGACCAGGGCGCCGCCCAGATACGTCGCCGCGTCACGGTCCCCCAGGACCTTGCGCACCGTCATAACTCCCAACATATTGCTTGGGGGTCAGCGACGGCAACCGCCTGCCCGCTTCCCGCGCCCGTGGACGGTCTAATGGGCACATGACGGCGACCGATCCCCTCCTCAGAGCACTCGCCCACCCGGTGCGGCTGCGCATCGTGTCCCTGGTCTGGAACGCGCCGTTGTCCGCCGCGGAACTCGCCCGCGAACTGGGCATCTCGCACGCGCTGGCCAGTCAGCATCTGCGCAGGCTGGACGCGGTCGGCCTGGTGGAACTCGCCGAGGTGCGCGCCAACCGCGGCGGCAGGGAACGTCGTTACCGCGCGGTGCACGGCTCCCCGCTCTCCGATCAGCGGGACGAGGGGGCGCTGCTGATCGCCGAGGCGCTGGCCCACAATCTGCGCGACCGGGCGGGCCGCCGCGCGCCGGGCGCCGCGGGCGTGACCTCGGACGCGGAGCTATGGGTGGCGCCCGAGGTCTGGGACACCTTCCGCGTCCGACTGGCCGCGCTCTTCGACGAGCTGCACGACGCGGCGCGAGCACCGCATTCGCCGGGCACGGTCGGAATCGGCGCGACGGTGATGGCGTTCCCCCTCACTGAACCCGACGCCGGACCGGGACCCGCACAACCCGACCACAAGCACGAGCCCGCCCGCGAGCACGACCACGACGAGCACCAGCACCAGCACGCACCCGCGCCCGAGGCCGCACCGGCCACCGGCCACCACCCCGAAGCCCCACGATCAGAACCGGAGCGATGATGAGCCGTCAGGAAACCTCCGCCCACCCGCTGTTCGACCTCCTCCAGCGGCAGATCAACGGCGTCCTCGTCACGCTGAAGCGGGACGGCCGGCCGCAGTTGTCCAACGTGACCTTCCACTACGACGACTCGACCCGCACCATCCGCGTCTCGGCGACCGACGACCGCGCGAAGACCCGTAATCTGCGCCGCGACCCGCGGGCCAGCTTCTACGTCTCCACGCCCGACCTCGGCGCGTACCTGGTCGCCGAGGGCGACGCCGAACTCACCCCGGTGGCCGCCGATCCGCACGACGCGACCGTGGAGGAGCTGGTCGACCTGTACCGCGCGCTCCGGGGCGAGCACCCGGACTGGGACGAGTACCGCGCCGCGATGGTCGCCGACCACCGCCTGGTGATCAAGCTGCGCGCCGACCGCGCCTACGGCTGGGGCCGCGAAGAGGGCGCCACCAGCGGCCCGTTGGCCTGAGGTCCGGCGCCGCGACACCGATTGCCACGGACGGCCGGCCGAACAGGTTGAATTCCGGCGGGAATTCCCGGCAGAGTTCCCTCATGGACGAAAACGAGTTCGATTTCTACCGGACGCAGAGCGTGGCCAGCGACCCGGGCGGCACGGACGTCTTCGCCGGGCTGCCCGCCGACCCGAGGGTCCTCGCCGAGACCGTGCGCAATCTGCTCGTCCACCGCGAGGAGACGCACCTGTTCGGGTACGAGCTGCCGCGCGACCGCAAGGACGCCGAGGCGGAGACCCGTTACGCCGCGGACATCCTCGCGGTGGCGCGCGGCCTGTGCGACGCGCCGCTCGACCGCCCGCGCCGCCCGGAGGAGCGATTCGCCGGTACCTGCCGGGACTTCGCGCTGCTGCTGTGCTCCGCGCTGCGCGAGAAGGGCATCCCCGCCAGGGTCCGCGGCGGCTACGCCACGTACTTCACACCGGGTTTCCACGACGACCACTGGATCACCGAGTACTGGGACGCGGACCGCGCGAGCTGGCGGCTGGTCGACGCGCAGATGGCCGCGCCCGAGCTGATCACCGCGCACGGCATCGACTTCGACCCGTTCGACGTGCCGCGCACCCGGTTCGTGGTGGCGGGCCGGGCGTGGCAGGACTGCCGGTCGGGCGCGGCGGACCCGCGGACGTACGGGGTCGAACTCCTCGGTCTGCACGGGTGGTGGTTCGTGCAGCACAATCTGCTGCTCGACCTGGCGATGCTCAACAGCACCGAACTGCTGGTGTGGGACGGCTGGGGGCTGGCCGACCCGCCGATGGACCAGCCGTTCGACGCGCTCGGCGCCGACGAGGTGGCGCTGCTCGACACGGTCGCCGAACTCAGCGCCGCGGGCGGCCCCTTCACCGTGATCCGCCGTCTCCCGCGCGAGCACGAGGCGCTGCGGGTTCCGCCGGTGGTCAGCTCGCACACCACCTACCTGGGCGAACGGACCGTGACGCTCCGTCAAGCGGCCGCCCTCGACTGAGCCTTGCTCACACCGGCCCCGAGGACGCCTCCGTCCCGTCGGCCACCCCGCGGTCCGCCGCCCGCGTCAGCCGCCCCGCCACCACCCGCAGATACTCGGCGAGTTCGGGCGGCTCCCGCACCTCGAAGTCCACCCCGAGCATCCCGACGAACATCGCCAGCGCGTCCAACGACTCGAAGCCGGTGGTCAGTTCGCAGGTGTCGGCGTCGAGTGGGTCGACCGCGCCGAAACCCGCCCAGATCTGCCGTACGGTCGCGGCGGGCGCGTGCAGCACCACGCGCGCCTGGAAGCGGTACGCGTGCGAGGTGACGCCCTTGGCCACGTACTCCGCCGCGTCCTCCGGCAGTTCGCGGGGCGTGAAGCGCGGGCCGGTGGGCGCCTTGGGCTCCATCCGGTCGACGCGGAAGGTCCGCCAGTCCGCGCGGTCGACGTCGTAGGCGAGCAGGTACCAGCGCCATCCGTGGTGGACGAGCCGGTACGGTTCCACGGCCCGGCGGCTGGCGGTGCCCGCGTAGTCGCGGTAGTCGAAGCGCAGCAACTCCCGGTCCCGGCACGCGGCGCCGATCACGGTCAGCACCTCCTGACCGACCGTCGGACCGGCGGCGCGCGGCCGTACCGTGACCGCCTGCATCGCCTGGACGCGGTGCCGCAGCCGGGACGGCAGCACCTGCTCCAGCTTGGTCAGCGCGCGTACCGACGTCTCCTGGATCCCCTCGACGCTGCTGCCCGCCCCGGTGCGCAGGCAGAGCGCGACCGCCACCGCCTCCTCGTCGTCGAGCAGCAGCGGCGGCAGCGCGGCGCCCGCGCCCAGCCGGTAGCCGCCCGCGGTGCCGGGCGCCGCGTGCACGGGATAGCCGAGCGCCCGCAGCCGCTCGACGTCACGGCGGATCGTGCGCGCGGTGACGTCCAGCCGCTCGGCGAGGTCGGGCCCCGTCCAGTCGCGGCGTGACTGGAGCAGCGAGAGCAGGCGCAACAGCCGCGCCGAGGTTTCCAGCATGCCGTCCAGTCTGTACGAACCGGCGCCCCCACCGCGCGGGGTGCGGTGGGGGCGCCGGACGGTGGAGCTGTTGAGCGGGTGAAGTGCCTTTGTCCGCAAGGCTTCCGCCTGCTCGGCCGACTCACGCCGACTCGCGCGGGCCTCGCTTACTCGCGCGGGTTTCGGCGGACGGCTTTAGTAGACGCTGACCCCGTACGCGCTCAGCGCCGCCGTGACGGGCTGGAAGTACGTGGTCCCGCCGGAGGAGCAGTTGCCGCTGCCGCCGGAGGTCAGGCCGATGGCCTTGGTGCCGTCGTAGAGGGAGCCGCCGCTGTCGCCGGGCTCGGCGCAGACGTTGGTCTTGATCAGACCGTAGACGATCTCGCCGTTGCCGTAGTTGACGGTGGCGTTGAGGGCCTGGACGGTGCCGCTGTGGATGCCGGTGGTCGAGCCGCGACGCGTGACGGACTCGCCGACGTAGGCGTTGGCGGCGCTGGTGATGTCCTGGCTGCCGACGGTGCCGTCATGGGCGACCGTCGAGTCGTAGCGGACGATGCCGTAGTCGTTGGTCGGGAAGCTGGTGCCCGTCGTCGGGCCGATGTAGGTGCCGGAGGTGGTGTAGTACGCGGGCTTGCCCTCGGTGCAGTGACCCGCGGTCAGGAAGTAGTAGGTGCTGCCGCTGCGGACGTTGAAGCCCACCGAGCAGCGCCACTGGGTGGTCTGCACCGCGTCGCCGCCGGAGAGCAGCGTGTTGAAGGTGCCCTCGACCCGGTTGATGCGCACGGCGTCGCCGAAGCCGGCCGTGGACTTCTTGAGCTGGTCGAGCTGGGAGGCGGTGACCCGGCTGTCGACGCTGACTTCCAGGGTGTTGCTGCGCGGGTCGACGGACCAGGCGGTGCCCGCGACGTCGGCCGCCTTGGTCGCGTCGCCCGCCTTGGCGAGCTGCGCGGCGCTGTGGGTGACCAGGCGCGGGGTGGCGCCCGCGGCGCGGACGCTGTCGGCCGCGGCCTGGGTGGTGACGTTGACGACGGTGGTCTTGCTCGCCGCGTCGTAGTAGGTGCCCGCGGTGCTGCTCGCGCCGAGGTGGGTCGCGAGGGTGGCGGCCGCGTCGGGCGTGGCCTTGGGGGTGGGGGTGGCACTCGCCGACGGGAGTGCGATGGCGGTGGCGGCGATCAGGCCGGAGGTGACGGCCAGAAGCTGTATGCGCCGGGTGGTCTTCACTCGTTTCCTCCTGTGGGGGTGGGAGGTTGCGGGGGGATTTGTCGGTGTACCGTCAGACTCGATCCGATATTCGAACGCCTCATACGCCTGACAAGCACTCACAGGAGTATTCAGATCCCACAGGCAACACACAAGGGGGCCTTTCGGCCGGGCAGTTCGGCCGAATATCCGTACGGTGCCTGACGCAGCGGTGCCCCGGCGGTCCAAAAACCGCCGGGGCAACCGGATGTGACGCTGTCTCAGTTGGTGAGAACTGCCCGCTCCCCCGCTTCGAGTGCGAAGGCCAGGGTGTTGCCCGGCGGCGGGAACGGGCAGATGAAGGCGTCCGCGAAAGCGCAGGGCGGCAGCGTCGTACGGTTCAGGTCCAGCGTCAGCGAGCCGTCGGGGTCCGGCGCGGGCGCGTGCAGGAAACGGAACCGGAATGTGCTGGTTCCGCTGGTCGCGTCCGCGATGACACCCCACAGCCGGCCGTCGTCCTCGACCGTCACGGCGAGCGTGTGCTCGGTCCCGTCCACCGTGAACGCCAGCTCGCCGCCGAGGCCGAGACCGCGCTCACGGCCGTCCGCGTTCGGTACCCGGACGGTGCGGTCGGCCTCGAACGGGCGGAAGACCGCGGGCAGCACCCAGCGCTCGTCGGGGTCGAAGGCCGCGATCCCGGCGAAGGCCAGACGGGCGGGCGACCGCGGGTCCCAGACCCGTACGGCGAGCAGGCCCTCGCGGACGATCGCCAGCAGTTTCCTGCCGTCCGGCAGGAACACCGGCTCACCCTCGGCCTCCAGCACGGTCGACACGCCGTCCGCCTCGTGCACCACCGCCCCGCCGTCCTGCCGCCACCGGCCCGGCAGTCCGGGGATCGTCCCGTCCCCGGCCACGTCGTCGAGCCAGTACGTGCCGATCAGGGCCAGCGGACCGTACGGCGCCGCGACGGTCTCGGCCCGCCGCTCGTGCCACCGCTTCCAAGCAAGAACCGTTTCTGCGCTCATGCCGACCAAGCCTTCCATACGGGCCGCGCGAGCCGGATGCGCTCGCACGGCGGTGACCTGCGGGGAGTGTGCCGTGAGGGGGGTACGGGGAGTGTCGCGGGAGATGACGCGCGGAGTCTCGGGAGAGGACGTGCGAAGCCTCGGAAGGAGGCTCGCGGAGCCTCGGGAGGAGGCGCGCGGCGACGCACCGCCGTCCGACCGGTGAGACGGGCGGTTCACCGGAGGTCCGGTAACGGGCGGTGCAGGCCAAGGTGTTCGCGGAGTGTCGCGCCCGGGTGGAAGGAGCGGAACAGACCCCGGTGCTGGAGCAGCGCGGTGGTCCCGTTCACGAAGCGCTCCAGATCGCGTCGGGGCTCCACCGGCCGGACGCGGAAGCCGTCGACCGCGCCCGCCTGCTGCCATGCGGCGATCAGCTCGGCCAGGTCGACGGGGCCGCCGCAGAACAGCACGCCGCCCGCGCCGTCCGGCACCAGGGTGATCTCGGCGCCCGGCTCCGGGCCGATCTCGCCGCCGCCGAGGTCGACGGAGAGTTCGGCGAGCACCAGCAGCCGGTCCGGGTCCCGCCCCGCTCCGACCGCCAGCCGCCGCAGTTCGTCCCGTACCAGCCCGGCGGTTTCGGGACCCGCGGCGCGGACGAAGGCGAGGTCGGCGTACCGGGCCGCGACGGCGCGGGCGGCGGGCTCGGTCGCGTCCACCGCCGTGACCGGCCGCCCCTGCCGCACCTGCGGGCCGGACCCGGGCGCGCCGCCGTCCCACTCCCGCGCGACCGCCTCGGCGACGGCCGCCGTCTCCCGCCACATCGCCTCGGCTCTCGCTTTCGGCGTGAGCGCGGATCTCGGACCGGATCTCAGGTCGGCCGTCCCCCCGGCCCTCGACTCGGACCTCCGACCGGACCTCCGACCGGACCTCTGACCGGACGCCGGGCCGGACGCCGGGCCGGACGCCGGGCCGGACGCCGGGCCGGACGCCGACTCAGGCGGCGGTTCTGGCACCGCCTTGGGCGTCCAGCCGGCCCGGCCCCGGCTGGCCGAATCCAGGGCGCCGACCGCCGCCGCGACACCGCGCGGCCCGGAGCGGGTGACGGGCACCGCGGGGACGAGCCCGATCCGGCCGGTCTCGGCGGCGACCGCGGTGAGTACGGCGAGCGGATCGGCGTCGGCCGCGCCGTCCAGGGTGACGAAGTCCAGCGCGCCGCCCTCCGCGAGCCGGGCCAACTCCCCGTGCGAGGCCACCTCGTAGCGGTCGGGGACATCGATCGCGGCGGCAAGGTGCAGCGAGCGCGTACGGCGCCGGACGGCGGGTACGGGCGGCGCGGCGGCAGCGGCGGCAGCGGCGGAGGTCACGGAGACCCCCGGCGTCGCGGAGGCCGGGGAAGAAGACGAAGAAGGCGAGGGAGAAGAAGGAGAGAAGGCAGCAGGCATGCGAAGGCTCCGTGGACACGCGAAGGGGCACGGGAGTCGTCTTCACACAGGCCGCCGCGTCCCTCAACGCGGCTGGGCCCGTCAAGGGCCTTGACCCGAGGCTATGCCGACGCCGTCACCCGCTGTCAAGCATGTCCAGGTGCTGGACCACGCGTCTCAGCGTGGTTGACGGATGCCCTGATGGGCTGCTGCACTGTGGGCATGCGTAGCTGTCGGCTCGTCACTCGCGGCCACATCGACTTCGGTCGGGTGTGGTCGGCGTCGTGTTGTTGTAGCTGACCTTTCTCCGACGGATCGTCCCGTCCTCACACACGCGCGCACGCAGCCCCGCCGTTGGCCGCCCTCCCTCGGGCGCTCCCCCTCGCAGGTCACCCGCAGGTCGTCCCGCCCACCGGGCTCCCGGTACGGGCCGACCTCATTCGTAGAGCTCATTCGTACAGCTCACCCGAACAGCTCATCCGCACGGCCCCGCCGTACATCCTCAGCAGTCGCACCCGCAATCGCAGCAGTCGCAGCAGTCGCAGCAATCACCGCAGTCCGAGCAGCCGTCGCAGTCGCAGTCGCAGTTGCTGCACCAGGAGTCGCGGCGCTGCCCGCTCCACGGGTCGTCGTGCTCACGGCAGCACAGCTCACAGGTGCAGCACATCCCGGCGTAGACCAGGCAGCCCATGATCAGTCCGCGCCTGCGCGGCGGCTCGGGCGGCGGGAAGCCGCCGGGAAAACCGGGGCCGCCGGGCGCGTTCGGCCGCTGACCCGGCCCATAAGGAGTGCCGCCCGGCGCGTAGGGGTTGCCCGGCGGGGGCGAGGCGGCGGACGGCGCCGCGCCCTGGTGCGCGCAACCGCCGGTGCCGAAGGCCCTGTCCACCGACCGTCCCAATTCGTGGACGAGCAGGACATGGGTGAGCTTGCCCGAGGCGGACCCGGCGAAGTCGGTGTCGCGGAGCGCGAGCCGTATGCCGTGCAGCGCGTCGTCGCACAGCCGCCGCGCCTCGGCGAGGTCGGTGCCGGTCGCGGTGAGCGGGTTCCAGGCGCCGGAGCGGGTGTCCTCGGCCAGGTCCTCGACCGCGTCCAGGAGGTGGGCGAGCCGTCCGAAGAGCCGTCCGGCCTCCGCCAGCGGTTCCCGGTTGGCGGGCCGCCCGGCGAGTACGGCGGTGTGCGCGAAGGCCGCGGCGGTCGCCGTCTCGGTGGGCTCGGTGACGGTCAGCAGCGAGGTGCCGAGTCCGGCCGCCGCCTCGATCCCGCCCTGCCGCCCGACCGCGTCGAGCAGCACCGCGGTGTCGAAGCCCAGGCTGTCGCCGGTACGCGCCCCGGCCCGGTCCCAGCGGCGGGCGACCGTACGGGCCGCCGCGGCGACCGGCCGCCGGGCGAACGCCCCGTCGGCGTCCTCCACATGGTCACGCATCTTCGCCGAGGCGAGCACCAGCGAGACGGCCGCGGCCAGCCGCGCGCCCTCCCCCATGGCGACCGGCGCCGTCCGCATCCCGCGCAGCGGGCACGGCCCGGCCTTGCGGCGCAGGCTGTCGGCGTCACCGGACACGGCCGTCTGCGCCTCGACGAGCACCGACACGACGAGCCCGTCGTAGTTGGTGGCGATTCTCGCGAACTGGCCGTGCCCGTCCCGCAACGCGAGACACAGGCCGCACAAGTGGGCCGTCCAGGAGGCCGCGAGCCCCTCGGACATGCGGTGCCGACACGGCCTGATGATCCCGAACATCGCGTGCTCCCCCGTTGAACTCGCCCGCCCGCAGGTCCGACCCCTGCGACCGGCGGACATATTATCGGCAGCCGGTGACAGGGGTCAGCCGCTGGTGGCAGCCGTACGGCCCCGTCGGGCTCACCGCGGGCCGCTCACCACGACGCGCAGGTCACGTACGACGGTTCGGGGCCGGCCGGGCGGCGCCGGATACGAGCGGACTTACGACGACACGTACGGCCGTGCCTACGAGCGCGCGTACGGCCGGACGGCCCCGCGTGTCACCCGGAAGTGGGGAGCGCTCCCAACGAAGTGTCAGGGGCCATATACCTGGGCCTGCCTGACGATCCGCCACTATCGTGTGCACCAGTACCGTCACAAGACGCCTGACTGGCGGCAATCCGCTTGGCACATCATCCACATCATGGACGACCATAGGACTGCGGACGGTACTGACCGTGTGAGAGAGGAGGCGTCCATGGGATCGGTTCGACGGGCGAGTGCTTGGCTGGGCCTCGTTGACGACAACGGCGGCGAGGGTTACTACGACGAGGAGTACGCCGACTACGGCGAGGGCTCCGAGCGGGCTGACACGTGGGTGACCGACCCGCGGGTGCGGGTGGCCACCGAGACCGCCGAAGAGCAGGGCCGCAGGATCGCCACCGTGACCCCGGACGGTTTCCGGGACGCGCGCGGCATCGGGGAGCTGTTCCGCGAGGGCGTCCCGGTCATCGTCAACCTCACCGGCATGGAGCCGAGCGACGCCAAGCGCGTCGTCGACTTCGCCGCCGGTCTCACGTTCGGGCTGCGCGGCTCCATCGAGCGCGTCGCCACCAGGGTCTTCCTGCTGACTCCCGCCGACTACATGGTCATGAACGCCGACGCCAAGCGCGGCGGCGACGGCTTCTTCAACCAGAACTGACACTCTGGCTGCCGCTCTCTCACCCGCCCGCCGGTCCCGCCCCTGCCGGGGGCCGGGGGTTGTCCCCCGGGGGACAACCCGCGATCAGGACCGGGCAGGGCGCTCACCGGGCGGGTACGGCCGCACCGCGTCATCCGCGGAAGGCGTCGAGTCCGGTGAGTGCCTTGCCCAGGACGAGCTGGTGCATCTCCACCGTGCCCTCATAGGTGAGCACGGACTCCAGGTTGGTGGCGTGCCGCATCACCGGGTACTCCAGTGAGATCCCGTTGGCGCCCAGGATCGTCCGGGCGGTGCGGCAGATCTCGATCGCCTCGCGGACGTTGTTGAGCTTGCCGAAGCTCACCTGTTCCGGCCGCAGCCGTCCGGCGTCCATTCGCTGTCCCAGGTGGTGGGCGAGCAGGATGCCCTTGTACAGTTCGACCGCCATGTCGGCGAGTTTGGCCTGGGTGAGCTGGAAGCCGCCGATCGGCCTGCCGAACTGCTCGCGCGTCGTCGCGTACGACAGGGCGGCCTCGAAGCTGCTGCGCGCGGCGCCCATCGCGCCCCACACGATTCCGTAGCGCGCGTGGCTGAGGCAGCTCAGCGGTCCGCGCAGGCCGGTGACCTCGGGGAGTACGGCGTCGGCGGGCAACCGGACGTCGTCCATGACGAGTTCGCTGGTGACCGAGGCGCGCAGGCTCCACTTGTGGTGGATCTCCGGCGCGGAGAAGCCGGGGGTGTCGGTGGGGACGACGAAGCCGCGGATGCCGCCGGGCGCGTCCGTCGTCTGGGCCCAGACGACGGCGACACCGGCCACCGAACCGTTGGTGATCCACATCTTGCGGCCGCTGAGCACCCAGTCGGAGCCGTCCCGCCTGGCGTGGGTGGTCATGGCGGCCGGGTCGGAGCCGTGGTCGGGTTCGGTGAGACCGAAGCAGCCGATCACCTCGCCCGCGGCCATCGACGGCAGCCAGCGCTGCTTCTGTTCCTCGGAGCCGTAGCGGTGGACGGCGTACATCGCGAGCGAGCCCTGGACCGAGACCAGTGAGCGGATGCCGGAGTCGGCGGCCTCCAGTTCCAGACAGGCCAGGCCGTACTGGACGGCGCTGGCGCCTGCGCAGCCGTAGCCGGTCAGCGGCATGCCGAGGGCGCCGATCGCGCCCAGTTCACGGGCGAGTTCCCTGATGACGGGCAGTTCGCCGCGCTCGTACCAGTCGGCGACATGCGGCAGCACGCGGTCGGCGGCCCACTTCCGTACGGTGTCGCGGACCGCGCGGTCCTCGGGCGTCAGCAGGTCGTCGAGGCCCAGCGGGTCGTACGGGTCGAAGGGCGGGGTTGCGGCTCCGGGCATGACGGGGGACCTCCGGCACAGAAGGACACGGAAACTAGCGGCGATAACCTACGGTTCGGCGCCGACGTTACGTTTCAGTCTGCCGTGCGTCCAGACCGCTCGGCCCGCCGCGCGCCGGGAGCGTCGGGAGCCGGATGTCCCGGCCGGCGCGAGCCCGATCTCATGGCCGGAGGCAGCAGGTGGGAGCCCGGCACCGGGACCTTCGCGCACCCCGTGGCCACGGCCGCCGAGGGCCGGACGCCGCTCATTCCCCCGGCGCCCCGGACCGTACGGCCGCCGCGGGCTCCTGGCGGGCCGGGAGCACCAGATCGCAGGTGGCCTGCCCCTTGTCCGCGCCGCACTCCATGACGCGCGGCAGCCGCAGCGCGGCCAGCGCCCCGGTGAGCAGCAGCCCCGCGCTCACCAGCAGGGTCATGTGCAGCCCGGTGACGAAGGAGTGCCGGGCCGCGTGCCGCAGCGCCGCGCCCGAACCGCCGCCGAGCCGGTCGGCGACGTCGTACGCCTCACCGAGCGAGTGGCCCGCGGCGGTGCTGTCGGCGGCGCTGACCCCCGGGGTGCGGGCGACGCCCGGCGCGTAGGCGGCGTTCATCACACTGCCGAGCAGCGCGATGCCCATCCCGGCGCCCAGTTGGTACGAGGTCTCGCCGATCGCCGCCGCGCCGCCCGCCTGGTGCGCGGGGGATTCGCTGAGCATGGACTCGTAGGCGCCGAAAAGGGTGGCCTCCAGGCCGAAGCCGAGCAGGACGAAGGCGGTGGTGAGCAGGACCGGCCGGTCGCTCTGGCCCATGGCGGTCAGCGCGAGTACGGCGACGGCGGTGAGCACGAAGCCGCCGCAGACCATGCGGCGTGGACCGAAGCCGCGCAGCATGCGGGAGCCGGTGAGTCCCGCGGCCATGGCGGCGAAGGTGAGCGGCAGCAGGCGCAGCCCGGTCTGGAGCGGGCTGAGGCCGAGGACCAGTTGCAGGTACTGCACCGCGATCAGTTCCAGGCCGACCAGGGCGAGCATGGCGAGCACGATGCAGCCGACCGAGGTGGAGAAGGCGGCCTGGGAGAACATCCGGACGTCGATCAGCGGGTGCTCGCGGCGGCGCTGGCGGCGTATGAACCAGACCAGCAGGCCCACTCCGGCCAGCAGCGGGACGAAGGCGGCGGCGTCCAGCGCGCTCGCGCCGCCGCCGAGCCGCTTCATGCCGAGGACCACGCCGAGGACGCCGAGGGCGGCGGTGACCGCGCCGAGCACGTCCCACGGGCCGTCGGTGCTGCCCCGGGACTCCGGCAGGAGTATCCGTCCCAGCGGCAGCATCACCGCCATCAGCGGGATGTTGATCAGGAAGACCGAGCCCCACCAGAAGTGCTCGACGAGGAAGCCGCCGAGCACCGGGCCGACGGCGGCGCCCACTGCGGCGACCGCGCTCCACACGCCGATCGCGGTCGCGCGCTCGCGGCGGTCGGGGAAGACCTGTCGAAGTATCGACAAAGTGGCAGGCATGATCATCGCGCCGCCGGCGCCGAGCAGCGCACGGGCGGCGATCAGTACATGGGGCGTCGGCGCGAAGGCGGCGAGCGCGGAGGCCACGCCGAAGAGGGCGTAGCCGATCAGCAGGACCTTGCGGCGGCCGATGCGGTCGCCGAGTGTCCCGAAGAGGATCAGCAGAGAGGCGGCGATCAGCGGATAGGCGTCCACGATCCACAGCAGGTCCTGGGCGCCGGGCCGCAGATCCTCGGTGAGGGCGGGGACGGCCACGTGCAGCACCGTCGCGTCGAGAGCGACGATCAGCAGGCTGACGCAGAGGACGAACAGAATGGTCCACCTGCTGACCGGCCTCGTCATACGCATACCTCCACGAACGAGTGAATCGTCAGCGTACGCGAGACCACTCGCTGGTCACGGGCTCACAACACCCGGTCACCGCCCCCGCGGGACCCTCTCGGACACCCGCCGTGCGCCCCGGCGCCGCCCGTGCGCGGCCCCGTTCGATCAAGTCGGTCCGGGTATGGACCGGGAAACTGCGGAGAAAGGTGAGGGAAATAAGCAATAAATAAGAAGGCCGCACCTTGCCGACCCTGTGAGTATCAACACCCGAACATAAACTCCAGCCACTCCCGCATTCCGCCCGAATCACCGGCCGTCAAAGGGCTCCCTGAGACGCACTCCACATCACATCGTCATTACAAAGCAGCTCGTTCGGCCGAACTATGCCGTCACACGCTGTAACGTCGATTGAGTGCGAACCGATGAGAAGCGCCTCCGTACGGCGGAGCGCCCGACCACCCGCGACCTGCCGCGGATGAGCCGAACACGCGTGTGGCTGTTCGGTTCGACGCTGGCGGTCTACGTGGCGATCGTCGTGGGCGTCCTCACCACTTCCAAACTGGTGACGCTGGACTGGCAGGTCATGCTCTGGCGTCCCTACAAACAATGGCCGCAAATCCACGCGTTCCTGGATTATTTCGTCGTCCTCGGCCAACGAGGTCCCACCGCGGTGATGGTGCTCGCGTGGCTGGGGTGGCGCGCGTGGCGCCACCGCACGCTGCACCCGCTGCTGGTCCTCGGCACCTCACTGCTGTTGCTGAACATCACCGTGGGAGCCGTGAAATACGGTCTCGGGCGGCTCGGTCCGCACTACGCGACGACCGTCGGCTCCGCCGAGATGTTCGCCGGCGGCGATATATTTCCGTCGGGTCACACCGCCAACGCGGTCGTGACCTGGGGCGTTCTGGCGTATCTGGCCACGACTCCGCGCGCCCGCAGGCTGGGGTCCGTGGTGAGCGCGCTGCTCGCGCTCGGCGTGGGCGCCACGACGGTCTACCTCGGTACGCACTGGGTGAGCGACGTGCTGCTCGGCTGGGCGGCCGGTCTGCTGATCCTGCTGGCGCTGCCGTGGTTCGAGCCCGCGATGGCACGGGCCGAGGACTTCCTGGCCTACGTCTGGGCCCGGATGCGCACCGGTTCCGCCGAAGCGGTCCTCCGCCCGGAGGCCGTGAGCCCGGTGCTGGTCGCCCGGCGTTCCCCGGCCGCCGCGCAGGACCAGGACCCGGACGCGGAGCAGGAGGAGCACGCGCCGAGCCGTGCGACGGTCGGCGCGGGCGCCCGGGGCGCCACCGCGGCGGCCACGGCCACCACGACCACTCCGGTCGCCGCCGCCCCGCACGCGCCCGGCAGGCCGCCCACCGGACGCAACGAACGCACCCCGCTCACCCCGGTCGGCAGCCGCCGTCCGCCCGTCGAGCGCCCGGCCAGGCCCACGACCCCACTCGCGCACCAGCAGGTGCGCGGCCGGGGCATCGCGGGCTGAGCCGGGCGGCCCGGCCCGTCAGCCGACCCAGCAGCGCTGGACGCGGCCCCCTTCCACGGTGAAGTTCAGCCGCCCGACGACGTACTCCATGGTCACGATCGCGCCGGGCGGCAGGCTGCGCACCGTCTGCCAGCCCCGCTGCTCGGCCAGGCGCTCGGCCTCCCGCGCGTCGAGGCCTGTGTAGGCGTCGGGGTCGTCGGCCGGGCTCCGTGGGGGCTGCGGATCCTGTGGGGTCTGAGGGTTGTGAGGCATACCTTCACGGTAGGCGTCCCCGGGCGGGAACGACCTTGATCATCACGTTTCTGTCACAGATCGTGCCCTACGGTTCGCTCCGTCCCCGTGAATACCCGCAGGTCACTGAATTACCTGTGCACACAACTCCCGCACAGCATCTCCGCAATGCCTCCGGTTACTCGCGGGTCCATGAGCATGAAGAGATAGGAATTGGGTACACGGCCGTCTTTAACTGACGATGTGTTGCCTTCGACGTCCGGCCTTCCTGACGGCGGCCCCCGTCATGTCCCCCGCGGACAGCAGGGCGCCCATCGTCCGCCCGACCGACGCGCGGACCGCGGCGCGCGGCCGGGCGCCGCCGCGCGCCCGGTCGTCCAGCAGCCGCTGGAAGAGGTCCACATGGCGCCGGGCGATGACGGAGGGGTCGTAGTGCGCCGAGGAGGCCAGCGCGGCGCGGCCCATCTCCCGGCGGCGCTCGTCGTCCTCGATGAGCGACAGCAGCGCGGCGGCGATCGCGTCGATGTCGCGCGGCGGCACCAGCAGACCGTTCACGCCGTCGTCGACGATCTCCCGCGGCCCGAGCGGGCAGTCGGTGGAGACCACGGGAAGCCCCGCGCACATGCCCTCCACCAGGGTCATGCCGAAGGACTCCAGGGTCGAGGTGACGGCGAGCACCGACGCCTTGGCCAGCTCCGGTTCGATCGGCGAGACCGCGCCCATCAGCTTCACGTTGTCGCGCACGCCCAGTTCGGTGACGAGCGCGTCGAGCTTCGCGCGCTCGCGGCCCGAGCCGTACAGCCGCAGCGTCCAGTCGGGGCGCCGGTCGCGGACGACGGCGAAGGCGCGGATCAGGTCGTCGTAGCGCTTGGCGGGGGCGAGCCGTCCGGCGGCGACCACGACGGGCGCGGTGCAGTCGGAGGGGGCGGCGCCGGTGGGCGGCACGCTGTTGGGGACGGCGGCGACCCGGACGCCCGGCATACGGCGGCGGTAGACGGCCGCGTCGGCCTCCGTGGTGGTGGTGACGGCGTCCAGACCCGGGTAGTGGCGGCGCAGGGTCAGCACGAGCCGCGTGGAGTGCGTGTCGAGCGTCAGGTGCTCCTGGGCGACCCGGACGAGGCCGCGCGGCGCCTGGCGGGCGAGGTGCACGTTGAGGCCCGGCCGGGTGCCGACCACCACGTCGGTGTCGAGCTCCGCCAGGCACGCGCCGATGCGTTCGTCGGTGATCGGGCTGTAGAGGGCGTGCCGCCGGTCGGAGGACGGGAAGATCGCCGACGGCCGCTGGTGGCGCGGGTCGTCGAGGACGCCGTCCTGGGCGCCTTTGCGGATGTCGACCAGATATCTCAGCCGGATCCGGGGGTCGTACGTGAACTCGGGCCGGTCGCGGTCGCGGAAGACCGAGACGATCTCGACCTCGTGTTCGTCGGCCAGCCGTGCCGCCAGATTGCGCACCGTGCGAATGGTGCCGCCGATGCCGTACGTGGTGTGTATCAGGAAGGTGATGCGCATGGGCGTGCCCGTGTTCCTGTTCCCCCGCTCGGCGCGGGTCGGTCGGCCCGCGCGACCGACCGTAGCAACCGTGGCGCGTCCCTTTGCCGGACGCGCCACGAACGGGTGAACGGGGTTGACTCGGGTGGGCCGCCGCGTCAGTTGACGGTGAGGACGGTTCCCGCGATCAGCCGGTCGGGGTCGGGGCCGATGAGGTCCTTGTTGAGCTGGTAGAGGTACTGCCAGCCCCCTTGGGTTCCATAGGAACGGGCAATGGCCGACAAGGTCTCGCCGCTCTTGACGGTGTGCACGATGTGGCGGTGGCCGGTGAAGCCGTTCCGCCGCGCGCAGACCGGCCAGGCGTCCCACCCCTGCACCTTCAGCACCTCCTCCGCGACCGAGATCTGCTCGGCGGGGGTGGCGAGGTCGGCGCGCCGGGCGTAGTCGAGGCCGCCGAACAGCTTCCAGGTGGGCTGCCAGAACTGGAGGCCGCCGTAGTAGCTGTTGCCGGTGTTGATGTGCCAGTTCCCGCTGCTCTCGCACATGGCGATCCGGTCCCAGACGGTCGGGGACCCCGCGGCGGCCCGCGCGGCCTGGAAGGCGATGGCCGCCTGTACCGACGGCACCGACTGCGGGGACCCGCCGGACCGCTCGGGCTGCTGCGGCTGTCCTGGCCGCTCCACGGGCGGTGGGACGGCGGGTGCGCCCTGGGCGGCCGTCGCGGGTGGCGCGGCGGCCACCGGCAGCAGCACGGCCGCACCGAGCGCGGCCAGGGTGGCGGCGGCGCGTGCGACAGCTACGGCGACGCGCACCGAGGCACGCGGGGAGACGATATGACGATAAGACGACTGATCGCTCATCGGGCCACGCTAAGCACGACCGCACCCCGGATCGGGGCATCGCGTCCGTGAGGCGCGTGTACCCCACCCGGTCGGACCACAACGGGGTGGGGCACACGAGGGAACGCGGCGGGTCCGGTTTACGGCGGTCTTACGACGCTCCGGCGCCGAACGAGCGCGATTCCGGGGCGCCCCGGCCGGACGAGCGCCCGAACCGCCCCGCCGGCGGACGGTCCGTCACCAGTGCGGCCACCACGCCGGAACGACCGGGCCCTGTCCCCGCTCCGCCGGACCGCGCACGACGGCGATCAGGGCGGTGCGTGTCGCGTTGCGGTCGGCCCGGCCCTCGGCGGCCGACTCGTAGCGCGGCATGGTCCGCCGTACGACCTTCGCCGGCTCCCGCTTCTTCGGCTCGGCGGCGGGCTTGACGGTCTTCCTGACGGGCTTGTCGAGGGACTTGCCCGTCGACTTCGAGGACGGCGTGCCCGCCGACGGCGCGTCCCCGTAGGCTCCCGCGCGGCGCGAGCAGACGGGCCAGGCGCCCCAGCCGCTGGCGTGCTGGAGCTTTGTCGCTATGGCGATCTGCTGCTCGCGGCTGGCCAGGTCCGCGGTCGACGCGTACGCGGTGCCGCCGTAGGACCGCCAGGTGCCGGGGGCGAACTGGAGACCGCCGTAGTAGCCGTTGTGGGTGTTGATGTGCCAGTTCCCGCCGCTCTCGCACTGCGCGATACGGTCCCACACCCCGTTGTCGGCCGCCGACGCCTCTCCCGCGGCGGCCAGCACGCCCAGCGGCGCCAGTGCGGCGACGCCGGTCAGGAGCGCGGTGTGCCGGTACTTGCAGTTCAAGACCATGGATTCCCTCTCCACGGACCCGGGTGTCCCCCTTGGTGCGTCAAGACGGGCACCGCTCCCCCACGGATGCGGCGCCCGTCCGAACCCGGGCGGTGCGATTTGCACACGGCGGGCGAATCTAGGCAGCCGCACCCCCTCGCACCAAACAATTGCCGTCCACCGCAGGCCAGTTGAGGGTTACCGGCGGTAAGAAGACGAGGTTTACGGGTGATTGGCGCGTACGTATCGTCGTAAATGCGGATCTAAACGGCGCGCTCCGTGAGTAGCCTCACAGGCCCAACTTTCGTCACCCACACGGCCGTTCGACGCTGCGTGAGCGATTCGCCGGGAATCTCACCCTCGGCGACCGGTAACGGAATACATCCCCCCGCAAAGCGTGACTCCCACCACAGATCATCCGTTGTCACTATGCGCCGGGACAGGTCCGGCGTTCCGGCCGGATTCGTGACCGCACCACCGCACTTCAAGGAGACTCCCGTGCCGCCCATGCTCGACGTGAGTGACGAGGTACGAGCCGAGATCGGCGACGAGGAGACCCAGCGGCTCCTCAACGGCGCCAACGCTCCTGGCACGTACGACTGCACGTCCTGTCGCACCCCCGGGGACACCGGGCAGGAACGGACCAGCACCGTGCTCTTCGTGGGCGACGAGACGGCGGTCCTCGCCTTCGCGCACGCCGCCTGCATCCCCTCGCAGGTCGTCCCGGTCACCGAGGAGCAGTTGCGGGGCGCCGTCCGCAGCATCGGCGGCCCCGAGACGGCGGCAGGGCCCTCGATCGGCGGCCAGGCCGCCGCGCCGCCCGTGGAGACCGCGCCCCGGCAGGCGGTGCTCGGCATCACCTGCGGTCTGATCATCGTCGAGGAGACGCTGCGCCCGGCGCTCGTGATCGAGCCCACCGGGCCGGTCGCACGGGTCGGCGCCACCGGCGCGGGCGACGACTTCCTGCCGCTGCTGATCGAGCAGGGCTTCATGCCGCAGCTCGACCTGGAGGTGCCGCCGTCGCCGCTGCCGGGGTGGTCGGTGCTGCTGGCCACCGGGCGCCTGCACGCCGTGCTCCAGCCCGGCGCGGGCGGCACCCCCGGCACCGCGTGGTGGCAGGCCCACCAGCCGCTCCAGGTCAGCGACGGCTGGCGGAACGCCGTCAACCGGACCAACGAGGTGTACGTCTACGCCGCCCCGGCCGGTTCCATCGGCCGTCAGCCGCGCGAGGACCTGATGCGGGATGCCCTGGCCAGGGCGTGCTCACGGGGCCTGCTGGTGGCCGCGACGATGCCGCTGTCGGGGACCTGAGCCACCCGGTTCACCGGAAACGAGGGGCGTGTACGGACACTGTGCGCGCCCCTTCCGCGCGCCCGCTGCCGCCCGGGTCAAAGATCTGCAATTCAACCGGCTGGCCCGCATCCCGGACAACACCGACTCGTTGGCACATACGTGCACACCTTTGACACCTCCTCCCGGGCCCCTTTCCAGCGCTACATCCCGTCCATGCGCAGCGCGCAGGACGCGACCGGGGGCGGTGCCACAGAAACACCCATCTACGACGCGCTCTACTCGGAGTACCAGCGGCTCTTCCGCACGCTGCCCGGCGACCGGACCGGCGAGGAGGCGTTGCAGTTCAACGGCTTCACCACCTGGCACGCGGAGCAGCCGGCGTACGCCCCCGGCAGGCACCGCGGCAACGGCCCGGCGGCGCTGCCGCCGGGCCGTCCCGACAATCGGATGCCGGGGCTCTGACCCCGGGAGCCCCCGGCTCGCGGGGGCCCGTGCGCGCCGCTACTTCTTGCGCCCGCGCTTCTCGCGGACCCGCACCGACACCTGGATCGGGGTACCGGCGAAGCCGAACTCCTCGCGCAGCCGACGCTCGATGAAGCGCCGGTAGCCCGCCTCCAGGAAGCCCGAGGCGAACAGCACGAACCGCGGCGGCTTGGTGCCCGCCTGCGTCCCGAACAGGATGCGGGGCTGCTTGCCGCCACGGATCGGGTGCGGGTGCGCGGCGACCAGTTCGCCCAGGAACGCGTTGAGGCGGCCGGTCGGTACCCGGGTCTCCCAGCCCGCGATGGCCGTCTCGATCGCCGGGACCAGCCGCTCCATGTGCCGCCCGGTGCGCGCCGAGACATTGACCCGCGGCGCCCACTGCACCTGCACGAGGTCCTTCTCGATCTCGCGCTCCAGGTAGTAGCGCCGCTCCTCGTCCAACAGGTCCCACTTGTTGTACGCGATCACGACCGCGCGGCCCGCCTCGACGGCCATGGTGATGATCCGGGTGTCCTGCTCGGCCAGCGTCTCACTGGCGTCCACCAGGATGACCGCGACCTCGGCCTTCTCCAGCGCCGCCGCCGTACGCAGCGAGGCGTAGTAGTCCGCGCCCTCCGTGAGGTGGACGCGGCGGCGGATGCCCGCGGTGTCGATGAACTTCCAGGTGACACCGCCGAGCTGGATCAGCTCGTCCACCGGGTCGCGGGTGGTGCCCGCGACCTCGTTGACGACCACCCGGTCCTCGTTGGCCACCTTGTTCAGCAGGGACGACTTGCCGACGTTCGGGCGGCCGATGAGCGCGATCCGGCGCGGGCCGCCCACGACGTCGCCGAAGGTCAGCGCGGGCGCCTCGGGCAGCACCTCGATGATGGCGTCGAGCAGATCGCCGGTGCCGCGGCCGTGCAGCGAGGAGACCGGGTGGGGCTCGCCGAGGCCGAGGTTCCACAGCGCGGCCGCGTCGGCCTCGCCGGACGGTCCGTCGACCTTGTTGGCGGCCAGCACGACCGGCTTGCCCGCGCGGCGCAGCAGCCGTACGACCGCCGCGTCGGTGTCGGTGGCGCCGACGGTGGAGTCCACGACGAAGACCACCGCGTCGGACGCCTCGATGGCGAACTCGGCCTGCGCCGCCACGGAGGCGTCGATGCCGAGCACGTCCTGCTCCCAGCCGCCGGTGTCCACGATCTTGAAGCGGCGGCCGTTCCAGTTCGCCTCGTACGTGACGCGGTCGCGGGTGACGCCCGGCTTGTCCTCCACGACCGCCTCGCGGCGGCCGATGATCCGGTTGACCAGCGTCGACTTGCCGACGTTGGGACGGCCGACCACGGCCAGCACCGGCAGCGGGCCGTGCCCGGCCTCGGCCAGGTCGTCGGCCACCTCTTCGAGGTCGAAGCCCTCCTCGGCGGCAAGCTCCATGAACTCGGCGTATTCGGCGTCGCCGAGCGCGCCGGTCCCGCCGTGCTCGGTCTGCTCGTCTGCGTGGTCCATGAGGTATCTCCGTCGATCAACTGTGGCGGCTGCGGTAACCAGTGTGGTGCAGCCGGTGCGGTTCGGCCTGCGCGCTTTCCGTCTGCGCGGTCAGCGGCCGGTGGCTTGCTTGGCGTGCGCCAGGTGGGCGGTGAGCCGCTCCTGGATGCGCAACGTGGCGGCGTCCATCGCGCTGCGGGTGCGGCGCCCGCTGCCGTCGCCCGCCTCGAAGGGCTCCCCGAAGACGACGTCGATCCGCGAGCGCAGCGGCGGCAGCGCCGGGACCGCCCGGCCCTTGGCGGTGCTGCCGAGGACGGCGACCGGCACGACGGGCGCGCCGGAGCGCACCGCGAAGTACGCCAGACCCGAGCGCAGCTCGGCGAAGTCGCCGTCGCCTCGGGTGCCCTCGGGGAAGATGCCGAGCATCCCGCCGCGCTCCAGGACGCCGAGCGCGGCCGTTATCGCCGTACGGTCGGCGGTCTCGCGGTCGACCTTGAGCTGCCCGATGGAGCGCAGGAACGGGTCGAGCGGCCCGACGAAGGCTTCCTTCTTCACCAGGAAGTGCAGCGGGCGCGGCGAGATGCCGATCAGCATCGGGCCGTCGATGTTGTGCGAGTGGTTGCCCGCCAGGATGACCGGGCCGTGCGCCGGTACCCGCCAGGCGCCGAGCACCCGGGGCCGCCACAGGCCGTTCATCAGGACGATGCCGATCCGGCGTCCGACGGCCGCTCCGCGCGGTCCCGGTGCCGTGCCCTGCTCTGCGGTCACCTGGGCGCCCGCTTCTCCTCGACCCGAGTGACGATGCACTCGATGACCTGGTCGAGGGTGAGGTCGGTGGTGTCGACCTCGACCGCGTCGGCGGCCTTGGCCAGCGGGGAGGTCTTGCGGCCCGAGTCGGCCGCGTCCCGCTTGATGAGCGCGGCCCGGGTGTCCGCGACGCTCAGCGCGCCGTTCAGCTCGCCGCTGCGGCGGGCGGCGCGGGCCTCGGCGGACGCGGTGAGGAAGATCTTGACGGTGGCGTCCGGGAAGACGGTCGTGCCGATGTCCCGGCCCTCGACCACGATGCCGTCGGGGGACGCGGTGGCGGCGGCGCGCTGCAACTCGACCATCCTGGCCCGTACCTCGGGGACCGCGCTGACGGCGCTGACCGCGGCGGTGACCTCCTGGGTGCGGATCGGGCCCGAGGCGTCCACGCCGTCCACGGTGATCCCGGGTGCCGCCGGGTCGTGGCCCGCGACGATGGCGGGCTTGCCCGCGCAGTCGGCGACGGCCACCGGGTCGTTGACGTCGATGCCGTTGCTCAGCATCCACCAGGTGATCGCGCGGTACTGCGCCCCGGTGTCGAGGTAGCTCAGCCCCAGCTTCGCCGCGACCGCCCTGGACGTGCTGGACTTGCCGGTACCGGAAGGGCCGTCGATGGCGACGATCACCGGATTCTCCACAGCGGGTGGCCTTCCTCGTGCGCGGAGCGGGGGGCGGGCGGGCCGGCCGAGGGGCCGGATGCCATTCCCCCAAGGTTACCGGCCGCCCGCGCGCCGGAACGCCACGGGTTTTCCCTGCCGGGACGGACCCCGCCTTCCCTGCCGGGCTGGGCACCATGTCCCCTGCCGGGTGGGTCGGGCACCGGGCCGGGCGCCCGTCACGTTCGCGCCCCTGCGCACGCCCGGGCCACCGCCGGACGCACCTCCGGTGCGGCCGCGTGCGCGCGTGGACCGCAGTGGTGTGTGCCCGGTACCCCGCGTCCGGTCCGCGCCCGACCCGTCCGGCATGCGCCCGGTCCGGCCGGGGACCGGCCGCTCGCGCTCGCGCGGACCGTCCGGCCTGCGGCTGCGGCTGCGGAAAACGGTGGTGCGCCGACGGGCGGCCGGTCCGCGGCGAGTGCGGGGGCCGGCGCCCGGGGGCGCGCGGGTACGGCGCTCGCGACGGCCCGTGCCGGAGGCGACTACTGGCGGATCGACCAGCCGCGTTCGCGCAGCGCCACGGTCAGGGCGGGCGCCGTGCGCGGCTCGACCATGAGGTGCACCAGACCGGCCTGCTGTCCGGTGGAGTGTTCGATGCGGACGTCCTCGATGTTGACGCCCGCCGCGCCCGCGTCGGCGAAGAGGCGGGCCAGCTCGCCCGGCTGGTCGCCGATGAGGACGGCCACGATCTCGTACGCCTTGGGCGCCGTGCCGTGCTTGCCGGGGACCTTGGCGCGGCCCGCGTTGCCGCGCCGCAGGATGTCCTCGATGCCCGCCGCGCCGCCGCGCCGCTTGTCCTCGTCGGCGGACTGGAGAGCACGCAGCGCCGCGACCGTCTCGGTCAGGTCGACGGCGACGTCGGCGAGGACGTCGGCGACCGGTCCGGGGTTGGCGGCCAGGATGTCCATCCACATGCCGGGCTCGGAGCCCGCGATCCGCGTGACATCGAGGATGCCCTGGCCGCACAGGCGTACGGCGGTGTCCTCGGCGTGCTCCAGGCGGGCCGCGACCATGCTGGAGACGAGCTGCGGGGTGTGCGAGACCAGGGCGACGGCCCGGTCGTGGGCGTCGGCGTCCATGACGACGGGGACGGCGCGGCACAGCGCGACCAGTTCGAGGGCGAGGTTGAGCACCTCGGTGTCGGTGGCCGGGGTCGGGGTGAGCACCCAGGGGCGGCCCTCGAAGAGGTCGGCGGTCGCGGCCAGCGGCCCGGAGCGCTCGCGGCCCGCCATGGGGTGGGTGCCGATGTAGTGGGTGAGGTCGCAGCCCAGCGCCTCCAGGTCGCGGCGCGGGCCGCCCTTGACGCTGGCGATGTCGAGGTAGCCGCGGCCGAGCCCGCGGGTCAGCGCGTCGGCGAGGGTGGCCGCGACGTGGGCGGGCGGCACGGCGACGATCACGAGGTCGACCGGGCCATCGGGCTCCCCCGTGGTGCCCGCGCCGAGCGAGGCCGCGGTGCGCGCGGTGCCCGGGTCGTGGTCCGTGAGGTGGACGTCCACACCGCGCGCGGTGAGCGCGAGGGCGGCGGAGGTGCCCATCAGGCCGCTGCCGACGACCAGGGCGGTCCTCACTGGGCGACGCTCCCGGAGGCGTCCCGCTCGGGTCGGCCGCTCCCGCGGGCCGTTCGTACCGCCACGTCACTGCTCCCTCGGCTGCTCACGTACCTGCCGACCAGGGTAGTCACCGGGGGCGGGGCGCGAGACGGACGCCCGCACTGCGAGACGCGCGGCGCGTCTTCCCGGCCGACCGGGCACAGCGAGACGCGGGCGTACGGGCGGCGCGGGCGTACGGGCGGCGGGCGGCGGGCGTACGGGCGGCGCGGACGTACGGGCGGCGGGCGGACGCGCAAGGCCCCCGTGGCGGCCGGGTACGCGAACCGGACCGCCACGGGGGCGGGGACATTACTTGCCGAGCCCGCCGAGCTTGCCGAGCTGCCTGCTGATGACGTCCTGGAGGGACTCCCCCTGAGGGACCTCGCCCTCGGGCGTCAGCTTGTCGACCGCCTCGGGGAGACTGCCCGCGAGGTGGTCGGCGGCCTCCTGCGGGGAGACGCCCGCGTCCTGGGCGGCCTTCTGGAGGGCGTCGTCGGGAAGCGCCTGGGCGATCTGGTCGCCGGTGACGGGCTTGTTGTCGCCCTGGCCCACCCATGACCTGGCCTGCTCGCCGAGGCCGGACTTGTCGAGCATGCCCAGCAGCCCTTCCAGGGGGTTGCCCGCGGCGCCGGTGCCACCGGCCGCGCCCTTGCCGCCGAGCTGGCCCAGCAGCGAGCCGAGGAGGCCGCCCGCGCCACCGGAGGAGGAGCCGCCCTTCGCGCCGCTGAGCAGAGTGCCGAGAAGGCTTCCGAGGTCGTTTCCCGCCATGGTCTCGTCCCTTTCAGGAGTCGGGCCGTCGGCGCGCGTCACGTCACCCGGCACCGAACACGGACAATGTCCCGCAAACCCGTCTCCGCCGCCACTCGTCACCGCCTCACCCGCCCGGACCAGGTAGAACTTCCCCATGCTCTTCCACTTGGTGCCGCTGGACGACTGGCTGCACGCGCCCGAGCGCCCGTACGCCCCCGCCTCCCTGGACGAGGAGGGTTTTGTGCACTGCTCGCCCGACGAGACCGTGACCCTCGCGGTGGCCGACGCCTTCTACCGGGAGGTGGCGGGGCCGCTGATGGTGCTGCTGATCGAGGAGGCCGCGCTGCGCGCCGAGGTCCGCTGGGAGGCGGCCGATCCGGCGCCGCCGCCCGGCGTTCCGGAGGGCACGGCCTTCCCGCACGTCTACGGCCCCATCGACCGGCCCGCGGTGACCGGCATGCTGGAGGTCGTACGGGATCCGTACGGCCGTCCGCTCGGGCTGACGGCCTGGTCGTAGTCCCGCTACGCCCCTCGGGATCTCCCCCGCCGCAGCGGTATCGTGGGCCCCGCCATCACCGTCTGCAACGTGATCACCGCACGAAGCAGTGGAAACTCCGGCGCTTGGTCGGACTTCATGGCGATAATCGCCCTCATGCGCGATCCGCTGGGGCACGACCTTGTCCGGGACCACACGGTCTATGCCTGCGTCATGGGCTCGCGCGCCTTCGGTCTGGCCACCGACGGCAGTGACACCGACCGGCGGGGTGTGTACGTGGCGCCCACCGAATTGTTCTGGCGTTTCGACAAGCCGCCGACGCATGTCACCGGACCGCGGCACGAACAGTTCTCCTGGGAGCTGGAGCGATTCTGCTCGCTCGCGCTGCGCGCCAACCCCAATCTGCTCGAATGCCTGCACTCACCGCTGGTCGAGTACGCCGACCCGACCGGGCTCGAACTCCTCGACCTGCGCGACGCGTTCCTCTCCCGCCGCGCCGACGCCACCTTCCGCGGCTACGCGGCCCAGCAGCTCGGCCGCCTCGAAGCGGACATCCGCAACCACGGCCAGCCGCGCTGGAAGCACGCCATGCACCTGCTGCGGCTCCTGATCTCCTGCCGCGACCTGCTGCGCACCGGCCGCCTCACCATCGACGTCGGCGACCAGCGCGAGCGCCTGCTGTCCGTCAAGCGCGGCGAACTGAGCTGGGACGAGGTCCGTGCCTGGATGCGCACGCTCCACGAAGAGACCGACACCGCCGCCACCCGCTCCCCCCTCCCCCCCGACCCCGACCGCCCCCGCATAGAAGCCTTCCTCACCCGCGTCCGCCGCACCTCAGCCGCGTTCCCACTCCCCACCAAGCCCGCGTAGCTCACCCGCGCGAAGGCGCCCATCCATCTGGACGGGCGCCTTCACGGGTCCGCACCTCCAGGCCCGGCGGTCCGGCGGTCCGGCGGGGGCGGTGGGGGCGGTGGGGTTAGAGCTCGACCTCGTGCATCAGCATGCCGACCTCGGTGTTGGTCAGGCGGCGGAGCCAGCCGGACTTCTGGTCGCCGAGGGGGATGGGGCCGAAGCTGGTGCGGACCAGTTTGTCGACGGGGAAGCCCGCTTCGGAGAGCATGCGGCGGACGATGTGCTTACGGCCCTCGTGGAGGGTGACCTCGACGAGGTAGTTCTTGCCGGTGTTCTGGACCACGCGGAAGTGGTCCGCGCGGGCCCAGCCGTCCTCCAGCTCGATACCGCTCTTGAGCTGCTTGCCGAGGTCGCGCGGGAGCGGCCCCTGGATCGCGGCGAGATAGGTCTTCTGCACGCCGTAGCGCGGGTGGGTCAGCCGGTGGGCCAGCTCGCCGTGGTTGGTGAGCAGGATCAGGCCCTCGGTCTCGGTGTCGAGCCGACCGACGTGGAAGAGCCGGGTCTCGCGGTTGGTGACGTAGTCGCCGAGACACTGGCGGCCGTCGGGGTCCTCCATGGTGGAGACGACACCGGCCGGCTTGTTGAGCGCGAAGAAGAGATACGACTGGGTGGCGACGGTCAGCCCGTCGACCTTCACCTCGTCGTGGTCCACGTCGACCCGCAGGCCCTGCTCGGTGACGATCCGCCCGTTGACCTCGACGCGGTGCTGTTCGATCAGCTCCTCGCACGCCCGGCGCGAACCCATTCCGGCCCGCGCGAGCACCTTCTGCAAGCGCTCGCCCTCCTGCTCGGCGCCGGGGAAGGTCTTGGGCGTCTTGATCTGCGGCTTGCTGTGCCGCTCCCGGTTGCGCTCCTCGATCTGCGCGTCCAGCTCGCGCGGCCGGGCCGGCACCGGCTTGCGGCCGCGGTTGCCGGTCGGCTTGTTGCTGCCGGGCTTGGTACGCGGCATGCCGCCGGGCTTGTTCGCACCGGACTGGCCGGTGCTGCCCACGTCGTAGCGGCGCTCCTCGGGACGCGGCGTGCCCTTGGGCCGCTGGCTCTGGCCCTCACCGCGGCGCGCGTCCGCCGAGCGCCCGTCGCCCGAGCGGCCGTCGCCGCGCCGGTCGGCACCACCACGCCGGTCGGCGTCACGGGGCCTGTCGCCTCCACCGCCCCGCGGGTTCCGGTTGCCGCCGCTGTTCCTGTCGCTGCTTCGCATCAAGTGTCCGTTGTCGAGGTGTCGTCCGGCGCGTCCGGATCGAACGACGGAAGCCCCTCCTGGGACTCCGCCTCGATCGCTTCCGCCTCCGGCAGGAACGGTGCTAGCTCGGGCAGCTCGTCGAGGCTGCGCAGGCCCATACGTTCCAGGAAGTAGTTCGTCGTCCTGTACAGGATCGCACCTGTCTCGGGTTCCGTCCCACCTTCCTCGACCAGCCCCCGCTGGAGGAGGGTGCGCATGACGCCGTCGCAGTTGACTCCGCGGACCGCCGAGACGCGCGAACGGCTGACCGGCTGCCGGTACGCGACCACCGCCAGCGTCTCCAGCGCGGCCTGCGTGAGCCGGGCGTGCTGGCCGTCGAGGACGAACTTCTCCACGGCGGGCGCGAAGGCGGGCCGGGTGTAGAAGCGCCAGCCACCGGCGACCAGCCGCAGGTCGAAGCCGCGTCCCTCGCGGGTGTAGTCGTCGGACAGCTCGCGCAGCGCCCTGCCGACGGCCCGCCGCGGCCGTTCCAGGACCTTGGCCAGATGCTCCTCGGTGGCCGGTTCGTCGACGACCATCAGCACCGCCTCCAGGGCGGGCTTCAGTTCCAGCTCGGCGGTCTCGGCGGCGAGCGGCCCTGCGGGCGCCGCCGTATCGCCTGCCGCGCCGGCCGCGGCAAGGGCCTCGGTGATATCCGACACGTCCGTCATTCCTCGGCCTCTCCCTGCTCGTGCTGCGGCTCACGCACCGGTACTGACTCCGGCACCGGCACTGGATCCGGCACCGGCTTGCGCGCCGGAGCCGCCGCCTCCTGGTCGAACTCGTCGGTCACCAGCGGCGCCGCCGTGTCCTGCTCCCCGCCCGTCCAGCGGACCTGGAGCAGCCCCAGGGCCTCTTCCTGGTCCAGCGCGACCGCCTTCTCCCGGTACAGCTCAAGGAGCGCGAGGAAGCGCGCCACGACGGTCAGCGTGTCCGGCGCGTCCTCGGTCAACTGACCGAAACTGGCCACGCCGAGCTGCCGCAGCAGCGCGATCACCCGCTCGCCCTGTTCCCGGACGCTCACCAGCGGCGCGTGGATGTGGTCGACGTACACCTGCGGCTTGGGCTTGGGCAGCATCGCCTTCACCGCGAGCTGCGCGAAGCGCTCGGGGCCGATGCTGAGGACGACCTCGGGCAGCAACTCCGCGTGCTGCGGTTCGAGGCCGACGGTACGGGGGTAGCGCAGCGCCTCGTTGTCCAGCCGCTCGGCGAAGATCGCCGCGATCCGCTTGTACGCCCGGTACTGGAGCAGCCGGGCGAAGAGCAGGTCCCGTGCTTCCAGCAGCGCGAGGTCCGCCTCGTCCTCGACCTCGGCGGACGGCAGCAGCCGGGCCGCCTTCAGGTCCAGCAGGGTGGCCGCGACGACCAGGAACTCGGTGGTCTGGTCGAGGTCCCAGTCCGGGCCCATGGCGTGGATGTACGTCATGAACTCGTTGGTGACCTTCGACAGCGCCACCTCCGTGACATCCATCTTGTGCTTGGAGATCAGCCCGAGCAGGAGGTCGAACGGCCCCTCGAAATTCGCCAGCCGTACGGTGAAACGGTCCCCTCCGGCCGGAACGGGCTCCGCCTCAACGGCTTCCACGGCCTCGACCGGCGCCGCGGGCGCATCGACCGGCGCCGCGGGCGCTTCGGCTACCGCTTCGACCGGCGCCGCGGGCTCGGTCTCTTCCACCGCCTCTTCCACGGCCTGTTCCGCCACCGCGCCAGGCGCCTCCGCTGTCACGGCAGGCGTCGGTTCCGCCTCGGCGGCGGCGCCGAGCCCGAGGCTGCGGCGGGGAGTGGCGGGTGAGGTCGGCATCGGGGTCCAGGGTACGAAGTGGTCTGTGCAGGCTACTCGCCGCAGCAGGCCACGCCTCGTTCCCCGACCGCGCGCCGTCGGGGCGTCAGCGGCCCCGCAGACGGCGTACGAGGATGCTCGCGTCGCCGCGCGACTCCAGATCGGCCAGCACCACGGCGACGGCCTCGCGGACGATCCGGCCGCGGTCGATGGCGAGCCCGTGCTCACCGCGAAGCACCAGCCGGGCGTGTTCCAGATCCATCAGCTCCTCGGCGGAGACATAGACGGTGATCTTCTCGTCGTGCCGCTCGCGCCCGCTGGGACGGCGGTTCTGCCGGGCGGCCTTGCGCCGCGCCTGCTGGGGCTGCGGCTGGGCGGTGATCGGGGGCTGGACGGGTGCGGCCTGCGGCTGCGGCGCGGGCGCGGTCATGGTGCCGGAGGAGGCGGCCGGCGACGGCATACCGGCCCGTTCGGCGGTCAGCGGGCGGCGTGAGGTCGGGATGTCCCGGCCGCCGTGTTCCGCGCTGTCCTCGCCCTGTCCCGCGGTGCCGGAGGGTCGTGTCCCTTCGTCGCCGTCCGCAGGATCGGCCGCGTCGTTGCCCGCGGCCGGGTCGGCCACCGGTACGGACCGCAGCCGGCCGTCCGTCTGCGTACCGTTCTGTCCTTCGCCCGGACCACCGGAGCCGCCGGAGCTCCCGGAACCACCGGAGCCGCCGGGGCCGGGGCCGCCGGGGTGCTGCCGTGGCTGCGGGGCCTGGAGCGCCGCTCCTCCGGTCGTCCGGAACAGCTCGTCGGCGCCCGGCAGACTCACTCGGCGTGGCACCGGGCGAGCACCTCCCTGGCGAGCTGGCGATAGGCGGCCGCGCCGACGGAGTTGGACGCGTAGGTGGTGATCGGCTCGCCCGCCACGGTCGTCTCGGGGAACCGCACGGTGCGGCCGATGACGGTGTGGAAGACGTGCTCGTCGAACGCCTCGACGACCCGGGCCAGCACCTCGCGGCTGTGCACGGTGCGCGAGTCGTACATGGTGGCGAGGATGCCGTCGAGCTCCAGCTCGGGGTTGAGCCGCTCGCGGACCTTCTCGATGGTCTCGGTGAGCAGCGCGACCCCGCGCAGTGCGAAGAACTCGCACTCCAGCGGAACGATCACCGAGTGCGCCGCGGTGAGCGCGTTGACCGTCAGCAGGCCGAGCGAGGGCTGGCAGTCGATGACGATGTAGTCGTAGTCGGCCATCAGCGGCTTGAGGGCGCGCTGGAGCGACGATTCGCGGGCGACCTCGCTGACGAGCTGCACTTCCGCTGCCGACAGGTCGATATTGCTGGGGAGCAGGTCCATGCCGGGCACCGCGGTCTTCAGCAGGCACTCGTCGGCCGCCAGTCCGCGTTCCATCAGCAGGTTGTAGACCGTGATGTCGAGTTCCATCGGGTTGACCCCGAGGCCGACCGAGAGCGCGCCCTGCGGGTCGAAGTCGACAAGAAGCACCCGGCGGCCGTATTCGGCCAGCGCCGCGCCCAGGTTGATGGTCGAGGTGGTCTTGCCGACCCCGCCCTTCTGGTTGCACATCGCGACGATCTTCGCGGGGCCGTGGTTGGCGAGCGGATTGGGGATCGGGAAGTACGGCAGGGGCCGGCCGGTGGGGCCGACGCGTTCGCGGCGCTGCCGGGCCGCGTCCGGGGCGAGGGTGGCCGCGTACTCCGGATCCGGTTCGTACTCGGCATCCGGGTCGTAGAACTGACCGTCCTGCAGGTCGTTGTCGTTGAAAGGCGCCATGGCGTAAGCAGGTTGCGTCTCTGTGTTCGTCTCGGGCCGGCGGGACTCGAAGGTGCGGACCGCGACGGAACCGACGGTCATTCCTGGTTGACCACCCCCGGGAGCAAATGTCGACTCATTCACAAGTCGTCTTACCTCCTTGGTGACCAGGAAACTTCTAGACAGGTCAGCGTGACTACAGCCGACGATTCGCGACTCTATGGCGTGTCGGTGGTCCACAGCAACACAATCCGCCGGACACGGCACGATGTGTCGGCAACCGAACACCCCGCTGTCAAGGGCGTAAGCACATGAACGGCCGGGCCTCGACACACAAGACCCGGCCGGTGGTGCGGTGTTGGCGCGATGTTGACGCGCCTGGTCACAGTGGCCGCCGGTCAGCCCAGCAGCGTGTGCAGGTCGGTGGAGTCGAGGCCGTGCGCCTCGGCCACCGGACCGTAAACAACTTGTCCCTCATGCGTGTTGAGACCGAGAGCGAGAGCCGCGTCACGTCGCAGCGCCTCGCGCCAGCCGCGGTTGGCCAGTTCGACGATGTACGGCAGCGTCGCGTTGGTCAGCGCGTACGTCGAGGTGTTGGGAACCGCGCCGGGCATGTTCGCGACGCAGTAGAACACCGACTGGTGTACGGGGAACGTCGGTTCGGCGTGCGTGGTGGGGCGGGAGTCCTCGAAGCAGCCGCCCTGGTCGATCGCGATGTCGACAAGGACAGATCCCGGCTTCATGCGCGAGACCAGCTCGTTGGTGACCAGCTTCGGCGCCTTCGCGCCCGGAATGAGCACCGCGCCGATCACGAGGTCGGCGTCGAGCACGGCCTTCTCCAGCGCGTAGGCGTTGGAGGCGATGGTCTGCACGCGGTTGCCGAACACCTTGTCGGCCTCGCGCAGTTTGTTGACGTCCTTGTCCAGCAGCGTGACGTGGAAGCCGAGTCCGAGCGCGATGGTGGTGGCGTGCCAGCCGGAGACACCGGCACCGATGACGACGGCCTTGCCGGACTGGACACCGGGGACACCGCCGGGCAGGACGCCGCGGCCGCCGGCCGAGCGCATCAGGTGGTAGGCGCCGACCTGCGGGGCGAGCCGGCCGGCCACCTCGGACATCGGGGCGAGCAGCGGGAGCTGGCGGTTCGCGGTCTCCACCGTCTCGTACGCGATGGCGGTGGTGCCCGACGCCAGCAGCGCGTCCGTGCACTCGCGGGAGGCGGCGAGGTGCAGGTAGGTGAAGAGCGTCTGGTCCTTGCGGAGCCGGTGGTACTCCTCGGCGATCGGCTCCTTCACCTTGAGCAGCAGATCGGCCGTGGCCCACACCTCGTCGGCGGTGGCGAGGATGCCCGCACCGGCCGAGACGTACTCCTCGTCGGGGATGGACGAGCCGTCGCCGGCGCCCTGCTCCACGAAGACCTGGTGTCCGTTACGGACGAGTTCGTGCACGCCTGCCGGGGTGATGGCCACGCGGAACTCGTTGTTCTTGACCTCGCGGGGGATGCCCACCTTCACGTCGATCACGGTCCTTGCGCTCAGGGAAGAATGACCGCTTTGGGGCGGCAAAAGCCAGTCTAGTGAAGGAAGACCCTCTGTCCAGCCTTACAAAGTGACCACTTTGGCCGAGACCATTGGCAGTTTCGTAGGTATACAGCGCGGCGATCGTCAGTTCGGCGCCGATTCGCCCTCGCTGAGCAGGCGGTTCGCGGCGGCGCGCTGGACCGTGGCGCCGCTGGGATCGCCCAGCCGGTCGAGCGTGTCGGCGAGCCGCAGCAGGATCGCGCCCTCCAGCCGCCGCTCCCCCGCCTTGCGCGCCCAGTACAGCGCGTCGCGGCAGGTCCGCAGCGAGTCCTCCGGGTAGCCCGCGTACTCCTGCACCCGCGCGGCCTCGGTCAGCGCGCGGGCCTGCGCGCCCAGGTCGCCCAGCCGCCGGTACGCCCCGGCGGCGGCGCGCCATTCGCGCAGCGCGGGCCCGTACCGGCCGTCGTAGGTGAACAGCGCGCCGATCCGGCCGTGCAGCCGGGCCTCGTGGAAGGTCTCGCCGCGTTCCTGGCGCAGCGCGAGCGCCCTGCCGTACCAGTCGGCGGCCCGCTGCGGGTCGTGCCGCTCCTGATACGTACCGCCGAGGGCTTCCAGTACCCGGCCCTCGGCTTCCGCGTCGTCGCACTTGCGGGCCGCGCCGAGTGCGGCGCGGTACCGGTCGAGCGCCCGGTCGGAACGGCCCGCCGCCGCGTCCAGGTCGCCGAGGTTGATCAGTGCCGCCGCCTTCTCCCGGTCCAGGCCGCGCCGCTCGGCGACGTCCAGGACCAGGCCGTGCAGTTCGTACTGCTCGGCCGCCATCGCGTTCCCGCCGGGGAAAGCGGCGAGCGCCTGCACCTGGGCGGCGATCAGCCGTCTGGCCAGGGTGTCCAGGTCGCCGTCCGCGACGGCGACCCGCGCGGAGGCCAGCAGCGCGGGCAGCCGGGACCGCAGCCACTCGGCGGCCGTCACGGGCGAGTCGAAGCTGAGGCTGCGCGGGCCGTCGTCCGGCAGCCGCATCCGCACGAGCGCCGAGCCGCACGACAGCAGCAGCCGTACGGTCCGCTCCAGCATCCTGGCCCGGGCCAGCCGGACCTCCTCCGGGCGGTCGCGGGATTCGAGCAGCCCGCGCAGCAGCGGCTCGAAGCAGCCGGGCAGGCGGTACTGCGGCGGCAGCTCGTCACCCGTCACCGGACCCGGCGCCAGCAGGGCCCCGCCGACGAAATCGTCGAGCGTGCTCTGCGCGGCGACCACGGAACAGCCCGCGAGCGCCGAGGCCACCTGCGCGTCGACCATGCCCGCAGGTGCCAGCGACAGGAGTCGCAGCATCCGCGCGGCGGTCTGCGGCACGTCCTCGTAGACCAGCCGGAAGGACCGTACGAGTTCGCCCTGCGCGGTGGCGCGCGAAGGCGCCGTCCCGTCCGCTTCGGCCGAGGGCGTGGCGGGCGCGTCGGCCGAGACCGTACGCAGCCGGGTCGCGGCGTCCGCCACGGACAGCGTGGGCCGGGCCGCGAGCCAGGCGGCGACCAGCCGCAGCGCGGTGGGGTGCCCGCCGATCTCCTGCACCAGCGCCTCGGCGGCGCGCGGGTCGCAGGTCACCCGGGTGGAGCCGATGCTGTGCGCGAGCAGTTCCACGGCGGCGGGCGTGTCGAGCCCGCCCAGCGTGCACGGCCGCACGTCCGGCACTCCGGGCAGCGGGCCGTCCGAGGTGACGACGACAAGGCTGCCGGGCGCGTCGGGGATCAGCCCGTCGAGCTGATCGGCGCGCAGGACGTCGTCCAGGACGAGGAGCGTCTTGCGCGAGGTGGCGGCGGGGCCGCCGGACGGGGCGGCCGGGGCGGGAGCGGCGGGTGTTACGGGAGTGGCGGAGCCACTGGGTCCAGGAGTACGGGCGAGGGCTCGGCGGAGGGCGCGGACGGCCTGCTCGGCGGGTACGGGCTCCCCTTCCGGGGAGGTCATACGCAGGAAGACCTGGCCGTCCGGGTAGTCGTCGGCCAGGTCTTCGGCCAGGCGGAGCGCGAGCGCGGTCCGACCGACGCCGGGGCGTCCGGCGACGAGCAGCACGCGCGCCCGCCCCTTCCCCTGCTTTCCGAGGCCCGGCCGTCCGATCTCCCCGCGCAGCTCCGCCAACTCCCTTTCCCGGCCCACGAATTGACCCTCGGCCCAGCCTCCCGCCCATACGGCGGCGCCGACCCGCACCGTGACCTCGCCGGTCCGGCTCACCGGGCGGACCGCGCCCGCGCCGACATCCGAAGGCGCGGCGCCCGGCGCCTCGGGCCCGCGCTCGCCCTTCGCCACGGGCGCGGCGGGCGCGGTCCCGACCTTGGGGTCGGCCGCGGGGTCGGCCTTGCGATGAGGCGTGGGATCAGGCTTGGGGTCCGCCTCGACGTCGGCCCCGGTGTCCGCCCCGGACCCTTTCTCGGTTCCCGGCGCGACTGCGGCGGTGCGCTCGGCCTTCGCCGGACGCGCGACCGGCGCGTCCGACACCGACTCGGACTCCGGGCCGACCCCCCTCCCGGCAGCGGCGTCCCCGGCCTTCGCCGGACGCGCGGCCGGTGCGTCCGGCACCGACTCGGACTCGGGTTCCGGCCCGGCGTCCGGTCCGGCGGCGGTGCGTTCGGCCTTGCGGCCGGTCACGGACGACGGCTCGGCGTCCTTCGCGGGCGTCTGCTCGGGCCCGGACTCGACTGCGGCTGAAGGGGCCTCGGGGGCCGGGCCCTTGCGCGTCGGCGAGCCGGCGGAAGCCGACCGTCGGCGGCGGGCGCGCGCCTTGGCCGGTGCGGCGGCCGTGTCCGGTTCAGGTGCCGCCGAGGCGTCCGCTCCCGCAGGGGTCCCGTTGGGGTTCAGCGCCTGATCCGTCACGGCCTACGCTCCCGGCTCAGTGGGGTCGTCCGCGCGGGGCGCGGATGCGCGGGTACGCGGCTACGGCGACGAGCCTAGTTCACGCGGTCGGGCCGGTCCGGGGCTCCGACGCGGCCGACCGCGTAAATGATCACTCCATCGGATCATCGAGACCGATGAGGGAGCTGTGAAGAAGCTGTGGAGCGGACGGTCAGGGCGTGAAGGGCCGCGCGGGCCACGGCGACTCGGCGGGCCGCAGCGCGTCGAGACCGGCGCCGTTCATCGCGGCCTGGAGCGCGAAGACGCCCACGACCAGGCAGTTGTTGTGCAGATCGCCCGCGAGTACCCCGCTGACGAGGTCGGCGAGCGGGACGCGGGCCAGCTCCATGTCGGCCTCCTCCTCGGCGACCGCGAAGCGCTCGCCGTCCGCCTCGGAGACACCGCGCGCGAGGAAGATCCGTACCGCCTCGTCCGTACCGCCGGGGCTGGTGTAGACGTCGGTGAGGACCCGCCAGTCCTCGGCCTTGACGTGCGCCTCCTCGTACAGCTCGCGCTGGGCCGCGTGCAGCGGATTCTCGCCGGGGATGTCGAGCAGTCCGGCCGGGATCTCCCAGAGCTTCTGCCGTACGGGGTGCCGGTACTGGCGCAGTACGAGGACGCGATCGGCGTCGTCGAGGGCGAGGACGGCCACCGAGCCGGGGTGGACCTGATAGTCGCGGACGGCGGTGGTGCCGTCGGGCATGACCACCTCGTCCGTGCGTACCGACGTCTTCTTGCCGGTGAACGGCGTGGAGGTCACGGTGACCCGCCACTCCTCCTGAGTGTCCTTCAGCATGCTGCGCCTTCCGAGTCCGTGACCGTACCGAGTGACCGGGAGCGGGCGCCGGGCCCGCTCCCGTAACGCCGCCTTCAGCCCTGCCGCTCCTGCGGGTCCTGCTGCTGGCGCGCGACCGCCGCCTTGACCAGCCCGGCGAACAGCGGGTGGGGCCGGGTCGGGCGGGACTTCAGTTCGGGGTGCGCCTGGGTGGCGACCAGGTACGGGTGCACCTCGCGCGGGTACTCGACGTACTCGACGAGCTTGTTGTCGGGCGAGGTGCCCGAGAAGACGATGCCGGTCGCCTTCTCCAGCTCGGCGCGGTAAGCGTTGTTCACCTCGTAGCGGTGCCGGTGCCGCTCCTCGACGTACGGCTGGTCGCCGTAGACCTCGCGGACGATGGAGCCCTCGGCGAGCTTCGCCGGGTAGGTGCCCAGGCGCATCGTGCCGCCGAGGTCGCCCTTGCCGTCCACGATGTCGAGCTGCTCGGCCATGGTGGAGATGACCGGGTGTCCGGTGCCGGGGTCGAACTCGGTGGAGTTGGCGTCGGCGATCCCGGCGAGGTTGCGCGCGGCCTCGATGACCACGCATTGCAGGCCGAGGCAGAGTCCGAGCAGTGGGACGCGGTTCTCACGGGCGAAGGTGATCGCGGTGACCTTGCCCTCGACGCCTCGGTCGCCGAAGCCGCCGGGCACGCAGATCGCGTCCACGTCGCCGAGCTGCGCCGCCGCGCCCGCCGGGGTCCGGCAGTCGTCGGAGGTGACCCACTTGACGTGCACCTTCGCGTTGTTGGCGAATCCGCCGGCGCGCAGTGCCTCGGTCACCGACAGATAGGCGTCGGGCAGGTCGATGTACTTGCCGACCAGCGCGACCTTCACCTCGTGGGCGGGCTCGTGCACCCGCTTGAGCAGGTCGTCCCACTGGGCCCAGTCCACATCGCGGAAGGGCAGGTCCAGCCGCCGGACGACGTACGCGTCCAGGCCCTCGGTGTGCAGCACCTTGGGGATGTCGTAGATGGAGGGCGCGTCGATCGCGGCGACCACCGCGTCCTCGTCGACGTCGCACATCAGCGAGATCTTCCGCTTGATGGCATCCGGCACATGGCGGTCCGCGCGCAGCACGATCGCGTCGGGCTGGATGCCGATGTTGCGCAGCGCGGCCACCGAGTGCTGGGTCGGCTTGGTCTTCAGCTCGCCGGAGGGGCCGATGTACGGCAGCAGCGAGATGTGCACCACGAAGACGTTGTCCCGGCCGACCTCGTGCCTGACCTGGCGGACCGACTCCAGGAACGGCAGCGACTCGATGTCGCCGACCGTGCCGCCGACCTCGGTGATGACGACGTCCACGTCGTCGGTGGCCATCCGGCGGATGCGGGACTTGATCTCGTTGGTGATGTGCGGGATGACCTGCACGGTGTCACCGAGGTACTCGCCGCGCCGCTCCTTGGCGATCACCGTGGAGTAGATCTGGCCGGTGGTGACGTTGGCGGAACCCGCCAGATTGACGTCGAGGAAGCGCTCGTAGTGGCCGATGTCGAGGTCGGTCTCGGCGCCGTCGTCGGTGACGAAGACCTCGCCGTGCTGGAAGGGGTTCATGGTGCCCGGATCCACGTTGAGATAAGGATCGAGCTTCTGCATGGTGACCCGCAGGCCCCGTGCCTTGAGCAGCGCCCCGAGGCTGGAGGCCGTCAGGCCCTTGCCGAGAGAGGAGGCCACACCACCGGTGACGAAGATGTGCTTGGTCGTCGTGGATTTCGGCGCATTCTTCAGAAAAGCTGCCAAGAGGGGGCTCCCGTGGTCGCGAGGTGAGGGTCGGGACGGCGTTCGTGCTTGGGAGCGCCGTCGCGGCGGTTCAGTGGTTCATCCCACCGGCCCACGGGCTACCAGGGTATCAGCGACCCCGGCCGCCGAATGATGCGCCACGGCGGCCGGCGGGCACGACGGATGACTTCCGCCACTCCGAACCGCCACCGCCCGGCCTCCGGGCGGTCGTCGCGCGGCCTCCGGGCGGTCGTCGGGCGGTCTTCGTGAGGTGTTCGTGAGTTCTTCGGGCAGTTTTCGTGCGCTCTTCTGGCCGTCGAAGGGCCGCCGAAGGGCCGTCGAAGGGCCGTAGTAAGGCCGATGTAGCGCCGCCGCAGGGCCGTCGTGGAGCCGCCGCGGGGCCGGTACACCCGACCGGCGGAGCGAAGATCGCGGAGACATGCGCACGCCCTCCTCGGACGACGTATCCTGCACGGACGCATTGCTACGAGCCGACCGGCACGGCACTATCCCCGCCCAGTTCCCGGGTCATGAGCTCGTCCAAAATCCCCAGACCGCAAGACCGTCCCCAGCGGGGGCGGCGCCTGTCGTTCGACTGGAGTTGCACGTGGCCGGGCTCATCGAGGACTACGCCCTCATCGGTGATATGCAGACCGCCGCACTGGTCTGCCGGGACGGCACGGTCGACTGGCTGTGCCTCCCCCGGTTCGACTCGCCCGCCGTCTTCGCCGGACTGCTCGGTACCGAGCAGCACGGCTTCTGGCGGCTGGGCCCCGCACACGGCAAGGACGACCAGCCGCCGGCCGCGACCCGCCGCAGGTACCGGGGCGACTCGCTGGTGCTGGAGTCCGAGTGGGACACCGAGCGCGGCACGGTCCGTGTGATCGACTTCATGCCGCCGCGTGACGGCGCCCCGCAGGTCATCCGGATCGTGGAGGGCGTGCACGGCCGCGTCCCGATGCGCTCCGCCCTGCGGATGCGTTTCTCCTACGGGCAGATCACGCCGTGGGTGCACAAGGTCGGCGACCGTACGGTCGCGGTGGCCGGGCCCGACTCCGTGTGGCTCGACACCGATGTCGACACCTACGGCCAGGATCTGACGACGTACTCCGAGTTCACCGTCGCGCCCGGGGACCGCATCGCGTTCACCATCAGTTGGGAGCCGTCGCACAAGCCGCAGCCCTCACTGCCTGAGCCCGAGGCGTCGCTGACCGCCACCGAGGACTTCTGGCGCGAGTGGGTCGAGCAGTGTACGTACACCGGGCCGTACCGGGACGCGGTGGTGCGCTCGCTGATCACGCTCAAGGCGCTGACGTACGGGCCGACCGGCGCGATCGTCGCCGCGCCGACCACCTCGCTGCCCGAGGACATCGGCGGGGTCCGCAACTGGGACTACCGCTTCACCTGGCTGCGCGACGCCGCGATCACCCTGTCCTCGCTGCTGCGCACCGGCTACCGCGACGAGGCCCGCGCCTGGCGCGAGTGGCTGCTGCGCGCGGTGGCGGGCGACCCCGAGAACCTCCAGATCATGTACGGCATCGCGGGCGAGCGCGAGCTGGGCGAGAACGAGCTGCACTGGCTGCCCGGTTACGAGGGCTCCTCCCCCGTCCGGATCGGCAACGGCGCGGCCCACCAGCTCCAGCTCGACGTGTACGGCGAGGTCACCGAGGCCCTGCACCTGGGCCACATGACGGGCCTGGCCCGCAACGACTACGCGAGCGTCCTCCAGCTCAAGTTGATCCGCTACCTGGAGAAGCACTGGAACGAGCCGGACGAGGGCATCTGGGAAGTCCGGGGCCCGCGCCGCCACTTCGTGCACTCCAAGGTGATGGCCTGGGTCGCGGTCGACCGCACCGTCAAGCTCATCGAGTCCGGCGAGGTCGACGGCCCGCTGGAGCGGCTCAAGGAGCTGCGCGAGGACATCCACTACGACGTGTGCGAGAAGGGCTTCGACCGGGACCGCAACACCTTCACGCAGTCCTACGGCTCCAAGGAGCTGGACGCCTCGCTGCTGCTCATCCCGCAGATGGGTTTCCTGCCGCCGGACGACAAGCGGGTCATCGGCACCATCGAGGCGATCCAGCGGGAGCTGTCGACCGAGGACGGCTTCGTCCTGCGCTACCCCGTCTCCAGCGGCGCCGACGGCGAGGAGAATCTGGACGGCCTGCCCGGTGACGAAGGGGCGTTCCTCGCCTGCTCGTTCTGGCTCGCCGACGACCTCGCGATGATCGGCCGCGTCGAGGAGGCCCGCAAGCTCTTCGAGAAGCTGCTGGCGCTCCGCAACGACCTCGGTCTGCTCGCCGAGGAGTGGGACCCGCGCCGCAAGCGCCAGGTCGGCAACTTCCCGCAGGCGTTCAGCCATGTGCCGCTGATCGACACGGCGCTGCGGCTCACCGCCACCGGGGCCTTCCGCGCGTAGCGGGTCCCGGACCCCGGTCCGTCAGACCTGTGTCAGCTCGTCGTAGACGCTGAGCACCTGAGCCACCGTGTCGTCCTCGGTGGGCCAGGTGGCGGCCTGGGCGCGGCCCGCCACGGACAGGGCGGTACGGCGGCCGGGGTCGGCGAGCAGGGTGCCGACGGCGCGGGCGAGGGCCGCCGCGTCGCCGTAGGGGACGAGGACGGCCGCGTCGCCGACGAGTTCGGGGGTGCCGCCGACAGCGGTGGCGATCAGCGGGACGCCCGCGTGCAGGGCTTCCTGGGCGATCAGCGGGCGGGCCTCCCAGCGGCTGGGCAGGACGACGAGGTCGGCGGCGGCGAGCAGTTCCGGCACGTCGTCGCGGCGGCCGAGCAGGACCACCGGGAGCTGTTCCGCCTCGATCCGCTTCTCGAGGGCCGCGCGCCTACTGCCCTCGCCCGCGACGGCGACCAGCGGCGGCGGTTCGAGACCCGTCCAGTGGGCGGCGGCGTCCAGCAGGAGGTCGTAGCCCTTGTGGGCTTCGAGGCGGCCGACGGCCAGCAGCAGCGGGCGGTCGATTGCGCCGAATTCGGCGCGGGTCTTGTGGGTGTGCCGCTCCCCGTCGCCTGGCAGGTGCGGCGGCGGGGCGACCGGGCGCGGTACGGCGGCCGGTGCCAGCCTGACGTCCTTGGCGCCGAGGTGGCGGGCCCGGTCGACGAGTTCGGCGGAGACGCCGAGGACGACGGTGGCGCCGCGTACCGCCCGGCGTTCCAGCCAGCGCAGCAGTGCGGCGCGGCCCGCGCCGTCGTGTTCCGCGGGGGCGCCGCCGTGCCAGGTGAGGACCAGTGGGGTGCTGCGGCCGCCGAGCGCGATCGCGGCCAGCAGTCCGGCGCGCAGGCCGTGCGCGTGGACGATTCCGGCGCCGGAGAAGACGGCGCGCAGGGCGGCGACGGCGGGCGCGTCGGTGGCGGCGGCGGCCCTGCGGCCGATGTCGAGGGGGACGAAGCGGGCGCCGGTGCCGGCGAAGATGTAGTCGGCCTCGGCGGCGGGGGGCCCGCAGACGGTGACCGCGACACCCCGTGCCACGAGCCCGCCCGCCAGCGAGCTGACGTGCGCTCCCGACGTCGTGCCCATGACGTGCACGGCGTGGAGCTGCCCCTGGAAGGGGGTGGACATGCTGCTCACGCGGGGCACTGCTCCTGACTCGGCACGGGACGGCGGGCGTTGGCGGGTACGGGCAACCCCTCCAGGATGCCAGGCCGCACCCGCGGGTCACCGGTCACGGTCGCGCTCAGGCCCGCTCACCCGCCCTTGGGATCACCCATACGGGTGTGCCACGCGGCCCCAGGAGTCAACGTGCCGTACTCCGGGCGCGTTCCACAACCGCTCGTGGGAGGAGATCCGGTCGCCCGCGGCGGTCATCGCGATGAGCGCCGCCGCGTGCAGCAGCAGCCCTGTCCTGCCGTTGGCGACGACGATCGCCGCGCCCAGTGCAGCGCCGAGCGCGTGGGCGCCGCCGTCGCCGAGCATCGTCCGCTCGCTGAGGTCGTCGCCGAGTACGGCCGCCGCGGCGCCCACGGGGGCCGCGGCCAGCACTCCCGCGGGGCCGCGGCGCAGCAGGCCGGGCACGCTGACGGCGATGACCGCCTTCGCGGCGCGGCCGGGCGAGATGTCCACCAGGTTCACCGCGTGCGCGGTGCCCGCGATGACGACGCCCGCGAGCAGTTGGTCGAAGGGCCGCACCTTGAGCAGGGTGCCCGCGGCGAGCCCGGCCGCGCCGATGCCGAGGAGTTTCACGGCGCCCGAGGTGAACCGGCCCTCGCGCAGCGCCTTCAGATGCGCGCCGAAGCCGCGTTCGTCGGGCGAGCCGGCCTGGTCGTCGTAGGCCCCGCAGGCGCCCGCGGCCAGTGCGGCGCCGACGGCCGCGATCCGGGAACGTACGGTCAGGCCGCGCGCGGTGCCCAGGGCGGTCGCGGCCCCGGCCGCGGCGGCCAGACCGCCGTAGAGCTCCACACCGCGCCCCGCGTAGTTGCTGCGCTGCCACATCCGGGCCTCGACCGGGGGCCGCCTGCGCAGCTCCGCGTAGGCCGCGCGGGTCGCACCGGCCGCCGCCATGCCGACGGACAGCCGTCCCGACCGCCCCTTCCAGCCACGCCTGCTCATCCCGCTGCCTCCACGTCGTCGCCGTCGTCCGCTCGCGGCCAACCGCCGCGCCCGGCTGCGCAATTACCCGGCCCGCAGAGCCTTCCCCGCCACGCCCCCGGAAAGCCGTCTCCGCGCGCTCCCGCCGCGCGCGGCACATTATCCGACCGCGACGACGTCCTCCGGACCCGGACCGCCACGGACCTCAGGCCCGCCCGACCGACGCGCCGCGTCCGACCCCGCCCCTGTCCCGGACCGCCAAGGGTCCCCAGCGCCAGCCGACCTCCGCAGCCGAGAGACCGTACCGTCCTCGCCGCGCCCCGGCGTACCCGGCCTCCTTCCACAGGCCGCCACGCGACCGACCTCACCCTCCCGCCGCACGCCGTCGCCGCAACGGCTGACGGCCACGCGCCCTCCCGCCCGCACGGGCGGCGCAGCCGGACGTCGGCGTCCGGGCCCGCTCATCGGACCGCCGCGAGACCTCGGGCACGTTCGACCGGAACGGTCAGGGGCTCGCGACGCGGCCGGCGGCAGCGGGCTGGGGTGGACGGGGGCGCGGCCGGTGGGCGGGGGCGCGGCCGGTGGGCGGGGGCGCGGCCGGTGGACGGGGGCGCGGCCGGTGGACGGGGGCGCGGCCGGTGGGCGGGGGCTGTGGTGTCGGGGGGTCAGCGGGCGGCCTTGGCCGCGGCGAGGAGTTCCTCGGCGTGGGCGCGGCCCAGTTCGGAGTCCTCGAGGCCGGCGAGCATGCGGGAGAGCTCCTTCACCCGGGCCTCGCCCTCCAGGATGGTGACGCCGCTGCGGGTGACGGACCCGTCGTTGGTCTTCTCGACCAGGAGCTGCCGGTCGGCGAAGGCCGCGACCTGCGGGAGGTGGGTGACCACGACGACCTGCGCGGTACGGGCCAGGCGCGCCAGGCGGCGGCCGACCTCGACGGCCGCCTTGCCGCCGACTCCGGCGTCCACCTCGTCGAAGAGGTACGTCGGCACCGGGTCGGACCCGGCGAAGACCACCTCGACGGCGAGCATGACGCGCGACAGCTCACCGCCCGAGGCGCCCTTGGCGATCGGCCGGGCCGGGGAGCCGGGGTGCGGGGCCAGTTGCAGCTCCACCTCGTCGGCGCCGGTCGGGCCGAAGGTCACGGCCCTGCCGCCCACCTCGATCCCGGCGTCGGGCTCGGCCGTCTCGGTCTGCCGGATCGCGACGCCGACACGGGCGTGCGGCATCGCCAGCTCGGCGAGTTCCGCGGTGACGGCGGCGGCGAAACGGTCCGCCGCCTCGCCCCGCGCGTCGGTCAGGTCCTGGGCGAGCGCGCCCAGTTCCGCGCGGAGCGCGTCCCGCTCCGCGGTGAGTCCTTCGATCCGCTCGTCGTCGCCCTCGAGTTCGCCGAGCCGCGCGGCGCTCTCCTCGGCCCACGCCAGCACGCCGTCGATGTCGACGCCGTACTTGCGCGTCAGATGCGCCAGTACGGACCTGCGCTCCTCGACGGCCGCGAGCCGCAGCGGGTCGGCGTCCAGATTGTCGGCGTATCCCGCCAGCTCGCCCGAGACGTCACCGAGCAGGATGCCGATCTCGCCGAGCCGGGCCGCCAGGCCCGCCAGTTCCGGGTCGTGCGCGCTGACCGCGTCCACCGCGCGCTGCGCCCCGGCGACGAGGGTGCCCGCGTCCACGCCCTCCGGGTCCTCGGGGTTCCCCGCGAGCGCCGCGTGCGCGATGGCCGCCGCGCTCGCCAGCGCCTCGGCGTGGCCGAGGCGGGCCGCCTCGGCGGCCAGTTCGGTGTCCTCGCCCGCGACCGGCTCGGCCGCCGCCACTTCCTCGATGCCGAACCGCAGCAGGTCCGCTTCCTGCGCGCGCTCCCTGGCCCGCGTCGTCAGCTCGTCCAGCTCGGCCGCGACCTCCCGAAGCCTGCGGTAGGCCGACCCGTACTTCGCCAGCGGCGCCGCGACGGCGTCACCCGCGTACCGGTCCAGGGCCTCGCGCTGCCGCGCCGGGCGCAGCAGGCCCTGCTGGTCGGTCTGGCCGTGCACGGCCACCAGGTCGTCCGCCAGCTCGCCGAGCAGCCCCACCGGGACGGTACGGCCGCCCACGAACGCCCGTGAGCGGCCTTCCGCCGAGACGGTACGGCTGATCAGCAGCGCGCCGTCGTCCAGCTCCGCGCCCGCTTCCTCCGCCCGTACGGAGGCCCGGTTGCCGGGGGCCATCGTTATCCGGCCCTCGACGGACGCCGCCTTCGCGCCGATGCGTACCAGCGCAGGATCGGCCCGGCCGCCCAGGAGCAGGCCGAGGCTGGTCACGACCATGGTCTTGCCCGCACCGGTCTCGCCGGTCACCGCGGTGAAGCCGGGTGAGAGTTCCACCACGGCGTCCTCGATGACCCCGAGCGACCGGATTCGCATTTCCTCCAACACGGGTACGACCATACGAGGTTTGCGCCCCGCCGCGCGACGGTCCCCTGCGGAGGGCGGTACGCATCTCCGGGGCTCGGCCCCGAACGGTCCCCCTCGCGGAGGGGGCAAGCGTCTTCAGGGGCACGGCCCCGGGCCTTTCTTCGCCGGGGCGGCACACCGATCTTTTCAGCGGTAGCTGGGGCTGCGCGGCCGGCCGAAGCGCTCCCGCAGGGCACCACCGACCCCAGCGGGGCAGATCGGCTGTTCTCGGGCCGACGGCCCGGTGGGGGCTGGTCGCGCAGTTCCCCCCGCCCCTAAGAACCAGGCCCTGCGCAAGGGCAGCGTCCTGTCCTCGCGCCCGCGGCGGGCGCCCACCTGTGCCCAGCGGACGTACAGGGCCTCCCCTGAAAAGACCAGGCCCTGCGCAAGGTCAGCGCACTGTCCTCACGCCCACGACGGGCGCCCACCTGCGCGTATCGGACGGTCCGCCGTCAGGCGGGTTATTGGGGGGCGCCGCGCCATCCGGCGACGGGGAGGGCGAATTTGGCGACGAGACGGTCCGTGAAGGAGGCGTGGTGGAGCCGGGCCAGCCGCACGGGCACGGCGCCCCGGCGGACTTCGACGCGGGCACCGGCGAGAAGCTCGACGGTGCGGCGGCCGTCGCACCACAGGACGCCGTGCGGCGTCTTGGGCTGTACCTCGACGGCGAGGACGGAGCGGGGCGAGGTCACCAGGGGCTTGGCGAAGAGGGCGTGAGCGCTGATGGGCACCATCAGGAGCGCTTCGACCTCGGGCCAGACCACGGGCCCGCCGGCCGAGAAGGCGTAGGCGGTGGAGCCGGTGGGAGTGGCGCAGACGACGCCGTCGCCGCCGAAGCGGGAGACCGGGCGGCCGTCGACCTCGGTGACGACCTCCAGGAGGCGTTCGCGGGACGCCTTCTCGACCGAGGCCTCGTTGAGCGCCCAGTCGGTGTGCACGATGTGTCCGTCGTTGCGGACCAGGACGTCGAGGGTCATCCGCTCCTCGACCTCGTACTCGCGGGTGACGACGCGGTCGACGACCTTGTCGAGGTCGTCCCGCTCGGCCTCGGCGAGGAAGCCGACCCGGCCGAGGTTCACGCCGAGCAGCGGGACCCCGGAGGCGCGGGCGAATTCGGCGCCGCGCAGCAGCGTGCCGTCACCGCCGAGTACGACGATCAGCTCGCAGCCCTCGACGGACTCGGGACCCGGCTCCGTGACGTGTTCGACCTCGGCGGGCAGCGGCAGGTCCGCAGCCTCTTCGGCGAGCAGCCGTACGCCGATCCCGCACCTCAGCAGCCCCTTGACCACGCGTTCCGCACTGCGGATGGCGGCCGGGCGGCCGGTGTGGGCGAGCAGGAAGACGGTACGGGCGCCGCCCGTTCCGCGCTGCCCGTCGCGTCCGGCTTCGGATCCGGTTCCGGATTCGGTCTTGGTGGTCAACGGGGCCCCTCCGCCACAGCACGGTCGACATCGGCCGGGTCCAGAGGAGGCGCACCGGCCCGCAGCCACAGAAAATATTCCACATTCCCGGATGGTCCGGGCAGCGGACTGGCCGTGACGCCCAGCACCCCGAGCCCCAGCTCCGCCCCCTGAGCGGCGACCTTGCGTACGCTCTCGGCCCGTAGCTGGGTGCTGCGGACGACGCCACCGCTGCCCAGTCGTTCCCTACCCACCTCGAACTGCGGCTTCACCATCAGTACGAGATCGGCGTCGGGCGCGGCGCACCGTACGAGCGCGGGCAGCACCAGACCGAGCGGAATGAACGACAGGTCGCCGACGATCAGGTCGACGGGGGTGCCGTCGATGTGGTCGAGCGTCAACTCGCGGACGTTCGTACGGTCCTTGACGGTGACGCGGTCGTCGCTCTGCAACGACCAGGCCAGCTGGCCGTAGCCGACGTCGACCGCGACGACCTCGGCGGCGCCCGCCCGCAGCAGCACATCGGTGAAGCCGCCGGTGGACGCGCCCGCGTCGAGCGCCCTGCGGCCCTCGACGGTGAGCCCGCGCGGCTGGAACGCGGCGAGCGCGCCGGCCAGCTTGTGTCCGCCGCGCGACACGTAGTCAGGCTCGTCGGCGTCGCGCGCCACCACCACCGCGGCGCTGGTCTCCACCTGCGTGGCCGCCTTCGTGGCGGTCGCGCCGCCGACGGTCACCCGCCCGGCGGCGATCAGCTGGCTTGCGTGCTCCCGCGAGCGCGCGAGACTCCGGCGCACCAGCTCGGCGTCGAGTCGGCGTCGTGCCACCACGTACGGTTCAGCTCCTGTTCCGGTCCAGCGCGGCAAGTGCGTCCCGCAATCCGCGGTGCGCATCCTCGTACACCTCTACGTGTCCCGCGGTCGGCAGTTCGTCGGCGTCCGACAGCCGGGCAACCGCCGCGTCCACGTCGGCATTCCCCGTCTCCCTCAGCACCACGCCGAGCGGTACGGGACCGGCCGCCTCCGGCAGGGCGTGCACGGCCCCGTCCGCCGGTCCGACCGCGTCGGCGTCCTGCGCCGGTGCGGCGTCCGGCGCCTCGTCGCCGTCCGGTGCCGGTGCGGCACCGGACGGCCCGAAATCGAGGTCACTCACCGCCGTTACCCGCCTCCGGCCCCGGTGCGGACTTCTTCGCGGGCGTGGCCTTCTTCGCGGCGGGCGCCTTCTTGGCCGCGGCCTTCTTCGTCGTGGCTGTCTTGGCCGTCGCCGACTTCTTCGCCGAGGCGGTCTTCTTGACGGCGGACGCCTTCTTCGCCGCGGGGACCTTCTTGGCTGCCGTCTTCTTGGCTGCCGTCTTCTCGGGTGTCGCCTTCTTCGCCGTCACCTTCTTCGCCGGGGCGGTGCCTTCCGGCTGTTCCGGCGTCGCGGGGGCCGCGGGCGCCGGAGGGGCCGCCTGGGCCGGGGTGGGCCTGGCCGGAGTGGTCTTGCGGGTGGCGGACTTCTTCGCGGGCGCGGTCTTCTTGGCCGCGGCCTTCTTGGCGGACGCGGTCTTCGTGGCGGCCGGGCCCGTACCCGCGGTGGCGGTCTTCCTGGTCGGGGCGGCCTTCTTCGCCGCCGGAGAGGCCGGGGAAGCCGGGGAAGCCGGGGAAGCCGGGGAAGCCGGGGAAGCCGGAGCGGCCGGAGAAGGAGTCGTCGCCGACTTCTTGGCCGCCGTCTTCCGCGCCGAAGGCGCCTTCTTCGCCGCCGCCTTGCGGACCGCGGTCGACGCGGTGCCCTTGGGAGCGGACGCCGCGGCCGGGGCGGCCTTCTTCGCGGGCGCGGCGGCGGGCGCCGCGTCCGGCTCGACCTTGACGTGCTGAACCGGCGGGGCGGCGCCGCGCCGGGGAGCCGCCTCCGAGGGCCGGGCCTGCCCGGCACCGCTGCCGGCCGCGTCCTCGTCGGTGGACTCCAGGTTCCCGATGCGCCGTTCGAGCGTTTCGAGGACGACGCCGACCTTCGTCACTTCGTCGGCGAGGCGACCGACCCGGCTCATCGTCTTGTCGACTTCGTCCCGGATGAGTCCGAGCAGCAGGTCACGGTTGGCCCGGCCCGAGGCCATCAGCTCGTCGGCGAGGGTCTGGACTTCGGCCGGAATGGCGGAGCCGATCCTGCGCTGGACGGCGTCGACGTCTATTCCCGTCTGGTCGAGCAGCTCCCTCGCCGCGTCGATCGTGCGCCGCCGGGTGGCCTCGGTCAGGCCGCCCGCGATCTGTAGACAGGTACGCAGCGCGTCCCGCATCGCTCACACTCCTCGCCTCGCCGTTGACGTATCCGGTCACGACGCTACCGCGTATCGCGACCGCGGCCCGAGCACGGTGCCCCGCGGTGCTGCGGTAGCGTCGTCCGGACGTGCGCGCGGACCGCGCACGATCCGGCACGATCCAGAAGGACACCGCACCGATGGCGACGATCGAGGAGTGCCGCAGCGCGCTCGACCGACTGGCGGCGAACCTCGCCGACGCCGAGGGCCGCGTGCGCTCAGCCGCCGCCATGGACCGCTCCCTGAGCTGCCGGATCACCGATCTGGACATGACCTTCGTGGGGCGGCTGTCCGGCGGCCGGATCGAGGACGTGACGACCGTGCCGGGCACGCCCGCCGACAAGGCGCAGATCAGGCTGACCATGTCGGGCGACGACCTGGTCGCCCTGGTCGGCGGCGAGTTGAACTTCGCCAAGGCGTGGGGCAGCGGCCGGGTCAAGCTCCAGGCCGGCCTGCGGGACGTCCTGCGTCTGCGGTCTCTGCTGTAAGCAGGCCGGGCGCGGAGTCACCGGAACCGGACGCGGACGCGGACGCGGAGTCACGCGCGGAACGTGAACCGGAATCTGACACCGAGCCTGGTCCCGAACCTGGCCCCGAGCCTGGCACGGCATCAGGCCCGGCCCCCGGCACGGAACCGGGCACGGAATCGACGGGGTCGGAGCCCGTACCGGACTTGACGCCGGGAGCCGGTTCCGAGCCCTGGCCCGGCTCGGCGTCGGTGAGGGTCGCGCCGGCCGCCACCGCACCGGCCCGCCGCGCGGCGGGCACCACCAGCGGCGTACCGCTCTCCGGGTCCTCGATGATCCGGCAGCGCACCCCGAAGACCCGCTCCACCAGCTCCGCGGTGATGATCTCGGCGGGCGGCCCCTGCGCCTCGATCCGGCCGTCGCGCATGGCGATCAGGTGAGTGGCGTAGCGCGCGGCCTGGTTGAGGTCGTGCAGGACGGCGACGAGCGTACGGCCGCGCTGTTCGTGGAGCTCCGCGCAGAGGTCGAGCACGTCGAGCTGGTGCTGGATGTCGAGGAAGGTGGTCGGCTCGTCGAGCAGCAGCAGCGGGGTCTGCTGGGCGAGGGCCATGGCGATCCAGACGCGTTGCCGCTGTCCGCCGGACAGTTCGTCGACATAGCGATCGGCCAGGGCGGTGACGCCGGTCGCCGCCATCGATTCGTCGACGATTCGCTCGTCCTCGGGCGACCACTGCCGCAGCAGCCCCTGGTGCGGGTACCGGCCGCGCGACACCAGCCCCGACACGGTGATCCCGTCTGGCGCCACCGAGCTCTGCGGGAGCAGCCCCAGCGTCCTGGCGACCACCTTCGCGGGCAGCGTGCCGATGGCCTGGCCGTCCAGCAGGACCTGGCCCGCGGCCGGCTTCAGCAGCCGCGACAGCGCGCGCAGCAATGTCGACTTGCCGCAGGCGTTCGGTCCGACGATGACGGTGAAGGACTGGTCGGGTATGGCGACCGACAGCTCCTTCGCGATGACCCGCTGGTCGTACGCGAGAGTGACGGACTCGGCGGCGAGGCGGGTCATGCGGGACGCTCCGTGTTCTGCCGAAGGGATCTGGCGGGTGGTGTCTGCCGGTGGCCGCGGCTGCTTCCGTCGGCCGCCGCGGGGCTGCCTCAGCCGCGCTGTGAACGCCGTACGTTCCGGGTCCGCCGCGCCCTGCGTACGTTCCGGGTCCGCCGCGCTCCGCGCGTTCTCCGTGCGCTCCTCGCGTTCCGTACGCGTCCTCATATCCGTCCCGCCCTCCGCTCCGCGATCAGCAGCCACAGCAGATAGCCGCCGCCGAGCACGCCGGTGGCGACACCGACCGGCACCTGGCCCGAGCCGAAGGCGCGCTGGGCGGCCAGGTCGGCGGCGACGAGCAGCGCGGCGCCCAACAGCGCGGACGACAGCAGCGAGACACCCGGCGAACGGGTGAGGCGCCGGGCCAGTTGGGGCGCGGTCAGCGCGATGAAGGCGATGGGGCCCGCCGCCGCGGTGGCGGACGCGGTGAGCAGGACCGCGCCGAGTACGACGATCAGCCGGGTGCGCTCCACGCGGACGCCCAGCGCCGCCGCCGCGTCGTCGCCCATCTCGCTGATCCGCAGCGCGCGTCCCTGGGACAGCAGCAGCGGCATGAGGACGCCGCAGGCGACGAGCAGCGGCCAGACCTGGTTCCAGTCGCGGCCGTCGAGGGAGCCGGTGATCCAGACGATCGCGCGGGCGGCGTCCACGAAGTCGGCCTTGACCAGCAGATAGCTGTTGACGGCCGACAGCACGGCCGAGGCGCCGATGCCGATCAGCACCAGCCGGTAGCCGTGCACCCCGCGCTTCCAGGCCAGTACGTAGACGGCGATGCCGGTGAGCAGTCCGCCCGCGACGGCGCCGATGGCGACCTCGTAGGCGCTGCCCTTGAGCAGCACGATGACGATCAGCGCGCCCGCGGCGGAGCCCTGGCCGAAGCCGATGACGTCGGGGCTGCCGAGCGGGTTGCGGGAGACGGTCTGGAAGGCGGCGCCCGCCATGCCGAGCGCGGCGCCGACGAGCAGCGCCACGATGACCCGCGGCAGCCGCAGGTCACGGACGATGAACTCCTGGGCCGCGGTGCCGTGTCCGGTCAGGGTGCGGACGACGTCGAGCGGGGCGATGGCGTAGTCGCCCGTGCCGATCAGGACGACGGAGACGGCGAGGGCCGCGAGCAGCAGGACGCAGGAGACGACGGCCGCGCGCCGGTCGACCCGGACGGACAGTCCGCCGCGGGTGCGCAGTACGGGTTCTCTCACAGTTCGGCCATCCTTCGGCGGCGTACGAGGGCGATGAAGACCGGTCCGCCGAGGACCGCGGTGACGATGCCGACCTGGAGTTCGGCCGGGCGGGTGATGAGCCGTCCGACCACGTCAGCGCCGAGCAGCAGCACCGGTGACAGCACGGCCGCGTAGGGCAGGATCCAGCGCATGTCGGGTCCGGTGATGCCGCGTACGACGTGCGGCACCATCAGGCCGATGAAGACGACGGGCCCGCAGGCGGCGGTGGCCGCGCCGCACAGCAGCGTGATGGAGATCATCACCAGCACGCGGGTGCGGGTCAGTTTGGCGCCGAGGCCGCGGGCGGTGTCGTCGCCGAGCGCGACGGCGTTGAGCGGCCGGCCGCTGATGAGCGCGAGTACGGCGCCGGCCAGGATGAACGGGGTCACGTAGCGGACGGTCGCCATGTCGGCGGCGGCGAGCGAGCCGACCTGCCAGAAGCGCATCCGGTCCAGGGCCGCGTTGTCGCTGAGTTCGACGGCGGTGGTCCAGCCCTGGAGCACGGCGGTGACGGCGGTGCCCGCGAGGGCGAGGCGGACCGGGGTCGCGGACCGGCTGCCGCCAATGACGTAGACCAGCGCCGAGACCACGGCCGCGCCGCCGAGGGCGAACCACACGTAACCGCTCATGCTGGTCACGCCGAAGAAGCTGATCGCGGAGACGACGGCCGCCGCGGCGCCCGCGTTGACGCCGAGCAGTCCGGGGTCGGCGAGCGGGTTGCGGGTGAGGGCCTGCATGGCCGCGCCCGCGACGCCGAGCGCGGCGCCGACGAGGAGTCCGAGGACCGTACGCGGCAGCCGCAGTTTGCGGATCACCACGTCGTTGTCGGTGGCCGCGTAGTGGAACAGCCCGTGCCAGACCTGGTCGACGGGTATGTCCTTGGCGCCGATGGCGATGCTCGCGAGGGCCACGACGACCAGCAGGCCGACGGCGGCGAGCAGCCCGGCGGCGCGTTTCGCGTTCGCCTGCGCGACGCTGCCGCGGCGTTCGACGGCCGGTGGGCCGGTGACCTGCTGCCCGGTGACCGGAGCGGGTGGGGAGTGACGATCGACCAACACGGTGATTAGGTTAGCCTAACCTGGCCACCTCAACTCCGAGCAGAGCGGCTGTCTTGATGAATCCCCCTCGTTTCTCACCCATGTCCGGAATGTCGCGGCGAGGCGTGCTCGCCGCGGGCGGCTCCGTCGGTATCGGCGCCCTGCTCGCGGCTTGCGGCAGCTCCTCCGACAAGGACTCCAAGGACCCGGGCGCCGGCTCCGGCGGCAAGGCGGACTCCGGCGCCAAGACCCCCGCGGGCCCCTGGTCCTTCACCGACGACCGCAAGACCACGGTGAAGCTCGACAAGGCCCCCACCAAGCTGGTCGCCTACGTCGGCGCCGCCGCCGCGCTGCACGACTACGGCGTCGAGTGCGTCGGCGTCTTCGGCCCGACCACGGTCAAGGGCGGCGGCGCCGACGCCCAGGCGGGCGATCTCGACGTCAGCAAACTCACCGTGGTCGGCAACACCTGGGGCGAGTTCAACATCGAGAAGTACGCGGCCCTCTCCCCCCAACTGCTGATCAGCCACATGTACGAGGCGCCGACCCTCTGGTACGTGCCGGACGAGAGCGCCAAGAAGATCCTCGGCATCGCGCCCAGCGTCGGCATCAGCCTCAGGGGCGTCCCGATCACCACCCCGCTCCAGCGGTACGCCGAACTCGCCGCGTCCCTGGGCGCGGACATGAACTCGACCACCAACGCCGCCGCCAAGGCCCGCTTCGAGAAGGCGTCCGCCGATCTGCGCGCCGCCGCCAAGGCGTCCGGCGGCATCAAGGTGATGGCCGCCTCCGGCAGCGCCGACTCCTTCTACGTCTCGACCCCGCCCTCCGCGTCCGACCTCAGCTACTACAAGAGCCTCGGCGTCGACTTCATCGTCCCCGACAAGGTCGAAGGCGGCTTCTTCGAGACGCTGAGCTGGGAGAACGCCGACAAGTACAAGCCCGACATCATCATGCTCGACAACCGCACCGCGACCCTCCAGCCCAAGGACCTGGCCGCCAAGCCCACCTGGGCACAACTGGCCGCCGTCAAGGCCGGGCAGGTCATCGGCTGGCCGAGCGAGCCGATCTTCTCGTACGACAAGTGCGCCGCCCAGATCGAGGCGCTGACCAAGGCCATCACGGGTGCGAAGAAGGTGAGCTGACGCCGTGTCCACCGCGCCCTACCTCTTCTTCCACCCCCGCGTCCTGCGCACCGAGCGGCTGTCGCCCACCCTGGTACGGATCGTGCTCGGCGGCGACGACCTGGCCGGCGTCGTGAGCGGCGGCCGGGACCAGCGCTTCAAGCTCTTCCTGCCGCAGCGGGGCCAGACCCGCCCGGTGCTGCCGGAACCGCTCGGCGCCGACTGGTACGCCAACTGGCGCGCCCTCGACCCCGACGTCCGCGGCATCATGCGGACGTACACGATCCGCGCGGTCCGCCGCGACCCGCTGGAATTCGACATCGACTTCGCCCTGCACGGCGACCTCGGCCCCGCCTCCCGCTGGGCCCAACAGGCCAAGCCCGGCGACCCGGTGAGCATCCTCGCCCCGGCCGGCGAGGACAACGGCGGCGTCGACTTCCAGCCGCCCGCCGGTACCGACTGGGTGCTGCTGACCGCCGACGAGACCGCGCTGCCCGCCGTCGCGAGCATCCTGGAGTGGCTGCCCGCGGGCATGCCCGTCAAGGTCTGGATCGAGGTCGCCCACCCCGACGACCGCATCCCGCTGACCACCGACGCCGACGCCGACATCACCTGGCTGGTGCGGGAACACCCCGGCGCCGACCGCACCGCCGCGCTGCTGGCCGCCGTCCGCGACGCCGGGGACCTGCCGTCCGGCACCCCCTACGCCTGGATCGCGGGCGAGGCCGCCTCGGCACGCGCGCTCCGCCGCCACTTGGTCAACGACCGCGGCATCGACCGCAAGGCGATCAAATTCACCGGCTACTGGCGGCGCGGCGTCACCGAGGACGACCTGCTGGCGGCGGCCGTCGCGCAAGCCGAGGCCGAGGCCGAAGCGGCCGCGAAGAGCGATGCCACGGCGGACGCGGACACCTGACCCGGCCGCGCGCCACGGGGCGCGCACCGCGTCAGGCGGGCGGGTGCGGCGCGGCCAGACGCGCCCGCGCGGGTCAGCCGGGCTCAAGTGCCGGGCCGGGCCCGCATCGTGGAGCCCGCCGCAGAGCCCCGGCCGGCTCAAAGGCACAGCCCGGCGCAAAGCCCCGGCCCGGCTCAAAGGCCCAGCCGGGCTCAAAGGCCCAGCCGCGCCAGTGCCTTGTCCGCGTCCAGGCCGCATGTGCCGTCGCCCGCCGACGTCCAGGCCGCGGCGCACAGCGCGCGCAGCCCGTCGAGCGCGTCGCCGTCACCGTCGAGCACGAGCGTGTCCGAGGCGGCGGAGGCGGTCCAACCCCCGCAGCGGAAGCCGCCGTCGGCCGCCGTGACCTCCGGCTGCGCGACCAGCAGCCCGCGCAGGTCGGCGGCGACATACGTGGGACGGTGGCGCGGCTCGGCGGCGAGCAGGTGGGCCGCGTCCGTCACCCCGGTCAGCACGAGCAGCGAGTCCACCTCGCCGGCGTGCGCGCCCTCGATGTCCGTGTCGAGCCGGTCCCCCACCACCAGGGGCCGCTTCGCCCCCGTCCTGATCACCGTCTCGCGGTGCATCGGCGGCAGCGGCTTCCCCGCGACCTGCGGCTCACCGCCGGTCGCGATGCGTACGACCTCCACCGCCGCGCCGTTCCCCGGCGCGATTCCGCGGGCGCTCGGAATCGTCAGATCCGTGTTGGACGCGAACCACGGCACGCCCCGGTTCACCGCGTACGCCATCTCCCCGAGCTGCGACCACCGCAGGTCGGGCCCGTACCCCTGTACGGCCGCGACGGGCTCGTCGTCCGCCGACTCCACCGGCCGCAGACCGCGCTCGCGCAGCGCCGCGAACAGCCCCTCGCCGCCCACCGCGAGCACCTTCGCCCCCTCGGGCACCTGATCGGCGATCAGCCGCGCCACCGCCTGCGCCGAGGTGATCACCTCGTCGGCCTCCGCGGGCACCCCGAGGTCGGTGAGGTGCTCCGCGACGGCCTGCGGCGTACGCGAGGCGTTGTTCGTCACGTACGCCAGGCGCATCCCGTGCCCGCTCGCCGCGGCCAGCGACTCGACCGCGTGCGCGATGGCGTCACCGCCCGCGTACACGACCCCGTCGAGGTCGAGGAGCGCCGTGTCGTACGCCGTGTCCAGCGGTCCTTCGGTGCCGTTCGGACTGGTCCGGTGGGTCATGACGGGCTCGCTCCTCGGATGTCGTCGATGACCCCGATCATCCCTCATGCCCGCCCCGGACATAGCATGCGCTGATGACCAACTCCGGACTCAACGGCGAGCACGGCCTGCGTCTGAAGCCCTTCCGCGGGCTCCGCTACGTACGACAGCGCGTCGGCAGCCTGGCCGCGGTGACCTCACCGCCGTACGACGTCGTCGTACGGCCCGACGGCCAGCGGCACTTGGAGACGGCCGACCCGTACAACGTCGTCCGGCTCATCCTCCCCGAGGCCGAGACACCGGCCGCCCGGCACGGCAAGGCCGCCAGGACCCTCACCGCCTGGCTCGACGAGGGCGTCCTCGCCGCCGACCCGCTGCCCGCCCTCTACGTCTACGAACAGCGCGACGGCGACCACCTCCAGCGCGGGGTGATCGGCGCACTGCGGCTCACACCGCCGGAGGACGGCGTCGTCCTGCCGCACGAGGACGTCATGCCCGGCCCGGTCGCCGACCGCGCGGCCCTGATGCGCGCGACCGGCGCCAATCTGGAACCACTGCTGCTGTCCTACCGGCAGGGCGACGCGACGGCCGCCGTCATCGACCGCACCGCCGTCGACGCCGAGCCGCTGCTGGCCACGGTCACCGAGGACGGGGTACGGCACCGGCTGTGGGCGCTCACCGACCCCGCCGACCACGCGGCCGTCGAGGGCGATCTCGCGTCCCACCAGGCCCTGATCGCCGACGGCCACCACCGCTGGGCGACCTACCGGCTGCTCCAGTCGGCCCACCGCCCCGGCACCCCCTGGGACTACGGCCTCGTCCTGCTGGTCGACACCGCCCGCTACCCGCTGCGGGTACGCGCCATCCACCGCGTCCTGCCGCGGCTGCCGCTGGCCGACGCGCTGGAGGCCGCCCGCACCACCTTCCGCGTACGGCCGCTGCCCGGTCCTTCGCTGGACGGCGCGCTCGACGCGCTGGCGCAGGCCGCGGGCGACGGCAACGCCTTCCTGCTCGCGGGCGACGGCGGCTTCCACCTGCTGGACCGGCCCGACCCGGCGGCCATCGAGCGCGGCGTTCCGGCCGACCACCCCGCGCAATGGCGCCGCCTGGACGCCGCCGTCCTGCACAGCCTGCTGCTCGACGACGTCTGGAAGGTCCCCGACTCCCCCGAGGACATCCGCTACATCCACGACACGGCCGCCGCCGTCGGCCTGGCGGAACGGCTGCACGGCACGGCCGTCCTCATGCACCCGGTGCACGAGGACATCGTCCGCGACCTCGCCCGCCAGGGCGTGACCATGCCTCGCAAGTCCACGTCCTTCGGCCCGAAACCGGCGAGCGGACTGGTGATGCGCAGCGTCGAACTCGGCTGAGTCGGGGCCGAGTCGGCTCGGGACGCGGCTGGGTCGGAGCCGGTCATACGAAAGGGCGGCACCCGCGGTGTGCGGGTGCCGCCCTTTCACGTGGGACGCGTGCGGGTGTCAGTCCTCGTCGTCGCTCTTCGGCTCGCCGTGGGCGGCGGGCTCGCGGAACGGCGAGTCGAGGAAGGAGGACGGGGCGGCTCCGTCGGTCGCCTCGGCCTTCTGCTCGGCCTTCTCGGCGTCGTCGGAGCCCTCGTCGTCGTGGGCGCCCTCGTCGTCGTGGGCCTCGTCGTCCGAGTCGTCCTCGTCCTGCGCGGACTCGTCGGTACCGCCGGCGGGCTCCTCGGAGGTCTCGGAGGTCTCGGAGGTCTCGCCGTCGTCCTCGTCGGAGACGTCGTCGTCCGAAACGTCGTCGTTAACGTCGTCGTCCGTGTCCTCGGCGTCGTCCTCGTCGTCCGCCGCCTCGTCCGTCGTGTCCGGCCGCTGGGGCTCGGACTCGGACTCGGCCGCGTCGTCCTCATCGATGGCGTCGACGAATTCCACGCCGTCGAGCTGGGCGAGACGGTCGGAGGCGTCGGTGGTGCCGTTGTGGTCGGCTTCGAGCGCCTTCGCGAACCAGTCGCGGCCCTCGCGCTCACGGCCGACGCGCAGCAGCGCGTCCGCGTAGGCGTACCGCAGGCGGGCGGTCCACGGGTGCACGGCGTTGGAGGCCAGCTCGGAGCTCTGGAGGGTGACCACCGCGGCCTCGTCCTGACCCATGTCCTGCCGGGCCCCGGCCGCGACCAGGCGCATCTCGACCTGGCCGGCCTTGTCCAGCTTGTGCACCTCGGGGGCGCCCGCCATCTCCAGCGCGCGCTCCGGACGGCCGAGACCACGCTCGCAGTCCGCCATCACCGGCCACAGGTCGACGGTGCCGGTCATCCGCCGGGTCGCCCGGAATTCGGCCAGCGCCTCGGCGTACCGCTCACTGGCGTACGACGCGAAGCCCGCCGCTTCCCTGACGGCCGCGACGCGGGACGCCAGCCGCAGCGCGACGCGCGAGTACGCGTACGCCTGCTCGGGCTCCTCGTCCAGCAGCCGGGCCACCATGACGAGGTTGCGCGCCACATCCTCCGCGAGCGTCTTCGGTAGGCTCATCAGCTCCTGGCGCACGCTCGGGTCGATCTCGTGGCCGGTGACCTCGTCAGGGATCGGCAGCCTGCGGACGGGCTCCCGCTCCTCACGGCGGTCGTCCCTGCCCCGGTTCTCGAACCGGCCGCGGCCCTCGACCACGGGGCGACGCCCCTGGCCGCCACGGTCCCGGTCGTCGTCCCGGCGCGGGCCACGCGGACGGTCGTCACCGCGGTCATCGCGACGGTCGTCACGGGGCCGGTCGAAACGGGGACGGTCGTCGTCGCGGCGCGGACCGCGCGGGCGGTCGTCACGCGGGCCGTCGAAACGGGGACGGTCGTCGCGGGGCCTGTCGTCCCTGCGGAACCCGCCACCGCCGCCACCGGGGCGGTCGTCGCGCGGACGGTCGTAGCGCGGCCGGTCCTCACGGGGACGGAAGCCGCCGCCGGACCGGTCGTCGCGACGGTCGTCACGCGGCCTGTCGAAGCGGGGGCGGTCGTCACGCGGCCTGTCGTCGCGAGGACGATCGTCGCGCGGGCGGTCGTACCGGGGACGGTCGTCCCTGGGACGGTCCTGACGGGGGCGGTCGTCCCTGGGACGGTCGTCGCGGGGGCGGTAGCCGCCGCGGTCGTCCTCACGGCGCGGGCCACGGGGACGGTCGTCACGCCGGTCGTCACGCGGACGGTCGTCGCGACGGAAACCGCCACCACCACCGCCGGGACGGTCCTCACGCGGACGGTCAAAACGAGGCCGGTCGTCACGCGGGCGGAAGCCACCGCCGCCACCGCCGGGCCGGTCCTCACGCGGACGGTCAAAACGAGGCCGGTCCTCGCGCGGGCGGAAGCCACCGCCGCCGCCACCGGGCCGGTCCTGACGGGGGCGGTCGTCCCTGGGACGGTCCTCGCGCGGGCGGAAGCCGCCGCGGTCGTCCTCACGGCGCGGGCCACGGGGGCGGTCGTCACGCCGGTCGTCACGCGGACGGTCGTCGCGACGGAAACCGCCACCGCCACCGCCGGGACGGTCCTCACGCGGACGGTCAAAACGAGGCCGGTCCTCGCGCGGGCGGAAGCTACCGCCGCCACCGCCGGGATGGTCGTCGCGGGGGCGGTCCTGGCGCGGACGGTCGTCACGCGGACGGTCGTCACGCGGACGGTCGTCACGGGGGCGGTCGTCACGGGGGCGGTCGTCACGGGGGCGGTCGTCACGGGGACGGTAGCCGCCGCCGGCCGGAGGACGGCCACCACTGTCGCGGCGGTCGTCGCGCGGGCGGTAGCCGCCACGGTCGTCTTCGCGACGCGGGCCCCGCGGACGGTCGTCACGTCGATCGTCGCGACGGAAGCCGCCGGTGGGACGGTCACCGTCCCGCCGCGGACCGCTGCTGCGGTAACCCCCGCGGTCGCCGCCGCCGTTCGGGCGCGAGTCCCGGCGTTCGGGACGCTCGGGCCGGTCTTCAGGCGAGTTGGGCATCGACGTGACTCCTGTCGGATCGTACTGCTGTAGTGCGAGTCTCTCGCCATGACGGAGAGGACGCGCACCGAAGAACAACGAAAAAAGACCCTCGGTCCCAGCGCTTAGGCCAGGACCGAGGGTCCATAAAGATTGTTCGGCGGTGTCCTACTCTCCCACAGGGTCCCCCCTGCAGTACCATCGGCGCTGAAAGGCTTAGCTTCCGGGTTCGGAATGTAAC